>DATBIR010000061.1:0-35946 GCA_036556825.1 Beijerinckiaceae bacterium
GGGATCGTCTACGGCGACATCGGCACCAGCCCGCTTTACGCGCTCAAGGAAAGCCTGAACGCCGCGGCTGCCGGGGGGACGCCCACGCGCGAGATGGTGTTCGGCGTCGTCTCCCTGATGCTCTGGGCGCTGATCATCGTGGTGACGATCAAATACGTGCTGCTGATCATGCGCGCCGACAACAACGGCGAGGGCGGCACCCCGGCGCTGATGGCCCTGCTGCAGCGGGTCATGGGTGGCCACTCGGCTCTCATCACGCTCCTCGGCATGGCCGGGGCGGCCCTGTTCTACGGCGACGCGATGATCACGCCGGCGATCTCGGTGCTCTCGGCCATCGAGGGGCTCAGGGTCGTTACGCCGGCCTTCGATCCCTTCATCCTGCCGCTGAGCCTCCTGATCCTCGTCGGCCTCTTCGCCGTGCAGAGCCGCGGGACGGCGGCCGTGGCCGCCTGGTTCGGCCCGATCACGTCGGTTTGGTTTGCAGCGCTCGCCGCCGGCGGCCTGCTCCATCTCCTCGACGACGCGAGCATCCTGGCGGCATTCAACCCGGTGCATGGCCTTCGCTTCCTCCTGAGCCACGGCCACATCGGCCTCCTGACGCTCGGGGCCGTCTTCCTGACCGTCACGGGCGCGGAAGCGCTCTACGCGGACATGGGGCATTTCGGGCGCAGACCCATTCAGACCGCCTGGCTCGCTTTCGTGCTGCCGTCGCTCGTCATCAACTATCTCGGCCAGGGCGCGCTGGTTCTCGCCCGGCCTCGGACGCTCGAAAATCCGTTCTTCCTGCTCTATCCGGAATGGGCTTTGGTGCCGATGATCGGGCTCGCCACGGCGGCGACCATCATCGCCAGCCAGGCCGTCATCACCGGCGCGTATTCGATGACGCAGCAGATCATCCAGCTCGGCATGCTGCCGCGCATGGAAATCCGGCGCACCTCGGAGACGGAGAAGGGCCAGGTCTACATCCCTGTCGTCAATTGGGTGCTGCTGGTCCTCGTCGTCTTCCTTGTCGTCGTGTTCAAATCCTCGAGCGCGTTCGCGTCGGCCTACGGCATCGCCGTCACCGGCACGATGGTGGTCACAACCACCATGGCCTTCTTCGTGCTATGGAAATGCTGGAAGTGGCCGCCTGCTCTCGCCACCCTCGTCATCGTCCCCTTCCTCGCAATCGATGTGACCTTCCTGTTCGCCAACATGCTCAAGATCGTCGAGGGCGGCTGGGTGCCCCTCGCGGTTGCCGCCACGCTGATGCTCGCGATGCGCACCTGGCGACGGGGGACCCGCATCCTCGCCGAGAAGACGCGCCAGGAGGAGGTGCCCCTCGGCGAATTCATCGCCATGCTGGCCAGGAGCGCTCCGCAGCGCGTGAAGGGCACGGCCGTGTTCCTGACGGGACATCCGGGCAGCACACCGCGCGCCTTGCTGCACAACCTGAAGCACAACAAGGTGCTGCATGAACAGAACGTCGTCCTCAGCGTCGTCACGGACGACCAGCCGCGGGTCGATGACAAGGATCGTGTATCGGTCGAGCGCCTTGCGGACGGCTTCTGGCGCATGACGCTGCGCTTCGGCTTCATGGAAGCGCCGAACGTGACGAACGCACTGAGCCGAGCGCGCCCGCATGGCCTCAAGATCGATTTGATGCAGACGTCGTTCTTCCTGGCGCGGCGTGCCCTGCGCGTCGCCCCGAAGTCGCCGATGCCGCGCTGGCAGGAGCGTTTGTTCATCGGGCTTGCCCGCTCAGCGAATGACGCGAGCCAGTATTTCGGCATTCCCGCCGGACGTGTCATCGAGGTGGGTGCGCAGGTCGCGGTCTGACAGCCCCACCTCGTGGCTGGTGGCCGGGCCGGCAAGACGGAGCAGCAAGAGACGAGGCTTGCCGACGAACTGACGAAGGCGCCGAGTCCGACACCCGCGTGCGCCGCTCGTGGAGGGCTGAGCCTCACGGCGCGCTGTCGGACGGAACATACCCTCCCGGCCGCATTACCGGCAGCGATTCCTCCGTGGGCCACGTGAGCTCCTACGCCCCGTGGGGAAACCTGGCCATGAACGAGCGCGAGGCGCTCAAGGTGATGGTGCGACCCTGACCATTCAAGTCACCTCTCCGGTCACGGAAACTTGCGGTCCGCGCATCTTGCGTTTCCGCGCTGAAGGCGCAGCATGAGCGCATCAGAGCGTGAATCGGTTGGCCGTCACGCCAGCAGCTTGCTGGCGAACGGCATAACGCGCCCGGACCTCTTGGAACGCCAAGAAGGGATACGCTGATGACGACCTTGATTGTGAACGGGACCGAGCGCCGCTACGACGGCGATCCCGACATGCCGCTCCTCTGGTATCTGCGTGACGAGCTGGGCCTCACCGGCACCAAGTTCGGCTGCGGGGTCGCGGCCTGCGGCGCATGCACCGTTCATCTCGACGGCACGGCCGTGCGTGCATGCCAGACGCCCATCTCGGCGGCGGAAGGCCTCACGGTCACGACCATCGAGGGTCTCTCGCCGGACGGCAATCACCCGGTCCAGGCGGCCTGGCGCGATCTCAACGTGTCGCAATGCGGCTACTGCCAGACGGGCCAGATCATGCAGGCGGCCGCGCTGCTGAAAGAGACGCCAAACCCGACGGATGACGACATCGATACCGCCATGAGCGGCAATCTGTGTCGCTGCGGCACCTACCCGCGCATTCGCGCCGCCATCAAGCAGGCCTCCAAGGGAGCGCGCCTATGACCGAGCACGTCCTCGACCGCACGGGCGGCCTCGTCAATGTCAGCCGCCGCACCTTCCTCGCCGGCGCCGGCGTGTTCGTCCTTGCCGCAGGCCTGCCGACCGGGCTCCCCGCCCAGGAGAAGAAGTTCGGCGCCGACGGGATGCCGAACGGCTGGCGCGACGATCCCACCATCTACGTCGCGCTGTCCGAGGACGGCACCGTCACCGTGACCTGCCACCGCTCCGAGATGGGGCAGGGCGTGCGCACCTCCATCGCCATGGTGATCGCGGACGAACTCGACGCCGATTGGGCGCGCATTCGCGTCGCCCAGGCATGGGGCGATGAGGAGCGCTTCGGCAACCAGGACACGGACGGCTCGCGCAGCCTGCGCCACTGGTTCATGCCGATGCGCCGCGCGGGGGCGGCGGCGCGGACGATGCTGGAGCAGGCCGCCGCGGCGCAGTGGGGCGTCCCGGTGTCCGAGGTTCGGGCCGCCGATCACGCCGTCACCCACGGCGCGAGCGGACGCAGCTTAAGCTACGGCGCGCTGGCCAAAGCCGCGGCGGCGCTGCCGGTGCCGGATCGCGCAACCGTGCGGCTCAAGGAGCCATCCGCCTTCCGCTACATCGGCAAGGACACGATCGGCCTCGTCGACAACCACGACATCACCACGGGCAAGGCGATCTACGGCATCGATGCCCGGGCCGACGGCATGCTTCATGCGGTCGTCGCCCGTCCGCCCGTGTATGGCGGCAAGGTGGTGTCCTACGACGCCGCTGACGCCCTGAAGGTGCCGGGAGTCGTGAAGGTCGTCGCCATCGACGCGCCGGCGATCCCGTCCGAGTTCGAGCCGCTCGGCGGCGTCGCCGTGGTCGCGCGCAACACCTGGGCGGCCATCAAGGGACGCGAGGCGCTGAAAATTAAGTGGGAGGACGGGCCGAACGCCGTCTATTCCTCCGATACCTATCGCGCGCGCCTCAGCGAGGCGGCGAGCAAGCCCGCCAAGGTCGTCCGCAACGAGGGCGATGTCGAGCGCGCCATGGCCGGAGCGGCCAAGCGCGTCGCGGCGGAATACTACATTCCGCATCTCGCTCAATCGACCCTCGAGCCGCCGGCGGCGCTGGTGCGCATCGTCAATGGCGCGGCGGAGGCCTGGGCCTGCACCCAGGCGCCGCAGGCGACGCGCGGACGTCTTGCCAAGCGTCTCGGCCTGCCGGTCGAGAAGGTGAAGGTCAACGTCACGCTGCTCGGTGGCGGCTTCGGGCGGAAGTCCAAGCCCGACTTCGTCGTGGAGGCGGGCCTTTGCTCGCAGGCCATGGACGGCGCCCCGGTCAAGGTCACCTGGACGCGCGAGGACGACCTGCATCACGGCTATTATCACACGGTCTCCGTCGAGCGCCTCGAGGCGGGGCTCGACGCCTCCGGCAAGGTTGTGGCGTGGCTGCACCGCAGCGCGGCTCCGACCATCGGCTCGATCTTCGCGCCCGACCCGAAGCACGAGCTGCCCTTCGAGCTCGGCATGGGCTTCGTCAACACGCCCTTTGCGATCCCCAACATCAGGGCCGAGAATCCGGAGGCGCCCGCGCATGTGCGGATCGGCTGGTACCGGTCGGTGTCCAACATCCCGCACGCCTTCGCCATCCAGTCTTTCGTGGCCGAGCTCGCCCATGCGGCGGGCCGCGACCCGAAGGACTATCTGCTCGAGTTGATCGGCCCGGCGCGCATCATCGACCCGACCAAGATCGGCGACGTCTGGAACCACGGCGAGGACCCGGACCGCTACCCGATCGACACCGGCCGCCTGCGCCGCGTCGTCGAGACAGCGGCGGACGGCATCGGCTGGGGCCGGACCCTGCCCAAGGGAAGCGGGCTGGGCATCGCCGGCCATTACAGCTTCGTCAGCTACATCGCCGTGGCGGCGGAGGTGGCGGTGGGTGACGGCGGGCGGCTGGCGATCCCGCGCGTCGACATCGCCATCGATTGCGGGCCGATGGTCAATCCGGACCGGGTGCGCTCGCAGATGGAGGGCGCCGTCATCATGGGCGCCGGGCTCGCCACCTCGGCCGAGATCTCTTTCAGGAACGGGCGGGCGGAGCAGAACAACTTCGACACCTACGAGCTCACGCGCATCGATTCGGCACCGCGCGAAATCCGGGTGCATCTCCTGCCTTCGACCGACTACGGCGGGCCGCTCGGCGGCGTCGGCGAGCCGGGCCTGCCGCCGGTGGCGCCGGCCATCGCCAATGCGGTGTTCGCCGCGACCGGCAAGCGCATTCGGCAGCTGCCGATCCGCGATCAGCTGAGCACGTGAGCGAAGGCTGGCCGGTGGTCCTCTCGGCGCCCTCCGGGAAGGACCCCCCGGCCGGTTTGGAACCTCACGATGCGATCACGGATTGGTCTGACATATCGACACGGAGACGCTTCATGTCCTCTCGCCTGATGCCTGCGGCCGGCGCGGCGGCGTATCTGCTCCTTGCCGGCTCTTCCCTGGCGTCTCCCTGCGCCGACCGCATCCATGCGCTCGAGGCGCGCGTCAACGAGGCGGCGGAGGCGACCGCGTCGGTCTCCTCGGGAGGGCAGGGGGTCGCCGCGGCGCGCGAGAGCCAGGCGATGCAGGCCCGCAATCAGGGAGAACCGATCGCCCCTCAGACGGTGCCTCCGTTCCAGAACGAAGCCAGGGAGGCGCAAACCACCCGGCAGGCGGCCGAGGTCGGCGGTGGCGGCGACCGCGTGATGCAGGCGCGCGCGAAGCTCAACGAGGCGCGGGCCCTCGACGGACGCGGCGACAGCGCCGCCTGCCTCGACATGGTCACGCAGGCCGAACGCCAGCTCGGATCGCCGTAGAACGACTGCGGCTCATCTGGAACGGTACCCGAGGCGCCGCAGCCAAGCTCACCCATATTTGCCGCAAATCCGGGCGAGACCGGCGCGGCTCCACGCGGAGCGTAGCGAGGGACCGACTCGTGACAGCAGCGCAAGCGCAAGTGGTGGCCCGCCGGGATGCGGCGGGGCTCGACATCAGCCAAGACGTCGACACGCTCTACCGCGACGGCATCGTCGGCCGCAAAGCGGCCTTCCCGCGCGAATGGGCCGAGATCATGCGCGAAGACATGATGACCGCCTTCTGGGACGCCATCCAGCGCCCGGGCGGGGCCGTCGGGCGGGGCCCACGCCGCTGGTATGTGGAGATCCATCCGCAGGCGCTTCGGGGGTTCGTTGACCTCGTCACGCATCCATGGGTGACCAGCATGTGCGCAGCGGTGCTCGGGCCACATTACGAGATCGTCGAGGTCGGCTTCGACACGCCCTTCCAGGGCGCCAGGCGCCAGCCATGGCACCGCGACTTCCCTTCGCCGCGCGAGAGCTACGAGGAGCGGCGCATCACCTCCCTGGCATTCAACCTCACGGGCGTCGACGTGACGTCCGACATGGGGCCGTTCGAGGTCGCGCCCGGCACCCAATGGGACGACGGGCGGAGCTGGAAGCACGAGATGTTCCCGGCGCCGGAGCTCTGGGGCCGCTTCGAAGAGCGGGGTGTCAGGAAATACCCGCAGATGGGCGACATCTCCTGCCGGTCCGCGCTCACCGTGCATCGCGGCACGGATCACCCCTCGCCAATTGCCCGGCCGGTGCTGGTGCTCGGAGTGGACGCGCCCGGCGCCGGCCACGCGGCGCTGCACGACCTGATGGTGACGCGCGACTATTATGAGGCCCTGCCGCAAAGCGTGCGCGACCACCTCGTCTGCCGCGTCGTCGACGAGCTCGTGCCGGTGACGCAAAAGCACGACATCGAAGGGCTCGTCATGGGCTAGGCGCGTAACGCTCGCGGATTCGGAGCCGCCGCGCGACGCCTGCATCACTCCGTCATGCGTCCATTTCGTGAGACGCGCGCGACATCGCCGGGCTTGCGGCCGACGAGACGCTCGTAGAGCAGCGGATCGGTCGCCCCTTCCGTGTTGATGAGAAAGGCGCGGGCATCGGGCCCGAGTCCGATCGTCTCGCGCAGGACGGGATCCCGCGCGACCTGGATCAGGCCCGCGAGACCGGCGCCGCCGCTCTCGCCGGCGACGATGACGGGATCGCCGGGAACGGGAGAGGCGAGTCGCTTCATCACGTCGATCGCTTCGCCGTCATCGACGGTCATGAAGGCGTCGGCGGCGCGCGACAGCACGCGCCAGGCAACCAAGGACGGCTCGTAGCATTCGAGCATGGCCATCACCGTCGGCTCGCCATGCGCTATTTTGACGGGCCGCCCGGCGCGCGCGCTTTCGAACAGGCACGCGGCGCGCGCAGGGTCGACCACGACGACAAACGGACGCCCTGCGCCAAACACGAGCGCAAAATGTCCCGCGACCGCGGCGGCGATGCCGCCCACTCCCGCCTGAACGAAGACATGCGTCGGCGGTTCGGGCAGCTGCCGCAGCGCCTCGCGCAGCAGCACGGTGTAGCCTTGCATGACGAGCCGCGGGATGCGCTCGTAGCCCGGCCACGACGTATCCGAGACGATGATCCAGTTGTTCTCGTTCGCCACGCGCGCCGCCTCAGTGACAGAATCGTCGTAAGTGCCGGCGACCCGGACCATCTTGGCGCCGAAACGGGCGATGGCCTCGACGCGCTGGTCGCTGACGCCGGCGTGGACAAAGATGACGCAGTTGGCGCCGGCGAGCCTGGCCCCTTGCGCGACCGAGCGTCCGTGATTGCCGTCCGTCGCGCAGGCGAGCGTCAGTCCAGCGGCGACGGCCCGTATCTCGGGCGCGCGGAACTCCGACATGTCGACCCTGCGGCCGAGCCGCCGCGCCGCCTCCTCGACGACGAGGCGGACGACCGCATAGGCGCCGCCAAGGGCCTTGAAGCTGCCGAGACCGAGGCGCTGGCCTTCGTCCTTGATGTGGATGGATGCAAGGCCGAGGGCGCCTGCCAGTCCCGCAAGCGCGACGAGCGGTGTCGGCGCGTGATCCGGGCGAAGCGCGAGGAACCGCTCCGCCTCGCTTGCCGCCACAACGTCGAGGCACGCGGCGTCGCCGACGTCCAGCGCTTTGCCGTGATCTGCGTGCGCGTTGACGATCAGCATGGCAGCCTTCTCCGACTAGACATACGTGGACGACCTCGACGATGTCGCCCGGAAGCGGACCGGCGTCCGCGTGAACGTGGCGCCACCGTTACGCGTCCGCCGCAGACGGAGCGGGTCCGGCGCGCAGGACGCCAAATCCGGTTGCCGAGCATGCCTGAAAACGCGAAGGGGCGGCATCCAGCAATTCTTTTGCTGGCTGAGCCCAACAATATTCGATTGCGCGCTTCGATGCGAACGCGGACCATCCGGCCTTCACCCTCTGGCGAAGTGAAGATTGCGGCCGCATGAATGCCGACCCGCCCGCAGGCTCCGACGCATCGGACATATTCGCTCTCGCAGTCCGGCTGCGGACGAATCGGCAGGCCTTTGCGCTGGCAACCGTCGTTGCAGCCGAAGGCTCCACCTCGGCGGTGCCTGGCGCCAAGGCCATCTTCGATCGCGAGGGAGCCGTGCTTGCAGGCTGGGTGGGCGGCGGCTGTGCCGACGCGACCGTGGCGCACGCCGCGATCGAGTCCATCGAAAGGGAGCGCGGCGAGATCGTCGAGCTTGATCTGAACGACGACGTGCTCGGCACGGGAATGCCATGCGGTGGTACGATGAAGGTCTTCGTCGAGCCCGTGCTGCCCAAGCCCGTCCTGTGGATCTTGGGACATGGCCGCGTGGCGGAATGCCTGTGCGGGCTCGGCGCGCTCATGGGCTTCGACGTCGTCGTACACGATCCGCTAGCCGACGAATCCCGCTTTCCGCAAGCGTCGCGGATCGTCGCCGAGGATGTCGCCTACGAAGCCCTCCAGCCGAGGTCGACCGACTTCGTCGTCATCGCCACCCAGCACAAGGGCGATCATCAGTCGATGGCGCGCGTCCTCGCATCCGAGGCGAACTACATCGCTCTCATGGCGAGCCACAAGCGGGCAGGTCTGGTTCTCGGCCATCTTCGCGCCGCAGGATTCGACGATGCCGCGCTCGCCCGCGTCCGCGCACCTGCAGGGTTGGACTTGGGCGCGGCCAGCCCCGAAGAGATTGCCTTGTCGATCATGGCGGAAGTCGTGCTTGTCCGCCGCAAAGGCCCGGCTTCGGCCAAGGCGCGAAGCTTGGGACGAGGACCTCAGACGGTTGCGGGCGCGGCGAGCCCGGCAGTGAAAAACGCGGCGGCAGCAATGACGCAGCTCGAGAAAGCGAAAGCGTAATGATCGGCGGCCTCGGGGAGCATGCCGCTCCGTTCGGCCCGCAAGCCGTGACCGACCATGAATGAGCCCATGAATGCGAAACACCAACCCGCCGCCGCAAGGTGCGGCACAACCCCGCGGTCGCTCAGAACACCCGCCATGGCGCACGCGACGACAATGAGCGAAGCCCGCGCGAGGGCGGTCACGAAAAGCCCGACGAGAATGCCGTTTATCACGCGTTCCGAAGCGACGTCGCCTTGCTGGATTTCCATTTCTGCCTCTCTGCTGCGAACCGGAGCGGCTAGTGTCGAACGACGAGGACCGAGCATGCTGCGTGGCGCACGATGGTGGCAGCGTTCGAACCGAGCAGGTAGCTCCGCATCGAAGGGCGGTGCGAGCCGACGACGACGAGGTCGGCTCCCATGTCTTCCACCTCGTGCAGGACCTCGTGATAGATCGAGCCCATCCGAATGCGTGTTGAAACGCGCTCGCGGGGCAAGGCGATCTTCACGGAAATGGCATCGAGCTCCCGTTCGGCCGCATTCTGCTGATCATCGAGGAGATCGGGCGCGGCGAACTCCATGTAGCTCGATGGCAGGACCGAGATCACATAGATCAGGCGAAGGCTTCCGTCCGCATGGAGGGCGCGGGCGGCGGCACGCTCGATGGCCGGCATCGCGGTTTCCGCATCCATCACGTCGACCGGAACGAGAAGCGTCTTGAACAAGGCGACCTCCGGGCCCGCGGCGAGGGCGCGAGCGGCCGTGTCACGGCCGTCCGACTCTGATGTCCGGGCGAGGCGATCTCAAACGATTTCCTTTGCGCGGTGATATCGATTTTTCTGCAGTGTTGTCTGGACGAGGGACATCATGGACATCGAACTCGCTCGCACGTTCCTGGCCATCGTGGAGGCCGGCAGCTTCGTTGCGGCCGCCGAGCGGCTGAACGTCACCCAGACGGCGGTGAGCGCGCGCGTGCGGTCTCTCGAGGAGCAGCTCCGGCGACCTGTTTTCGTGAGGAGCAGGGCAGGCGCGACGCTCACCGCGGCCGGCGAGGAATTCCTGCGATTCGCACCGACGCTCGTGCAGGTGTGGGAGCGGGCGCGACAGCAGGTTGCGGTGCCTCCCGGCCGACGCGCCGTGCTTGCCGCCGGCGGCGAGCTCAGCCTGTGGAACCCGCTGCTCCTGGACTGGATGGTATGGATGCGGCGGAATGCGGCCGATGTCGGGCTGCGCATGCAGGTCGGTGTGCCCGACGGCCTATTGCAGCAAGTGGCGGACGGCGTGCTCGATCTCGCCCTGGTATATTCGCCCCGGCAACTCCCCGGGCTCAAGGTCGAGATGATCATGGAGGAGACGCTTGTCCTGGTAACGACGGACGCGCGCCTCTCCGACGTATCCGAACCCGATTACGTTTACGTGGACTGGGGCAAGGACTTCGGAAGCCGGCACACAATGAGCTTCCCGCAGTTTTCCAGCGCCGGTTTTTTTGTCGGCCTCGGTCCGCTGGCCCTGGACTACATCGCGCAGGCGGGCGGGGCCGGCTATTTCCGGAGAAGCGCCGTTCAGCGCTATCTCGCCAGCGGGCGGCTGAGCCTGGTGCGGGATGCACCGCAATTCACGCATCCAGTGTATGCGGTTTATCCCGACGAGGGCACTCCGTCCGACGCGCTGGCGACGGCGATGGCCGGGCTCCGCGCGCTCGCGAGCGAAAGGGAGCCCGGAAAGCCGCGGACGCGCCAGGACGAAGCTGCGATCCGGCGACGCCGGTTGCAGGTTTGACTTCCCTGCCCAACTGACGCAGGCTTCCAACGCCATGTTGCGAACGCCGATCTTTCGCCGCGGCCTGCATCGCGCAGGTAACCTGATCGCGGGCACTTAGCCCCGGGCTCGCCGCGCGCAGCGCAAGCTCGGGGCTCTCACCGAGAGAAGCCGGAACGCTCCGTCGCAGTCGCGGCAGGTTCCGCCACCTTCCTGCGTAACCGACCATCTCGCCAGGCTCGTGCAGCACCGCGCGCGACCGCTTTCGCAAACCGCGATCCGACCTGCCGGCCGATCGCGGCAAGGATTTGGGATGACAGCATGGACATCGAACTCGCACGGACTTTCCTGGCCATCGTCGAGGCGGGCAGCTTCGTCCGCGCCGCCGAGCGGCTTAACGTCACCCAGACGACGGTGAGCGCGCGCGTGCGCTCCCTCGAGGACCAGCTTCGGCGGCCCGTCTTCATCCGTAACAAGTCCGGCGCAACGCTCACGCCGGCGGGCGAGCAGTTCCTGCGCTTCGCCCCGACGCTCGTCCAGGTTTGGGAGCGGGCGCGCCAGCAGCTGGCCGTGCCGCCGGGGCGAACCGCGATGGTCGCGGTGGGGGCGGAACTCAGTCTCTGGAATCCGTTGCTCCTGAACTGGATGTTGTGGATGCGGCGCGAGGCGTCCGACCTCGCTCTTCGCACCGAGGTCGACCTGCCGGAGAGCCTGCTGCGGCAGGTCGGCGACGGCGTGCTCGATGTTGCCGTCCTCTATGCCCCGCGCCACTGGCCGGGTCTGAAGGTCGAGTTGATCATGGAGGAGAGGCTGGTCCTCGCCAGCAGCAACCCGCGCGGGTCGGACGTGTCCGACCCTGACTATGTCTATGTCGATTGGGGAGAGGACTTCGCCTCGCATCACGGCATGAGCTTCCCGCAATTCTCCAATCCCGGGCTGTTCGTCGGCCTTGGTCCCCTCGCGCTCGATTATGTCGCCGAGGTCGGGGGGGCGGGCTACTTCCGGCGCCGGGCGGTCCAGCCGTATCTTGAAAGCGGTCGCTTGCAGCTTGTGCGGGATGCGCCCGAGTTCACCTATCCCGTCTACGCTGTCTACGCGGACGCCAGCGACAGCGAGGCCCTGCGGACGGCCCTGACGGGGCTGCGCGAGACCGCCCAGGCGCAAGGTCCGCTCGACACCCGGCCGGCGCCGGGGCCGCAAGCCGCCGCAGCGCGCGGCGCGCCAGCTTTCGCCGAGGATATGGCCCGCGAGGCGGAACGTGCAGGGAGCGCGCGTGCCGACGCCGAGGCGCCTCAATGATGCGGCTCCGCAATGCGGGGCAGCACGGTGAACTGGTGGAACGGCGGCGGCGAAGACAGCGTCCACTCCAGCGTCGTCGCACCTTCGCCCCAGGGGTTCGCGGCTGCCGCCTCCTTGCGCAGGAAGGCGTGGATGACGCCGCCCATGAAGACGAACAGCCCCGCCGCGAAGATGTAGGCTCCGATCGACGACACGAAATTCCAGCCGGCGAAGGCATCGGGGTAGTCGGCGTAGCGGCGCGGCATGCCGGCAAGGCCGAGGAAATGCTGGGGGAAGAACAGCAGGTTCGCGCCGACGAACGAGATCCAGAAATGCGTCTTCCCGACCCACTCCCGGAGGACGTAGCCGCTCATCTTGGGGAACCAGTAATAGATCCCGCCGAAGATGACGAACACGGCTCCCAGGCTGAGCACGTAATGGAAGTGGGCCACCACGTAGTAGGTGTCGTGGACCATGCGGTCGACGCCGGCATTGGCGAGGACGACGCCGGTGACGCCGCCAACGGTGAAGACGAAGATGAAGCCCAAGGCCCACAGCATCGCGGCCGTGAAGCGGATCGAGCCGCCCCACATGGTGGCGATCCATGAGAAGATCTTGACCCCGGTCGGCACGGCGATGACCATGCTCGCGAACGTGAAATACGCCTGGGCTTCCAGCGACAGACCGACCGTGAACATGTGGTGCGCCCACACGACGCTTCCGATCACGCCGATGGCGGTCAGGCGTAGGCCATGCCGAGATAGCCGAAGATCGGCTTCTTCGAGAAGGTCGCGATGATGTGGCTGACCACCCCGAAGGCCGGCAGGATCATGATGTACACCTCGGGATGCCCGAAGAACCAGAACAGGTGCTGGTAGAGGATCGGATCGCCGCCGCCGGCAGGGTCGAAGAAGGTCGTCGCGAAGTTGCGGTCCGTAAGCAGCATGGTGATCGCACCCGCCAGGACCGGCAACGTGACGAGCAGCAGGAATGCCGTGACCAGCATCGCCCAGGCGAACAGCGGCATCCTGTGCAGCGTCATGCCAGGGGCGCGCATGTTGAGAATGGTCGTGATGAAGTTGATGGCGCCCAGGATCGAGGAGGCGCCGGCAACGTGCAGCGCGAGGATGCCGAAATCGAAGGCAGGGCCCGGATGGCCTATCGTCGACAGGGGCGGGTAGGCCGTCCAGCCGCCGCCGAAGCCGAACGATCCGGGCGCGCCCTCGACGAAGAAGGAGATGACGAACAGCGCGAAGGCGGCGACCAGAAGCCAGAACGAGATGTTGTTGAGGCGTGGGAAAGCCATGTCGGGCGCGCCGATCATCAGCGGAACGAACCAGTTGCCGAAGCCGCCGATCTGGGCCGGCATGAGCACGAAGAAGATCATGATCAGGCCATGGCCGGTGACCATGACGTTGTAGCTCTGCGGACTGGAGAAGATCTGCAGCCCGGGCTCCTGCAGCTCCATGCGCATCAGGACCGAGAAGATCGCGCCGACGAGGCCGGCGCCGAAGGCGAAGATCAGGTAAAGGGTGCCGATATCCTTGTGGTTGGTGGACAGGAACCAGCGCCGCCAGAACGACGGCACCGCGTGGCCGTGGGCATCAATGACGGCTTCGTTCGGTCCGGCGGACATCGGAAACACCCCCAGTCGATTCCGCGCAAGTTCAGAGGTCCAGGCGACGTTCACAACCGAATTTTCTTGTTGGGTGAGACCAACGATTCTGCATCGACCCCTGCATGTCCGGCGGGCACGCCCGCGGGCGGATACAGCAGAATCTTCGCTGGCAAGCCGCAAAGGAATTCGCTTCGGCACAGAAGCGGCGCCCGCATAATCCAGAACAGTTCGTGCAGGAGGTAGCCGGTGGCGTAATGTGCCTCCTCAGGCGCTCGTCGGAGAGCGCTCATCGCCAGGGAGAGAAGAATGGCTGCAACCCTTTACCCGCAAAATTCGCCCGAGATCGCGCGCAAGCGACGCGAGCTCGCCCCTGAGACGCAGGCGGCTTTCGATGCATTCGGCCGACAGGTGTTTGCCGACGGCGCGCTGCCGAAGAAGACGAAGCAGCTGATCGCGGTCGCGGTTGCGCATGTCACACAATGCCCCTACTGCATCCAGGGCCACACGAAAGCGGCGCGCAAGGCAGGCGCAACGCCCGAGGAGCTGATGGAGGCGGTCTGGGTTGCGGCCGAGATGCGCGCCGGTGGCGCCTATGCGCATGCCGCCGTGATGCTGTCGGCGCTCTCCGATGAAACCGGGTGACGCCGAAGCGCCCTGCACCAGGGCCTTGCACAGGCATATGTGCACGGGGTGACGGGAGCGGCTGGGCTTTCAGGCGCTCCAGCTCGGGAACCTTTTTTGCGCCGGGCCATCCAATGGGCGTTGGACCATGAACTCCCGAAGGATCTGCCATGACGCCCATTCGAGCCTCAGTCTTCGCCGCATCCCTGGTGCTTGCGGGAGCGGCCTTTGCGCAGCCGGCAAGCAAGCCGACCGATCCACAGATCGCGCATATCGCCTACGCGGCAGGGGTCATTGACATCAAGGCGGCCGAGCTCGCGCGGAAGCAGTCGAATAACAAGGAGGTGCGCGCCTTCGCCGACGACATGCTGCGCGACCACAAGGCCGTCAACGAGCAGGCGCTCGCCTTGCTCAAGAAGCTCAAGGTGAAGCCGGAGGACAACGCCACCAGCCGGGCGCTCACGCAGCAGGCGGACGCGAAACTGAAAGAACTGCAAGCGCTCAAGGGACCGGCCTTCGACAAGGCTTACGCCGAGAACGAGGTCGCCTTCCACCGGCAGGTGAACGAGGCGCTGCAGACGACCCTCATCCCGTCGGCCGGCAACGGCGAGCTGAAGAGTCTGCTCACGACCGGCCTGAAGATCTTTCAGGGCCATCAGCAGCACGCCGAACATCTGGTCCAGGGATTGAAGTGATGGCCGGCCCGTGCCTGCGCGCGGTCTCCGCGTCCCTGCTCGGGCTCGCCGTCATGGCGGGCACGGGCGGGCCGGCTATTCCAGCTGGGAAAGTCCACCGCGTCGAGATGAAAGCGGTCGATTTCGAGCCACGGCAGATCACGGTGCGCGTCGGCGACACGGTCGAGTGGACGAACAGCGATATCGTCGCGCACACCGCGACCGCCAAGGATCGCAGCTGGGACGTGAACGTCCCGGCGCGACGGGCCGGGCGAATGGTCATGAAGACGGCCGGCAGCGTCAGCTATTTCTGCCGCTACCACCCGAACATGAGGGGCGAGATCGTCGTCGTGCCATAGGCCGAAAGGAGATGGCGGGGGCGAACGTCCCCTGCAAACCAACAGCGAGCCAACACCGACGAGCCGCCACCGGCGAGCGAACATGTTTTGAGCGCCATCCGGCAGCTTCGCACGAGACGACACGCGAACAAGGTGGAGGACACCCATGCAGCTGAGGACAATGCTACTCGGATCATCGGCAGCAGCGGCTCTGACGCTGGCCGCTTTCGCCCTCGTCATGCCGGCGGCACGCGAAGGCGCCTCTGCGGCGCCGCCCCCGAAGAAGGGATTCGACGCGGACATCGCACGCCACAGCCAGGCGATGCTCGACGAGGGGAGGAAAATCTTTCGCTACGAGACGTTCGGCAGCGAGGCGTTCTGGGGCGACGCGCTGCAGCTGCACAAGGCCATTGCGGGCGAGAAGAACGGCGGCGTCGGGCCAGGCGTCTCGCCGAAGACCGCGCTCTCCGTCGGCCTGAAGGTGGACGTGGACGCGCTTCCGGCCGCTTTGCGCAAGCAGCTCGCCGCAGGCAAGGTCAATCTCGACGATCCGGCTACGACGGTTGCACTGCTCAAACTGAATGCCGTCGTCGGGGTCACGGCGTTTGCCAACAAGGACGGCAGCGTCAGGTCCATGGGCATACAATGCGCCTTATGTCATTCGACCGTGGATGATTCCTTCGCGCCCGGCATCGGGCAGCGACTGGACGGCTGGGCCAACCGCGATCTGAATGTCGGCGCCATCGTCTCCCTCGCGCCGAACCTCAAGCCGTTCACGGACCTCCTCGGCGTCGACGCCGAAACGGTGAAGAAGGTTCTGACCAGTTGGGGACCGGGGCGCTACGATGCGGAGTTGGACAAGGACGGCAAGGGCTTTCGGCCCGACGGCAGACAGGCGGGGACGCTCATTCCCCGGCTTTCGGGCTCGCAGGCGTGAACCTCGCCACGTGGACAGGTTTCGGGTCCCTGACCTACTGGAATGCCTATGTCGCCGGCACCCAGATGCACGGCGCAGCGACGTTCTTCGACGCTCGCTTCAACGACAAGGAGCGTTATCCCGTGGCGGCCAGGACCGGCTCGGGAAACACGCGCAACACCCCCGACCGGACGACCGGCAAGCTCGCGGCGCTGCACTTTTACCAGCTCGCAATGCCGGCGCCGAAGGCCCCGTCGGGATCGTACGACAAGGCTGCATTCGAACGCGGGAAAAAGGTGTTCGAAGGCGCAGGCCGGTGCGCGACTTGTCACGTGCCGCCGCTCTTCACCGAGCCCGGACACAACCTGCATGCACCGGAGGAGATCGGCGTCGACGATTTTCAGGCGGAGCGGTCGCCGACTCAGATGTATCGCACCGCGCCCCTTGCCGGGCTATGGACGCATCAGAAGGGCGGCTTCTACCACGACGGGCGCTTCGCCAGCCTGGCGGACGTGGTGAACCATTATGACCGGCATTTCGACCTCAAGCTCGGCGAGGCCGACAAGAAGGACCTCGTCGAATATCTGAAGGGTCTCTGAGCGGAGGGAAGCGCGTCCTCTCATTTGACCCGCGCCTTGGCCCTCCGGCATGATCGATTCGGATCGTATCGGATCGATCACGCTCTCCTTTTCTGTGTGTCGCATGATCCCGGATCAAGTCCGGCGCAGGCTTCCGTCCAACACGATCTTCGTGCCGTGGCGGGTGGGCGACGCGCCAGACATGTGTCTGAAGGCGCGCAGCGCCAACGACCATCAAGGAGGTGCCTCAGCTGCGTCAGGTTCGGCAACGTGCCAGGCGCCGCAAAGGAAATTCATGGGACGTATACCAGCAGGAAACCTGCGTGGCGCGGTGAGCCGAGCAGCAAGATTTCTGCTGTCAACGGCCAAACAAATTCGTTTGCCGCAAGCAATCCATAAGCCGACATTGTTGAGGCGGCGATGCGCCAAGCAGAAACGGAGAGAAACGAATGCATGACACGCGCGCCGACCTCACGCGGCGCCTGGCCTCGTTGCGGGAGGAATCCTGACGGCTGGCCGCTGGCGTCCCTGCGCGACCGCGTGTCCCGTCATGGCGTGCGGCCTCGCTTTCCGACCTTCGTTCGAAGCAGCTGGAGCCTGGCTCATGCGAACCTACAATCTGTTTTCTCGCAAGGCTTCTCCCGATCTGGTGTGCGCGGTTCCGGAGGATCACCCCGTGCCGTCGTTCGTCAACGCCAGGTGGGAGTTCGCCGGAAGGGTGACGGACAGGAGCCGCTTCGCATGCCCGTTCAACCATGATGCGGCGGAAGTGAGCGTTCAGTTCAACGGCTTCTACCTGTTTCAGCGCGCCGGAGCCCTCCACGAGGAGGTCGCAGTGGCGCAATCGCGGCCGGACAGCGCAGCGCGTACATGCGCCAGCCGTCTCTCGACGACATCCGCCGGAGCCGAGCTGATCGACGCCTGAGCCGTCGCGGGCAGCGCATCCCGATCGCGCGTGTCAAGCACCGCCGCAGGCTCGCCCGCGCAGGCAACTCGCCGAGCCCGAGGCCTGGGCCGCCGATGACCCGGCCGAGCCCGGGCTCGACGGCATCGCCGCCGTTTTGCGCGAGCCGGTTTCGACCGGCATTGCCGACCCCGCGCACATCACGGGCCGGAAGCGTGCAAGCCGATTTCCGCAAGCTTCGCCCGGACGGCGACCACGGATCGCTTCAGCTTCAGGCTCATGATTTCGGCGGGCACGCCTTCACGCGCCAGCGCGATAAGCTCCTGCACCGCCTCGACCGTCCAGGGCCGGTCCACGCCAGTTCCTGCTTGAGTCATCTGACACTCCTCATCACCGGTCTCACGCAGAGCGATTCCGTGAGCTCCTGTCATCCAAGAACCTCCAGCCGACGCCCTCCAGCACGACCTCGTGTTGCGGGTCGGCGCCGCCGACCGGATAGGGCATGCGGTCGCCGCAGCGCAGGCCGAGCAGCGCGATCCCGAGCGGCGTCGTGACGGACAGCTCGGCGCCCGTCCGCCTCATGTCGTCGGGATGGACCAGGAGCGCGGCATGCTGTTTTCCGCCGTCGATCCGGGAGGTCACCCGGCAATTGGTCGAGACGACGTCTTCGGGCAACTCCTCCACATCGCACAATGTGGCTCGCCGCAACTCGGACAGCAGGAAGTCGGCGTTGCGGTCGCCGAGCCGTCGCACATCCGCAGCCGTGAACATCAAGCGGTCGTAGTCGCAGGTGGCGATCGTGATCGGCGGCAGGCTGTGGCTGGCGTACATCGCATCCTCACACCAGCACCGACGCGGGGTGCCGGGATCAGGCGCGCCGCGGTCGCGGCGCTACACGGTTTCGACGATGATCGATGACCCGGGGCGGCGGTCCGGACCGCGCTCGCACCCGGGTTCAGTGGCCTGCTTTGAGGCACCCCGCATGTGCGGTCAGGCGGATCGGTGTCGGGCATCGTGACATGGCGCCACGGACGATAGGCGGCCACGTCATCGTGTCAAGGCGAGCCAAGGCTGGCGGCGCGCCACATCTCGTACGGATGCGTCCCATCGCAGCGGACGGGCGTATGCCGGATCTTCAGCGCTTGCGCTGCAAGCGGCTTGGTAAGCTCGGCATAGATCGCTGCCGTCGAGAGCCCGTAGGGCGCGCCATCCTCGTTCGTGTAGGCGTAGACCGCCTCGGCGATGCCGGAGAGGTACATCGCCGACAGGCACATCGGGCACGGATGGCCGCTGGCATACACCCTGCAATCCTCGAGCCGTTCCGTGGCGAGCGCGCGGCTCGCCGCCCGGATCGCCAGAAGCTCGGCATGTGCCGTCGGGTCGCGCGTGCTCGTGACCTCGTTCACGCCCTCGGCGATCACGGTGTCGCCCCTGACCACGACGGCCCCGAACGGGCGACCGCCATTCCTCACATTCTTGCGCGCGAGCTTGACGGCTTGCACAAGGAACCGATCGGTCATGGACATCATCTACTCCGTCTGTTGGAAGGGCGAGCGCAGCCGCCTGGCATCGCCGCGTGACCCGCATCGGCGGGCAGGGCGTCCCCGACGCCCGCCCGTGCCTCTTAATGCATATGTCGCATATCCGACGCCGGGTGGCCGCGCACCCCGTCTACCCGCTAGGTCAACTGCATGCGCAGCTCCTGACGCGGTCAGACGTAAGGGGGCACGCTGTGCAGCCCGTCCTCGACCTTGCGCACGCCCGGCGTGTTCTCGACCGCGACCTGGATCGCCCTGCGCTCGACGTCGGAACCCGCCCATCCGTAGATGGTGGCGACCCCGTCGTCGACGACCGCGTTGATCGCCCTGATACGCATATTCCAGGGCATGTCGTGGATGCGCTCCATCACCCGCTCGCGGACCGCCTCGTCGCTGGCCGGCGCGGCTGCTTCGGTTGCCGCGACGCTGGCCAGCTTTCGCACGAGATCGGTGCGGCTGATCATTCCGACCACGCGCTCGCCACGCATGACGGGCAGTCGCTTGTAACGCCCTCGCGCCAGCAGAGCCGCCACCTTGTGAAGCGGCGCTGATTCGGTCGTGGTCACGGGATGGGCCGTCATCACGTCCGCAGCCGTGCGTCCGTGCGTTAGCACGTATTCATACGCCGTCGACCTGGCGTCGTTCAGGAGCGGGCTCCACCATGCCGGGCGAGGCTCGGTTCCGATCTCGGCGCGCCGGGTCAGATCGCCGTCGCTGACGATGCCGACGAGCCGTCCGTTACGGTCGAGCACCGGCACCGAGCTGATGCGGTTGTCCAGCAGGGTCCTGGCGATCTCCTCGACGGGCGTCTCCGGCCGCACCGAAACGACCTCGGTCGACATGACGTGACCAACCCGCGTCCTGTCCGCACCGGCGGCTGCCCGACTGGCGTCGGCGGCATCCCGCCTGCGAGACCGCACGCCGTCATCCGCAATGGTTCGGGATGCTGGCGAGCCCGGGCTGCCGGAGGAGTGCCTCCGCAACTCGTCCTTCCGCACCGACCACGGCCACAGAGAAACCCGTCCGCCGTCGCGCGGCCAGGCCGGGTTGGTAGAGTTCCGGTAAAGCATGTGCGGGGACAGCGGCTCGAGCCAGTTCCTTGCAAAAGTCGTCAATTCAGATCCTCCTTCCAAGCGCGCCGCATCGGCCGCGCGCCCGAAGCGCGCGGATGCGGCCTGCACAAAGGCGCCCGCGACGAGGGCAGCCTGATTTTTTGGTGAGACGGTTGTTCGTGAGATGGATGGTCGACCCCCGAGCGGCGGCGCGTCTGCGCCGCTCGCGCTCGGGGCTTAGTTGCTTGGGAGGCGAAAGCCCGCGCTCAGGATCCGGAGATCTCGCAACGTAATCATCATGAGCATCATATAAGTAGAGGAAGGTCCGAATTCAAGGTCTGACCGTTTGCCCCGCGTCCCGCGTCCCGCGTGCAGCGCGGCTGCGCCGTGGCCGGACGGGTTTTGGGGATGGCTCTTGATCGCCGGGGAGTGCGCCCCGATATGCAAAGGTGCCATGAAACGTTTCGCGACCAGGCTTGAAATTATGCTCCGTGCGGCGCGCCTTCACGCAGACCGCTGAGCCCGCGCCGAAGCCGGGCGTCGGATGCGGGCCCCTCATCTCGCCTTCCCGGAACCCTCATCTCGCCTTCCCGGAAATCGAGACGACCCAAGAGATCGATGGTGGCATGTCGACAATCACACTTGCGAATCTGGTGACGCACGAGCGCATCGCGACGGGCCTTCGGGCCGTGCGAAAGGGGCAGGTCCTGGACGATCTCGCCCGCATGGCAGCAACCGGCACGGGCCTCGATGAACGGGCGATCCTCGCCGCCGTGTCGGCGCGCGCCGACCTGACGACCTTCGGCATCGGCCGCGGCCTCGCGCTTCCGCACGCGACGGTCGGCGGCCTGCAGCAGCCTGTTGGCGCCTTTGCCCGGCTCGAGACACCCGTCGACTTTGGCGCCCTCGACGAAATGCCCGCTGATCTCGTCATGCTGATCCTCGCTCCGGAGGGCGAAGACTCGCTCCTGCTGCGGGCGCTGGCCTGCGCGGCGCGGCGGCTGCGCGACCGCGAGGTCGCCGCGAACTTGCGCGGCGCCGCCAATGCGGAGGCGTTGCACATCGTCCTGACGAGCGATGCCTGGCGCGGGCGCGGGCTTGTTAAGGATTTGAAGAGCGCCGCGTGATCCAATCGCGAAATGCCGCATTTGACTTCCCAGGCCAAATGCATAACTCTGATGGGATCATGTTGAGCTTCGCGACCTTCTGCCGGGGCCTGCATCACGCGGGCAATCTTATCGCGGGCCATTAGCCCCGAGCTCAGCGCGCGCCGTCGCCTCCCGGGCTCGGGGATCATCACACCAGGCTGACTCGACCTTAAGGCCATCTTGGTGGCCGGCATGCGCGCGCTGCCGGCACGGCGTCTTCTCACCATTTGCAAGATTGGGCTCGCCCGGCCGCATCAAGCGGCTCGCCGGCGCGCGTCCACCCGAGAGGCCTGCAAGGACGCCGTCCGCTGCGGAGGAGGTGCGTGATGAGCAATGAACCTGACGACAAGGTCGAGGAGCGGCCGGGCGGCGACAGGCCGAAGCGGCCCGTGCTTCGGCTCGTGCCGGGCGACGGGAGAGAGGAGGGCGGCCCGGAGCCGCGCGTTCCGCGCGCTCTCGGCCCAGCCCGCAAGACACCGGCGCCCGCGCCGGACGGCGATGACGACGACCCGGGCCCGGCGGCCGCGTAGCGCCGCCATCTTTTCAACAGGAGCAAGCAATGACGACACGCAAGCCGCGAATCACCCTGACGGCGCAGGACCATGAGAAGCTTTCGATCCTCGCCCGCGCGGCGGAGGCCAGCATGCCGGACGTCGCCGCGGTCCTCACCGACGAGCTCGATCGCGCGCACGTCCTCGCCAAGGGACGCCACCCGGAGCACACCGTGTGCATGGGCTGCGAGGTCGAGTTCCGCGACGACACGACCGGCAAGGTGCAGACGGTGACGCTCGTCTATCCGGACGAGGCCGACATCTCGAAGGGCAAGATCTCCGTGCTGACGCCGATCGGCACCGCGCTGATCGGCCTGCATGCCGGCCACTCGATCGCCTGGGAGACGCGCACGGGCGACCTGCGGACTCTCACCGTGCTCGCCGTGCGCGAGCCGCAGCTCGCCTGAGCGCCGCACGATCGGTGCGGCGCCACCTTTGCACTTGCCCGCAGGCTCTTGCCTGCAACGTGGAGGATTGAATGGAAAATACGACCCGCGTCAGCATGGCTGCGCTTGCGAACACTCCCCCCTTCGGCCAGGAGACCGGGGCGTCGCACCATGCCGACCGGGCGAGGCCGCGCGCGGCGCTTCACGTCGTGCCGACCGAGGCCGCCCCCGATCTCGATCACTTCGTCGAACGCGACGGCATGCGCTTTGCCGGAACGCACCTGATCGTCGACCTGTGGCAGGCATCGGCGCTCGACGACGTCGCTGCCGTCGAGGCGGCGCTGCGCACGGCCGCGGCGGCGGCCGGCGCGACGCTCCTCAACGTCGACCTTCACTGCTTCACGCCAAACGGCGGCATCACCGGCGTCGCGGTGCTCGCCGAGAGCCATATCTCGATCCACACCTGGCCGGAGCGCGCCTATGCGGCCGTCGACGTGTTCATGTGCGGCGAGGCGCAGCCGCACAAGGCCATCGAGGTGCTGCGGCACGCGTTCCACCCGCGGATGCTGACGGTGTCCGAGCACCGGCGCGGAGTGATGCCGTGAACTCGTTCCACGAAAGGCTGTACGAGCATCATTCGCAGGTGTTCACCGTCGACGCCGTGCTGCACGAAGGCCGCACCGATTTCCAGGACGTCCTCGTGTTCGAGAACCGGCTCTTCGGCCGGGTGCTGGTGCTCGACGGCGTCGTGCAGCTGACCGAGCGCGACAACCACATCTACCATGAGATGATCGCGCATGTGCCGCTGATGGCGCACGGCGCGGCGAGGCGCGTGCTCATCATCGGCGGTGGCGACGGCGGCACCTTGAAGGAGGTGCTGAAGCATCCCGTCGAGTGCGTCGTCATGGTTGAGATCGACGGGCAGGTCATCGACGTGTCGCGGCGTTTCTTCCCGGAGGTGTCGGGCGGAGCCTTCGATGACCCGCGCGCCTCGGTCATCGTCGGCGACGGCGTCGGCTACGTCGCCCGGACCGATTCGACCTTCGACGCCGTCATCGTCGATTCGACGGACCCAGTCGGGCCGGGTGAAGCGCTGTTCACCGCAGCGTTCTATCGCCAATGCCGGAACCTGCTCGCGCCGGGCGGGATGATCGTCGTGCAGAGCGGTGCGCCGTTCTACCAGCCCGGGCAGCTGCGGGGCGTCTGCGGGCGCCTGTCCTGCGCGTTTCCCGCCGTCAGGCTGTTCATGGCGCCCGTTCCGACCTATGCGGGCGGAATGCTGGCGCTTGTCGCGGCGGGCGAAGACCACAAGGCGCTGCGTCCCGCCGTGAAGATTCTGCGCGAGCGCGTGCTGCGCGTGCAGCCGCGCACGCGATATTACACGCCGGAAGTGCATCGCGCCGCCTTCACGCTGGCGCCGGAGCTCGCGCAACTCGTCGCTGACGAGCCGTTCCGTGAGCCGGACCTGCGGGGCGCGCCGGCCGACGCGCGCAGCGCCGCATGAGCCGGCCGCGATTGCGGCGACGTGGCGAGGCGCGCGGCGCTGGAGCATGATCCGGCGAAGTGGCTGCCACTTCGCCGGACAACATCATGCGATACGAGAAGGGCGTGAGCAGGAATTCGAAGCGATCCTGCCTTAGCGCGCTCCGGCGCGCATGCCGTCCCGGGACGACGCCCGTCGCGCCGCGCTCGCCCGGATGAAGGCCGGTTGGGTGATCGCCGGGCGGACCGGCGGGATGGCCAGGACGTCGACGTCGACGACGCGCAGCACCTCCTCCGTGATGCTTCCGAGGAGCGCCTTGCCGAGTCCGGAGCGGCCATGCGTGCCCATGACCAAGAGGTCCGGCGAGGTGTCGCCGACGGCGCGCGTGATCACAGCGAGCGGCGAGCCTTCCTCGACGCGGGCGGACCAGCCCTGGTCGTGCAGCCCGACCGCCGCCAGGAACACTGCGAGCTCGTGGCCGGCCTGGGCGCGCGCCATGTTGACGTAATCGGCGATGCGTTCCCTGACGACGCCGACCTGGGACAACTTCCCCTTGGCGAGGGCGGCGAAGGCGTGCACGACGGTGACGTCGGCCTGGCCGATCAATCCCAACGCGGAGGCGCCGCGCAGCGCCTTGGCGGAGACGTCCGACAGGTCGACCGGCGCCAGCGCCTTGGCATAGGGGCCGTTCGCCTCGCCGTTGACGATCAGCACCGGATACGGGCCGTCCTGAAGCACGGCCTTGATCGTCCTGCCGACAGCGCCGAACAGGCGCTTGCGCGGGCGGCCGAGCACGACGAGGCCTGCGCCGTGCGCCACGGCAGTCTCCAGGATCGTCTCGCCCGGGCTGCCGGCCGCAACGAGCGGACGCACGCGAAGCCCGGCGAGCTCGGGAACTCCCGTCACCTGTTCCGCAAGCATGCGTTGCGCCTCGCGCATGTCCGCGTCGGTGGAGCCGGCCCGGACGTTGCCGACGACATGCAAGAGGAGGAGCTCGGCGCGCGTGTCGCGCGCCAGAATTCCGGCGCGCCGCACGGCCCGCTGCGAGCGGGTCGAGAAATCGGTGGCCGCAAGAATGCGCATGTCCTTCTCCTCTTGGTTCAGGGTGCCAGGTGGTCCGAGGTCAGCCGATCATCTCGAGGACGATGCGGCGGAGCTCGGCGCGGTCGATCTTCGGGTCCTCGGGTTTCCAGCCGCCCCGCGGCGCTGCCTCGCGACGGACCTGCACGCGGCCGGCTGGCGACGCGGGTTTCGTGGCCGGCGCCTTCATGTGTTGCCTGTGGCTCATCTTCCATTTCTCTCAATCATCCCGCTCGGGTCAGGAGATTACGACCGAGACGGGATCGCTTGCCGGGAACGTCTCTTCGAGGGCCTCGTCCAGCCGCCGGTCCAGGCTGCGTTGCGAATTCGCGAAGCGGTTCTGGTCCCTCTCGGTTGTGATGGGATGAGGTTCGCGAATCGGGACATGCGACTGGGGCGGCGAACGGAACTCGGTTCCGTGGCGTGTGTTTGTCATGCTGTTCTCCAGGCCTGTGCGCCGCCCGCGGCATGCGCGCGAAAATCGCGCGCTCTGCCGGCGCCGCGCCAGGTCGTTTTCGATTGATCAGGAGGTCATGGTCCCGAACGGTCGAGCGCGTGGCGCTCGCCGGATTCGGGCGCTCAGCGGCCTGCGACGAGGCGGCCGGCGCGAAGGATCGCGATGTGACGTGAAGCAACCATGACTATGGGTCATGTAAGGACATACGGCCACGGATCAAGCGCCGCGTCCGCTTCATTATGTCCGTGGAACCGTCCGTCGCTTGCGGTCGGGTGCGCCCGCATGGTTGAAGGGCAGGGCTGGCTCCCGGCGCGCGAACGGAGGCGACGATCGAAAACACGGCAGGCACGCTCCTCGTCGCGGTGCTGACGCTCCCTTTTGTCGGCAGCGCGATCGCCGGTCTCATGCGGGCGAACGCGCGCAACGCCGAATCGTGGCTGGCGGGCTGCGTCTGCCTCGTCGGGCTCGTCCTGGTGTCGACGAGCTATCCGGGCGTGGCCGACGGCGGCGTGATCAAGACGGAATTGGACTGGGTGCCGGCGCTCGGCCTGCACTTCACATTGAGGATGGACGGCCTCGCCTGGGTGCTTGCGATGCTGGTCACCGGCATTGGCCTGCTCGTCGTCGTGTATGCGCGCTATTACATGTCGGCGGCCGATCCGGTGCCGCGCTTCTTCGCGTTCCTGCTCGCCTTCATGGGGGCGATGCTCGGCATCGTTCTGTCGGGCAACCTCATCCAGCTCGTCTTCTTCTGGGAGCTGACTAGCCTCTTCTCCTTCCTCCTGATCGGCTACTGGCATCAGACCGCGCAGGCCCGCGACGGTGCGCGCATGGCGCTGACCATCACGTCGGCGGGCGGCCTCTGTCTGTTCGCCGGCGTGCTGGTGATCGGTCACATCGTCGGCAGCTACGACCTCGACCGGGTGCTGGCTTCGGGCGACCAGATCCGGGCGCATTCCCTCTATTTGCCTGCGCTGCTCCTCGTTCTCCTGGGCGCCCTGACCAAGAGCGCCCAGTTCCCCTTCCATTTCTGGCTGCCGCACGCGATGGCGGCCCCGACGCCGGTCTCGGCCTACCTGCATTCGGCGACCATGGTGAAGGCCGGCGTCTTCCTGCTCGTGCGGCTGTGGCCGGCCCTGGGCGGAACCAACGAATGGCTCTGGCTGGTCGGATCCGCCGGCCTGATCACGTTCATCCTGGGCGCCTTCCTCGCCGTCTTCCAGCAGGACCTGAAGGGACTGCTCGCCTATTCGACCATCAGCCACCTCGGCCTGATCACCCTTCTGACGGGACTGGATACCCCGTTCGGCCAGATCGCCGCGATCTTCCACATCATGAACCACGCGACCTTCAAGGCGTCGCTGTTCATGGCAGCCGGCATCATCGACCACGAAAGCGGCACACGTGATATCCGCCGCCTGAGCGGCCTCTGGCGCTTCATGCCGATCACGGCGACGCTGGCCATGGTCGCCGCCGCGGCGATGGCTGGCGTGCCTCTGCTCAACGGCTTTCTGTCGAAGGAGATGTTCTTCGCCGAGACCATCGAGATGCACGACAACTCACTGGTGGATCAGGCGCTCCCGTACATCGTCACGCTCGCCAGCATGTTCACGGTCGCCTATTCGCTGCGTTTCATCCGCGACGTGTTTTTCGGCCCGGCGCCGCGCGACCTGCCGCGCGTTCCGCACGAGCCCCCGTTCCTGATGAGGTTCCCGGCGGAGCTTCTCGTCCTTGCATGCCTCGTCGTCGGCATCATGCCTGCCTTCACCATCGGACCGGTCCTCGAAACCGCGGTGCGGTCGGTCCTGCGCGGCGCGCCGGTGCCGGAATACAGCCTCGCCGTCTGGCACGGCTTCACGCCCGAGCTCCTCATGAGTCTCGTCGCGATGAGCGGCGGGGTTGCCATCTATGCCATGCTGCGCTCCTACCTCGTCACGCATGACGGGCCGCCGCTTCTGCGGCGCGTCAAGGGCCAGAGGATCTTCGAGTGGACGCTCGTCTTCCTGTCGTGGCGGCTGGCGAGATGGCTGGAAGGGATCCTCGGCACGCGGCGTTTGCAGCCGCAGCTCCAGATCCTGGTGATCTTCGCCTTCGTGGCCGCCCTGGTGCCGCTGCTCGGCCGGGGGATCGCCCTCGCGAGCCCGCCTGCCGGCGGCCTCGACCTTGCCTTCATGCTCGTCTGGGCCGTCGGCATCGCCTGCGCGCTCGGCGCGGCCTATCTCGGCAAGTTCCACCGGCTCGCGGCGACGATCCTGCTCGGAGGCGCAGGGCTCGTCACCTGCATCAGCTTCGTCTGGCTGTCGGCTCCGGACCTCGCCCTGACGCAGCTGGTCGTCGAGTCGGTGACCACCGTCCTGCTGCTCCTCGGCCTGCGCTGGCTGCCCAAGCGTATCGAGGGCGTCGACGACGAAAGCCCTGCCGCCGGTGCGATCCGGTGGTATCGCGTCCGCGACCTCGTCATCGCCGCCGCCGCCGGAGGCGGCCTCGCGGTGCTCGCCTATGCGGCCATGATCCTGCCGGCGCCCGACACCATCTCGCGCTATTTCGTGGAGAACGCCTACACGCGCGGCGGCGGGACCAACATCGTCAACGTGATCCTGGTCGACTTCCGCGGCTTCGACACCCTGGGGGAGATCACCGTCGTCGCGGTCGTCGCGCTGACGGTCTATGCGCTGCTGCGGCGGTTCCGTCCGGCGCCCGACAGCATTCCCGTTCCCGAGCAGCAGCGCGCCCAGGATGCCGGCGACGATGCGCATCCGGACCGGACGAAAGGCGACACCATCAAGGAGGCGATGGCAATCCCCGCATTGATGATGACGCTGCTCTTCCCGGTGATCGGCACGGCGGCGATCTTCCTGCTCCTGCGCGGACATGATCAGCCCGGGGGCGGCTTCATCGCCGGCATTACCATGGCGGTCGCCTTCATCATGCTCTACATGGCGCGCGGAGCGGAATGGGTCGAGGCGCGCCTGCGCATCCTGCCCGTGCGCTGGATGGGCCTCGGCCTGACGCTGGCTTGCGGGACCGGCGCCGCCGCATGGCTGTTCTCCCGGCCGTTCCTGACCTCGTCCTTCTCTTACGCCGACATGCCTCTGCTCGGCCGCATTCCCATTGCCAGCGCGCTCTGGTTCGACCTCGGCGTCTTTGCGCTCGTCGTCGGCGCCACCGTGCTGATGCTGATCGCGCTCGCTCACCAGTCGCTGCGGAGCCACCGCCTGCCGCAGCCGCCGGCGCCGAGGCCGCGGCCCGCACCTGCATTGGCCGGGGACGAGTGATGGAGCTGATCGTCGCCTTGGGCATCGGCGCGCTCGCGGGCTCGGGCGTCTGGCTCATCCTGCGTCCGCGCACCTTCCAGGTGATCGTCGGCCTGTCGCTGCTCTCCTATGCGGTCAATCTCTTCATCATCGTCATGGGCCGGCTGCGCACGGGCGCTCCGATCCTGGCCGGCCGCGGGGCGGGCGATCCGTCGCAATATGCCGATCCGCTGCCGCAGGCGCTCGTCCTGACGGCCATCGTCATCAGCTTCGCGACGACGGCCCTTTTCCTGGTGGTGCTGCTCGCATCGCGAGGCTTGACGGGAACCGATCATGTCGACGGCAGGGAGCCCGAGCCGTGAGCGGCGTCGCCGACCACCTCGTGATCGCACCGATCGTGCTGCCGCTTGTCGCCGGCGCCGTGATGCTGCTGTTCGACGAGCGCGGACGCACCGCCAAGGCGGCGATCAATGTCGGCTCGACGCTCGGCCTCGTCGCCATCGCCATCGCCCTGCTCGCGACCACGGACGTATCATCTCGTGGCGTGACGGTCATTTACCGCCTCGGCGACTGGCCGGTGCCGTTCGGGATCGTGCTCGTCGCGGACCGGCTCTCGGCTCTCATGCTGCTCCTGACGGCCTTGCTGGCCGCCGCCGCGGTGGTTTTCGCGCTCGCCCGGTGGCACCGCGCCGGCGCGCATTTTCATTCCCTGTTCCAATTCCTGCTGGCGGGTCTCGACGGCGCTTTCCTGACAGGCGACCTGTTCAACCTGTTCGTCTTCTTCGAGCTGATGCTGGCCGCATCCTACGGACTTGCGCTGCACGGCTCGGGGCCCGGACGCGTGAGAGCCGGGCTGCACTACATCGTGGTGAACCTCGCGGCCTCGCTGCTGTTCCTGGTCGGCGTCAGCCTGATCTACGGGGTTTCGGGCACGCTCAACATGGCCGATCTGGCCGCGCGCATCCCGGGCATCGCGACGGAGAGCCGCGGCCTTCTCGAAGCCGGTGCCGCCGTGCTCGCGACCGCCTTCCTGCTGAAGGCAGGCATGTGGCCCCTCTGCTTCTGGCTGCCGGCCACCTATGCCGCCGCGAGCCCGCCCGTAGCGGCGATCTTCGCCATGATGACCAAGGTTGGCGTCTATATCGTGCTGAGGCTCTGGCTCCTCCTGTTCGGCGACGCGGCAGGAGCGTCCGCGCATTTCGGCGGAGACGTGCTCCTGCTCGGCGGATTGGCCACCATCGCATTCGGCGCGATCGGCACGCTCGCCTCGCAGGATATGGCGCGCTTGACGGCCCATTCGGTGCTGGTGTCGTCCGGAACGGTGCTCGCCGCCATCGGCATGGGCGAGGCCGGCGTGACCAGCGCCGCGCTGTTCTACCTGGTCAGCTCCACGCTCGCGCTCGGCGCCCTGTTCCTGCTTGTCGAGCTGGTCGAGCGCGGGCGCGAACCCGGAGCCGACGTCCTGGCGGTCACCAGGGAGGCCTATGGCGAAGACGACCTGCGTGATGCGGAGGAGGAGGTCGGGCTCGCCATTCCGGCGACCATGGGAATTCTCGGGCTCACCTTCATCGGCTGCGCCCTTGTCATCGCCGGGCTGCCGCCGCTGTCCGGCTTCATCGCCAAATTCGCGCTCCTGACCGCCGCGCTGAACCCGGCCGGATCGGCCGGCGGCGGCGTCAGGACGGCGGCATGGGCCTTGCTGGCCATCCTGATCCTCTCCGGACTGGCCGCGGTCATCGCCATGACGCGCGCCGGCATGCGCTCCTTCTGGGCGGCGCCTGATCGTGCCGTGCCGCGCGTGCGGATCATCGAAATGGCGCCGGTCGCCATACTTCTGCTTCTGTGCGCCCTGCAGACGATCCAGGCCGGCCCGGTCTTGCGATACATGCATGCGGCGGCACAGTCGCTGCACATGCCCCAGACCTACATCCGCGCCGTTCTGCAGCCGGAACCCGGGGGCGGGAACGCGGAGGGCGGGCGGCGATGACGTGGCTTCTGCCGCATCCCATCGCCAGCGCCGTGCTGCTCGCGCTCTGGCTGCTGCTCAACATGTCGACGTCGGCCGGCCACATCCTCCTCGGCTGCGCGGTGGCGCTGGCCGGGGGCTGGGCCCTTCGCGCATTGCGGCCGCCAGCGACGCGGATCGGCCGGCCGGGCGCGATGCTGCGCTTGTGGGCGCTGGTCTTCGCCGACATCGCGAGGTCGAACGTCGCGGTGGCGCGCATCGTCCTGGGCCTTGGCGGGCGGGCGCAAAAGTCCGGCTTCGTCGACATTCCTCTCGACCTGCGCGATCCCTATGGGCTCGCCATCCTGGCCTGCATCATCACGTCGACTCCCGGGACGCTGTGGGTGAAGCACGAGCCGATGACCGGCATGCTGACCATCCACGTCCTCGACCTCGTCGACGAGCGCGAGTGGATCCGCACGATAAAAGGGCGCTACGAACGACTCTTGCTGGAGATCTTCGCATGAGCACGCTGGTGCTGGCCTGGTCCGTCACCGCGGCCCAGACTCTTCTCGGGCTGGCGATGCTGTGCGCCACATTCCGCATTCTTCGCGGGCCGCGGGCGCAGGACCGTGTCGTCGGATTCGACACCCTTTACGTCAACGCCATGCTGCTGCTCGTGACCTTCGGCATCCGCTCGGGCACCGCGATCTACTACGAGGCGGCGCTCGTGATCGCGCTGCTCGGCTTCGCCGGGACGGTGGCGCTTGCCAAGTTTCTGCTTCGGGGAGAGGTGATCGAGTGAACGCGGCGGCTGAAATTCCGGCCTGGGCCGAGATCGTGACGGCAGCGCTCGTCCTTGCCGGGGCCGCCATCGCCCTGATCGGCTCGCTCGGGCTCGTCCGGTTGAAGAGCTTCTATGCGCGGGTTCATCCACCCACGCTTGGCACGACGCTCGGGATCGGCTGTATCGCCACGGCGTCGATGGTCTACTTCTCGGCCTCCCAGACGCGACCCGTGCTGCACGAGATCCTGCTCGTGGTGTTCGTCCTGGCCACGACGCCGATCACCCTGACGCTCCTCGTGCGGGCCGCGCTGTTCCGCGACCAGTCGGAGAGGGATGCGGCGAAGGCCTCTGCCGATGCCGTCGGGATGAAGCCGGATCCGTAGGTATTCCCGGCGGGCATCTTACGCGTCAACTCTTCGGCGGGACGGCGAGGATGTCGATCTCCAGGGAGCGCAGCGCCTCTTCGCTGACGCTTCCGAGAACGGCCCTGGCGAAGCCTGTGCGCCCGTGGGTGCCGACGACGAGGAGATCGGGCCTGAACCGTCCGACGGCTGACTTGATCACCTCGAAGGGACCGCCCTCCTCGACAACGAGGGCAGGGTTGGAGCCGACGATGCCGTTTGCGGCAAGGAAGTCGATCACCTCCTTGGTGGCGCGCGCGCGCTCGTCGGCCACATGCGCGTCGATGGCTTCCCTGGGCAGCCCCGCGACGAACATCTGTCCCTTCGCCAAGGGATGGAACGCATGCACGAAGGCGATCTGCGCATCGCCGGCGATCTTCAACGCCTTGGCGGTCCTGATGGCGTTCGCGGACGGGGCCGACATGTCGATGGCGGCAAGGGCAGTCCGATAGGGTTCCTGGCCGTCCTTGTTCACCATGAGCACGGGCCACGAGCCCATTCGGATCACGCGCTCTATCGTGGTTCCCACGAAGATATCGAGGAGAAGATGCTTGCGATGGGCGCCCAAAACGATCAGGTCGGCCCCGATCGACCGCGCCGTGCGCAGGATGCCGTCGAACGGATCGCCGCCAACAACCAGGGGGCGGCAGGCGACGCCCTGAAGCTCAGCGACCACCTTGATCTGCTCGTCGAGGATGCGTTCGGCCTCGCGGCTTTCCAGTGCGACCAGATCCTGCGGCTGGTCGTCGTCGACGACATGCACGAGAGTGAGGTCCGCCCCATGCGCTTGCGCCAGAAGCCCTGCGCGTCGCACGGCGCGCTGCGAGCGCGTGGAAAAATCCGTCGCTGCCAGAAACTGCACCTGCGCACCTCCGCTTGGGTACCAAGCACGACCCTGTCGCCCCGTTCAATCGGCTTCCCGACGCTGGAGCCGTCTTCGGTCACGTCAAATCGGCTCCGGCTTTTCCATAGACGCATCCTCTCTGTCATCGGTGCTTGCGGGCACCCTGGTCAGTTGCGCGCGCACGCACGTGTTGCCGTCCTGGCGGTGCTGCCGAGGAGAACGTGGCGACAGCGCGTCCGGTTCAGCATTCGCAGCCTGCACCGCACCGGGGCGCACGGACCATCTAGCGGGTCGGGGCGACGCGCCAGATGGTGTTCGACAGGTCGTCGGCGACGATCAGCGCGCCGCGCGGATCGAGGGTCACGCCGACCGGACGGCCACGAGTCTTGCCGTCGCTTCCCATGAACCCCGCGACGAAGTCGACCGGTTGTCCGGCAGGGCGACCGTTGCGGAACGGCACGAAGCTCACCTTGTAGCCCACCGGCACGCTGCGGTTCCAGCTGCCATGTTCCCCGACGAAAACGCCTTCGGCAAACTCGCTGCCCATCGCCGGCCCGGAGAAGGCCAGGCCGAGCGCAGCGACATGCGATCCGAGGCTGTAATCGGGGCGAAGGGCGGACGCGACCTTTTGCGGGTCCTCGGGACGCACGCGTGTGTCGACATTCTGGCCCCAGTAGCTGTAGGGCCATCCATAGAAGCCGCCTTCACGGACGGCCGTGAGATAGTCGGGGACGAGATTCGGACCGATTTCGTCGCGCTCGTTCACCACCGCCCAGAGTTGATCGGTCCCGGGCTGGACGGCCAGCGCGGTGGGGTTGCGCAGGCCGGTGGCGAAGGGCCTGTGCGCGCCCGTCTTGGCATTGACCTGCCACACCATGGCGCGATCCACTTCGGCCGGCAGGCCGCGTTCGGTGATGTTGCTGTTCGAGCCGATGCCCACATAGAGAAACTGTCCGTCGGCGCTGGCGGTCAGCGCCTTGGTCCAGTGATGGTTGATCGCCGCCGGCAGCTTCGTGACCGTGACCGGCGGTCCGCTTGCCCGGATCTGCCCATCCGCATAGTCGAAGCGCACCAGCGCATCCTGGTTGGCCACGTAAAGCTGGCCGCCGACCAGCGCGAGCCCATAAGGCGCGTTGAGCTTATCGGCGAAGACGGTTTTCTCGTAGGTGCCGTCGCCATCGCTGTCGCGCAGCAGGGTCAGGCGGTCGCCGCCGGGCACCGGGCTCGTTCCGAATGACTTGATGAAGCCGGCGATCACGTCCTTCGGCGTCAGGCTCGGCGCTCCCCCACCTCTGCCTTCTGCAACCAGGATGTCGCCGTTGGGCAGCACGAGGGTCTGGCGCGGGATCTGCAGATCGGTGGCGATGGCCGTGATCGTATAGCCTTGCGGCACGGTGGGCCGCTGATCTCCCCATTCCGCCGGGTTGGCGATCTTCATGGCAGGGAGGAGCCCGCGCTGTGGAGAAGGCAGCTGCGGTTCAGGTCCATAGTGCGGCGGCTGCGGATCGCCCTGGCACGCGCTGAGAAAGCTCACGAGCACAGCGAGCGGAAGCAGATTCGCGCCGTTCATGTCAGCCCTCCCGCGCGCGGGCTGGAGAAGCCGAGCCCCGTGGCCGCGACGGCCAGCGCAGCGACGATCGCCGACAGGATGAGCGCCTCCGGCATGCTGGCCCACACGTCCTTGGCGTGAACCAGCGCGTTGACGAATCCCAGGGCGAAGGCTGCCAGCAGAAGAAGGAAGTAAATGATCGGCTGCCTTGCACGGCCACCGGCGCGGAATAGCCCGACGAGCGCCCACAGCAGCGCGACGGCCCCGAAGACCAGGCCGCCGACGATGAGCCAGGAAGCGAAGTTTTTCCACTGCACCTCGTAGCTTACGGCGTAAGCGACGTCGCTGAGCAGGACACCCAGGAACAGCGGAACGGTTCCCGCAAGCAGGACGGCGTGAAGCGGATGAAGCGAGCTTTGCTGCGTGTGTGCGACGATGACAGCCACGACGGATCCCGTCTCTACCATGATCGCCTGACGAGCAGGCGACTCTTCGGCTTGTCATTCGTCAACGACGTGGAAGAGAGCCAGTTCCGCCCCGGTTCGCGCGACACTCTATCGGACACGGCCGCTGAGAGCCTTCTCGATCTGTGCAGAGACGGCTCCGCGGCCGTGGCGTCCTACCCCCGCAAGGCCGCTTTCGCGCCCTCGGCGTCGCCGAGGGCGTCCTCCACCCAAAGGCGCAGGACGAGGATCCGGAACACGGCGAGAAGCGGTGCCGCGAGGATGAAGCCCCAAATTCCGAAGACTCCTCCGAGAACCGTGAGCCCGCCGATGATGAGAGCCGGCGAGATATTGACGCTCCAGCGCTGCACGATCGGCGCGAGGACGTAGCTCTCGACGAGTTGCACGAGGAAGTACACGCCAAGGCCCCAGAATGCCATTGTCGCGCCTTGGGCAAGGCCGAACAGCACGATCATGGCGCCGGCGACGAAGGAGCCGATATAGGGGATGAAGGCAAACAATCCGGTGATCAGCGCCAGGATTAGGGCCGCAGGCATGCCAACCAGCAGGAGCGCGACGTAGGTGAGCGCGGCGATGATGGCCATCGAGACGAGTTGGCCGATGACCCACCAGCGAAGCGTGATGGCCGACTCGTCGAGCACGCTGCCGGCGCGCGCGCGCTTGTCCGGCGGCACGAGCAGCAGGGTCCCCTGACGGTAGATCGACGGGTCGACCGCCACGTAGAGCCCGAGAAAGACGATCACGACGAGGTTTCCGAGCACGCCGGCGACGCCGCCGAGCGCCGTGGTCGCCGACGACAAGAGAGCGGCGGCTTTCGGAAAGAAGCTGCGCACCACCGCGCCGAGCCCGCCCTCGCTGCCCGCTTCCTGCGCTGCCTGTCCCGGCGGGGTGCTCGGCGGCTGCGCCGGCGCCGGCTGTACCTGCCGATTTTGGCCGGGGGGCTGCGTCTCGCGCGGGGCTGGAACGCCGGCTCCGCTTTGGCTGCCGCGGACCTCGCGACGCAGTGCACTCAGTTGCCGCTGCACGGTTTCGAAGAGCTCATCCGCCTGCTGAGCGACCGTGTAGCCACCGAAGCTGATGCCGACGACGCCGAGGACAAGCAGAGACACGCAAACGACGGCCAGGCGCCACCCGTGCGATGCACGCCAAACCTTTCCGAGGCCTTGCGTGCAGGCATCGAGGAACACGGCGAAGAGCAGCCCCGCGAACACGAGAAAGAGGCTGCCCGAGGCGCGCCAGACGAGGAACAGGCCGGCAGCCGTGCCGAGCGCAACGGCGACGACGTGGAAGGTTCGCCACCCCAGACCGACGGATACGGATGTCTCCCACGACGGCTCAGCTTGTTGGTCGCTCATGAAGCATTTTCCCGTATTCCCCGAC
>DATBIR010000062.1:0-2182 GCA_036556825.1 Beijerinckiaceae bacterium
ATTTCGTGCACGCCAATGCCGACGCGGCCCACGTCAGGACTTTCGGCGCCAACGACCTCCTGTCTGTCTCCATACCCAACTTTGCCTGTGAGACCTCGAACGGTGTCTCAGTCTCGACCTCACAGCTGCGTGGCCGGATCATCTATATCACCGTCGGGCGGTCCCCGCCGGCCGAGCGCATCCGTGAATTCGCCAGGCTGGACCTCGGCCACGATGCAACAAAGGTTCTCGTGACCTTGGATGATCCACCGTTGCCCGACGCCTCGGGTCTCTGCATCGCCCGCGATCCGGCGGTTGCCGCTGTCTTTGCAGGCTATCGCGGCGGAGACGTGAAGCAGCTCGACGGCACGGCGTTGGTCGTGGACGCGGCCGGCTACCTTCGCGCCATGCTGCGCTCCCAGTCGCCGCCCGCACCCGCGCTGATCCGCGAAATCCGGGAACGGCCCGCGCTGCCAAGGTCAACGAGCGCCGGCCTGCACAGTCACTAGGAAGCGCCACGACAAGCAGGAAAGGACGGGTGGCGCAATGTCTCAAACTGGCACTCAGCTGACGGGGACCGGTTGTCCGCTGTCGGCGGCATTGGCGAGGAACAAGCGCTGGTGGGAGCTGCGATCAGCGGGGTTACTCTTGATGTCCGTTTTCTCTGCCGGACGTCGCTGGTGCGGCCGCCCGGCCATGCGGGCGGCGGCGCAGTCGGTGCCGGCGAGGACGATGACCTCGGCACGGGCCTGCGGATCTGTCGCGTCGCATACCTTGACCAGAAGAGCGCGTGGAGGCGTGCATGGGTCCCTGTGTGTTGGGGATGTGTCAGGGTAGCGCCGGGCGGGAGACCGTTGGGTCCCTGGTCGTTGAGACCGCGAGCCGGCTCGGTCCCCGCCCCTAGCGATAGACCTGAACAGTTGCACGAGGCCGCGCCAACGGACCTCGCACCACAGGGACAGGCCCCATGACTATACCCCACAGGTTCATTGGAATCGACGTCTCCAAGGCGCATCTGGACATCTACGACGACGGCACCGTCAAATCCGAGCGGATCGCCAACAGTAAGGACGCGGTGGCAGGTGCGCTGACAGGCTGGCCGAGCGCGGGCCTGCGCGTGATCTTCGAGGCGACGGGCAGCTACGACCGCGTGCTGCGCGCCGCGCTCGAGGCCGCCGGCATCGCCTACGTGCGCGTGAACCCGGCGCGGGTGCGCGACTTTGCCCGCGCCACCGGCGCGCTCGCCAAGACCGACGCCATCGACGCCCGTCTGCTCGCCAGCATGGGCCGTGCCCTTGTGCTCGCTCCGAGCCAGGCCGCCGATCCGCTGCGCGAGAAGTTGGCGCGCCTGCATCGTCGCCGCGACCAGCTGGTGGCAATGCGTGCCGACGAGAAGAAGCGTTTGAGCCTCGCCGAGGACGACGATGTGCGCGCCAGCATCGCCACGCATATCGCCTGGATCGACGCCGAAGTCCGTCGTCTGCAGCGCAGCATCGACGGCCTCGTCGCCGGCTCGGCAGAGCTCGCCGGCCTGCGCAAGCGGTTGCAGACGGCCCCCGGCGTCGGCCCGGTCACCGCGCTCACGCTGATCGCTCTCATGCCCGAGCTCGGTCAACGATCGGGCAAGACCATTGCTGCGCTTGCCGGCCTCGCCCCGTTCAACAACGACAGCGGCGCATTCCGCGGCCAGCGCCACATCCGAGGCGGACGTCGCCGCGTGCGCCAGGCGCTCTACATGGCCGCGCTCGCCGCTATCCGAAAGGTCCCGCGCCTGGCCATGCATTATCGCAACGTCGTCGCCCGCTCCGGCCACGCCAAGGTCGGCATCATCGCCGTGGCGCGCAAGCTGCTGGTTGCCCTCAACGCCATGGTCAGGACCAGCCAGCCCTTCGCAATCTGAAGCTAAAGCCACATCCTTTGGTTCGACCCCGCCGGAGGCATCCTTCCGTCCCGACCGCCTGCACGACCACAGCCGCGCGCAGACGCGCGCAAGGCTGGCCGCTTGCGGCCACCCGCAGGGCTCGGCCTTGCGCACGGCGAGCACGGCTGTAGGCTTCTCGAAAAAGGGGCGGTCTCAACACAGTTGCCGGCCTGGTCCCCCACGCAAGCTTCGCTTGCGCGCGGCGCCGGGATGACGAATGTGGCGCAGCCGCGGTTCGGTCCTCGCAACCCTCCGGGGAGGGTCAAAACTCATCAAGGCGCG
>DATBIR010000063.1:0-5993 GCA_036556825.1 Beijerinckiaceae bacterium
GAATACACGCTCGAAATCCTCGAACGCGGGCGCTACCTCCAGCCAGAGGATACGGACCGGATCGCGGCCATCAAAGCGCGCCGCAAGCAGAGCGTCCCGCGCGGGCGAGGGCTGTAGAACGGGGGAAGCGCTCCGTTCTGAAACGTGACGCTGCCACCCGCCCCCGCGGCTTCGCTGTCGGCCCCGCCCTTCAAGGGCGGCGAGGTTCGCCGCTCACGCCAAGTGCTTCTTCAGGAAGTCGAGCGTGCGCTGCCACGCGAGGGTGGCGGCGTCCTTGTCGTAGCGGGCCGCGTTGGTGTCGTTGTTGAAGGCGTGGTTGGCGCCCTCGTACATATGAATTTCGTAGGTCTTGCCGGCCTTCTTGAGCGCCGCCTCGTAGTCGGGAATGCCCTTGTTGATCCCCTCGTCGAGCCCGGCATAGTGCAGCATCAGCGGCGCCTTGATGCCGACGACCTGGTCGGCGGCCGGCTGGCGTCCGTAATAGGCCACGCCGGCGGCGAGGTTCGGCTCGGCGACCGCGAGGTTGTTGACGGCGGCGCCGCCCCAGCAGAAGCCGACCGCGCCGACCTTGCCGGTGCTGTTCGCATGCGACGCCAGCGCCGCCACCGCCGCCCGGCCGGAGGCAACGATGTCGGGCGCCTTCAGCGTGCCGATCATGTCGCGCGCCTTGTCCTCGTCGGCTGGCGTGCCGCCGATCGGGCTCAGGTAGTCGAGGCCGAGCGCCACGAAGCCTTCGGTGGCGACCCGGCGCGTCACGTCCTTGATGTGCGGATTGAGGCCGCGATTCTCGTGGATCACGAGCACGGCGGGATGCTTGCCGCCGGCCTTCGGCCTGACGAGATAGCCGGTGAGGCCCTGCACGCCCGGCACCTGGAAGGTTTCCGTGACGATGCGCGGGTCGCTCTCGGCTACCACCTGGGCCTGGGCGTAGTTGTTCTCGAGGAGGGGAAGGAGCGCGTTGGCCGCGGCGGCGCCGCCGGCCAGCGTGGCCAGGCGATCGAGGAAGCTGCGGCGGTTCATGCCTCCGTGCGTGTATTCGTCGAACAGGTTGATGATCTTCTGGTCCATGCGACCCTCCGTGTTTTCTGGCCGGGCCGGAGCATTGCCGCGCGCGCCCCTGCGATCAAGGCGGGGACGCGTCACAAGTCTGTGGGGCGCTCTCCTTCGCGGGGTTGAGCCACCTCTATCGTGTCATCGCCGGGCTTGACCCGGCGATCCCGATACGAACCCGCCAAGACTTCTGATCGGGATGGCCGGGCTTGGTGTTCAGCCCGGCCATGACAAATTGAGCGCCTGCGATCACCTGTGCGCCGCGGGCGCGAAGCGCTTTGCCAGGGCCGGTTCCGCGTGCTACGAACCCGCGCCAACTTGGAGCCGCGCGCCCTTGCGGCATCCCTCGTATGCCGCAGGAGTTGGCCATGGCCCGCATCGCTTCCGATCAGCTGATCGAAGGGTTGACCTTTGACGACGTGCTCCTCAGGCCTGGCCGGTCCGAGGTCCTGCCGGCGGATGTCGACATCAAGACCTGGCTGACCCGCCGCATCCCGCTGAAGCTGCCGATCATCGCCTCGGCCATGGACACCGTCACCGAGGCGGCGATGGCGATCGCCATGGCCCAGAACGGCGGCCTCGGCGTGATCCACCGCAACCTCGATCCGGGTCCCCAGGCCGAGCAGGTGCGCCTCGTCAAGAAATACGAATCCGGCATGGTGACGAACCCGATCACCATCTTCCCCGACGAGACGCTGGCGCAGGCGCTCGACGTGATGAAGCGCAACGGCATTTCCGGCATTCCGGTGGTCGAGCGCGGCCCGAATGGCGGCAAGGGCAAGCTGGTCGGCATCCTCACCAACCGCGATGTGCGCTTCGCCACCAACCCGAACCAGCCCGTGGCCGAGCTGATGACCAAGGAGCGGCTGATCACCGTGCGCGAGGGCGTGTCGCAGGAGGAGGCCAAGCGTCTCCTGCATCAGCACCGCATCGAGAAGCTGCTCGTGGTCGACGACCAGTTCCGCAACATCGGCCTGATCACCGTCAAGGATATGGAGAAGCAGGTGGCGCATCCGAACGCCGCCAAGGACGACCAGGGCCGGCTGCTGGTCGCCGCCGCGACGACCACCGGGGAGGGCGGCTACGAGCGCTCCGAGCGGCTGATCGAGTCGGGCGCCGACGTGATCGTCGTCGACACCGCGCACGGCCATTCGGTGAAGGTGCTCGAGAGCGTCACGCGCGTCAAAAAACTCTCGAACGCCGTTCAGGTGATCGCCGGCAACGTGGCGACACGCGAGGGCGCCAAGGCCCTGATCGACGCCGGCGCCGACGCCATCAAGGTCGGCATCGGCCCCGGCTCGATCTGCACGACGCGCATCGTCGCTGGCGTCGGCGTGCCGCAGCTGACGGCGATCATGGAGGCGGTCGAGGCGGCGAGCGAGGCCGGCGTGCCGGTGATCGCCGACGGCGGCATCAAATTCTCGGGCGATCTCGCCAAGGCGCTGGCGGCCGGCGCCTCCTGCGCCATGGTCGGCTCGCTGCTCGCCGGCACCGACGAGGCGCCCGGCGAGGTGTTTCTCTACCAGGGCCGCTCGTACAAGTCGTATCGCGGCATGGGCTCGGTCGGCGCCATGGCGCGCGGCTCCGCCGACCGCTACTTCCAGGCCGAAGTGCAGGACGCGCTGAAGCTCGTGCCGGAGGGCATCGAGGGACAGGTGCCCTACAAGGGCCCGGTGGCGGCGGTGCTGCACCAGCTCGCCGGCGGGCTGCGCGCCGCCATGGGCTATGTCGGCGCCGCCAACCTCGCCGAGTTCCGCGACAAGGCGCGCTTCATCCGCATCACCAATGCGGGCCTGCGCGAAAGCCACGTGCACGACGTGACCATCACGCGCGAGAGCCCGAACTATCCCACCCGCTCATGAGGATGCGATGAGCTTTGGCATCGAGGCTGTGCTGTTTCCGGTTTTCGTCCAGGTCGGCCTGACCTTTGTCCTGATGTTCTGGATGGCGAGCCTGCGCGTCGGCGCGCTGCAGCGCCGCGAGGTGGCCATGGCCGACATCGCCTTGCGCCAACAAGCCTGGCCGGCGCGCGCCACCAAGGTCGCCAACGCCTATCACAACCAGCTCGAGCTGCCGCTCTTGTTCTACGTGCTCGTGATCCTGGCGATGTTCACGCGCAAGGCCGATACCTTCTTCGTGGTGATGGCGTGGATGTTCGTCGCGGCGCGGCTCGCCCACGCGGCGATCCACGTGTCGGGCAATGACGTGCGCCAGCGCTTCTACGCCTTCGCGGTGAGCGCGCTGATCCTGCTCGTGATGTGGATCGTCTTCGCGCTGCGCCTGCTTTTCGCCGGCCTTTAGGGCGAGGTCGACATGAATCGACCTCGCTCTAAAGGTTCCCTGTATCGCATCATCTCCGTCGGCAAAGTGGTTTCCACTTTGCCGGACGATGCGTAGATTATGACTCCCGCCGCGCGCATTGCTGCCGCGATCGAGGTTCTTGCCGACATCGACGGCCGCCACCGCCCCGCAGCCGACGCGCTCAAGGACTGGGGCTTGGCGCATCGCTTCGCCGGCTCGAAGGACCGCGCGGCCATTGCCAGCCTCGTCTACGACGCCCTGCGTCGCAAGGCGTCGGCCGCGTGGCTCATGGACGACGCGGCGCCGCGCGCCGTCGTGCTCGGCATGCTGCGGCTGCAGCGCGGGCTCGGCCTCGACGACGTCGCCGGCCTGTTCTCGGGCGAGCGCCACGCGCCGCCGCCGCTGGCGGACGCGGAGCGCGTCCGCCTCGGCAGCGCCACCCTCGACGGCGCCCCGGCGCATGTGGCCGGCGACTTTCCCGAATGGGTCGCGCCATCGTTGGAGAAAGCTTTCGGCGACGCGGTCGTCGCCGAGCTGCAGGCGCTGGCCAGTCGCGCGCCGCTCGACCTGCGCGTCAACACGCTCAAGGCGACGCGGGAGCAGGCCGCTGCCGCGCTCGCGCATCTCGGCCCCGCAGCGACGCCGCATTCGCCCGTCGGCCTGCGCATCCGCCCGGCCGAGGACGGCCGCGGCCCGGCCGTCCAGGCGGAGCCGGAATTCGTCAAAGGCTGGGTCGAGATCCAGGACGAGGGCTCGCAGCTCGCCGCGCTGCTGAGCGGCGCCCGGCCCGGCGAGCAGGTCGTCGACCTGTGCGCCGGCGGCGGCGGCAAGACGCTGGCGCTCGCCGCGCTGATGGACAACCACGGCCAGATCTACGCCACCGACGGCGACGCCCGGCGCCTCGCCCCAATCCACGAGCGTCTCACGCGCGCCGGCGCCCGCAACATCCAGGTGCGCACGCCGCGCGCCAGGCAGGACGCGGTGACCGATCTCGATGGCCGCATCGATTGCGTGCTCGTCGATGCGCCCTGCACCGGAAGCGGCACGTGGCGGCGCAACCCCGACGCCAAGTGGCGGCTGCGTCCCGGCAGCCTCGAGACGCGTCGCCGCGAGCAGGCGGCGGTGCTCGACCGCGCCGCCGCGCTGGTCCGGCCCGGCGGGCGCATCGTCTACGTCACCTGCTCGGTGCTGCCCGAGGAGAACGACGAGGCGGTTGCGACTTTCGTCGCCGGCCACCCGGCCTTTCGTGCTCTCCCCGGAGGCGACGCTATGGTCGCGGCAGGACTCGGCGAGCTGGCCGGAGCGGTCCTTTTCACCGCCCACGGCCTGCAGATGACGCCACGTCTGACCGGAACCGACGGATTTTATGTCGCGCGGCTCGAGCGCGCCGCCTGATCTCTTTTCCCTGCGGCGCGGGCGCACTCCCGATTGCATGCCCTCGTGCGAACCCTTAAAGCCCCGCCATGACGGAAAGCCACGACAAGATCCTGATCGTCGACTTCGGCTCGCAGGTGACGCAGCTGATCGCCCGCCGCGTGCGCGAGGAGGGCGTCTATTCCGAGATCGTGCCCTTCCAGTCCGCCGAAAAAGCCTTTCGCGAGATGAAGCCGAAGGGCGTGATCCTCTCGGGCGGCCCGGAATCGGTCACCAACGACACCTCGCCGCGGGCGCCGCAGGCGGTCTTCGAGGCGGGCGTGCCGGTGCTCGGCATCTGCTACGGCGAGCAGACCATGGCGGCGCAGCTCGGCGGCGCCGTCGAGGCCGGCCACCATCGCGAGTTCGGCCGCGCCGAGGTCGAGATCGTGGTCGACACGCCGCTGTTCGAGGGCGTGTGGCGGAAGGGCGAGCGCTATCCGGTGTGGATGAGCCACGGCGACCGGGTCACGCGCCTGCCGCCCGGCTTCGAGGTCGTCGGCACCTCCGACAACGCGCCGTTCGCCGCCGTCGCCGACGAGACGCGCCGCTTCTACGCGGTGCAGTTCCATCCCGAGGTCGTGCACACGCCGCACGGCGCCGCGCTGCTGCGCAACTTCGTCAGAAAAATCGTCGGCGCGTCCGGCGACTGGACCATGAAGGCCTTTCGCGACGAGGCGATCGAACGCATCCGCGCCCAGGTCGGCAATGGCCGCGTCATCTGCGGCTTGTCCGGCGGCGTCGACTCGGCGGTTGCCGCGGTGCTGATCCACGAGGCCATCGCCGACCAGCTCACCTGCGTCTTCGTCGACCACGGCCTGTTGCGCATGGGCGAGGCCGGGGAGGTGGTGTCGCTGTTCCGCGATCACTACAACATCCCGCTCGTGCATGTCGAAGCCCAAGACCTGTTCCTGAAGGAGCTCGCCGGCGTCGCCGACCCGGAGGTCAAGCGCAAGACCATCGGGCGCCTGTTCATCGACGTGTTCGACGCGGAGGCGAAGAAGATCGGCGGCGCCGAGTTCCTCGCGCAAGGCACGCTCTATCCCGACGTGATCGAGAGCGTCTCCTTCACCGGCGGCCCGTCGGTCACCATCAAGAGCCACCACAATGTCGGCGGCCTGCCCGAGCGCATGAACATGAAGCTCGTCGAGCCCTTGCGCGAATTGTTCAAGGACGAGGTGCGCGTGCTCGGCCGCGAGCTCGGCCTGCCCGAAAAATTCGTCGGCCGC
>DATBIR010000064.1:0-28367 GCA_036556825.1 Beijerinckiaceae bacterium
TTGAAAACCGCTCCTCAGCGTACGGCGCAACGCCCTTGTTGAAACGCAGGAAATGGTGCGCCTGCCCCAGCGTCGGGCCAACCCCGCCCATCTGCCACATCAACCACTCGATCACCCGGTAGCGAGCCTCGCCCTCGCGCGGGATCAGCCGTCCTGCCTTGTCGGCCAGATACAGCATGATGGCTCCGGATTCCATCAGGCTGATGCCAGCTTCGCGGTCGACAATGGCCGGAATCTTGTTGTTCGGGCTGATCCTGAGAAAGTCCGGCGCGAACTGCTCCTTCTCATTGATGTTGATGGGATGCGCCGTGTAGGGCAACTCAAGCTCCTCGAGCAGAATCGAAACCTTGCGCCCGTTCGGAGTCGTCCAAGTGTAGAGATCGATCACGGCTTACCTCGCGAGTTGCTGCGCTCGGGATGAACAAGCCCCGCTGCACCGGAGCTGGCCTCTGCACGTAGCGCAATCAGGGCGCGCCGCCCACCCCCGTGTCGGCAGTGGCGATCCGCTCGATGTCGCCGAGCTCTTCGGCGGTCAGCTCCCACGTGATGGCGGCGGCATTCTGATCGACCTGGTCCGGCCGCGTCGCGCCGGCCATCACGCACGCCACCGACGGCCTGGCGAGCACCCACGCGAAGGCGAGCTCGACCAGGGTCCGGCCGCGCTCCTGTGCATAGGCATTCAACTTGGCCACGACCGACATGTTGGCCGGCGTCATGTAGCGGCGCGCCAGATGCGGCGACTTGGCCAGGCGCGTGTCGGCCGGCGGCGGCTGATCGGAGCGGTATTTGCCTGTGAGCAGACCCGCGGCCAGCGGCTGGTATGGCAGCAGGCCGAGACCGCTGGCCTGCAGCGCCGGGATGAGCTCACGCTCGGCGTCGCGCGACAGCAGATTGCATTCCGCCTGGCACGACACGAAGCCGTTCATGTGGTGCAGCGTTGCGGTCCATGCCGCGTCGACGACCTGCCAGGCGGGCATGTTCGAGCAGCCGAAATAGCGGATCTTGCCCTGCCGCACGAGGTCGTCGAGCGCCCTGAGCGTCTCCTCGATCGGCGTGCGCGGATCGGGAACATGCATCTGGTAGAGGTCGATCCAGTCCGTCCCCAGCTGCCGCAGGCTGCGCTCCACGGCCGTCATGATGTATTGCCGCGAGGCGCCCGCCGTGCGCCGGGGCCGCTGCACGGTCAGGCCGAACTTCGTCGCCAGGACGACGCGGTGGCGCTGGCCCTTGAGGGCCTCACCGACGATCCCCTCGGACTGGGCCTCGGCATAGACGTCGGCCGTGTCGAAGAAGGTGATGCCGCGATCCAGCGCACGATGAATGACGGCGCGCGATTCGTCGGGCCCAATGCGTTCGCCGAAGCTGTTGCAGCCGAGGCCGACGACGCTGATGCGCAGGCCCGAACGGCCGACATTCCGATCCTTCATTGCGCGCTCCTTATCGAGGCCGGGATGCCAAAGAAAACCCGCCGGCGCCGTCACCGGCGGGTGCAACCATGCGGCGTCCGGGCGTCCCGTGCGTTGTGCTACTCGGCGGCGACGAGCTTGGAGGTCGCGTTATCCGAGGCGGCCCGCTCCACATATGCGAGATCGGGAAGCCGCAAATAGAGGAGCTCGGTCGTCTCGTCGGCGACGATGGTCGCGGTGTCGCCTTCCAGCAGAACGGCCGAGAGCCGCTGGTAGGGCTCGCCCTGCATCTCGCCGGTCCCGCTGAGCACAACGAACATCTCGCGCGAGCCCTTCGGCGTGAAACGCGCGCCGGTATCGATCCTAATCATCGCGGCGCCGATCTCCGCCTCCGTGAACGTGCCCAGATTCTTGCGGGCGACGCCGGCCGCGCCCGTCACCGGAGCCCAGCCGAAGCTGTCGGGGTTGATGAGGACCGGCGTCTCGTAGCGCGGCTTCGGATAGACCAGCGGGCGATGGTTGAGGTGCTCCCAGATCGCCTCGAAAGCATCCTTGTTGCGCTTGCCTTCGACATCCTCCCGGCGCCGGAAGACGCCGTCCTTGAATTCACCGAACTTGCGCAGCTCCTCGGCGCCGGCCAGCTGTCCTTCCCGCCCGAGATAGCCGTTGCCGCTCGGCCCGCCGAACTGGAGGACGAGCACGCTGAGCATCTCGCCCTCTTCCTGGGTCTGCGGGCCGTAATGTACGGCTTCGGGAAAGTAGCCCAGCATCCCGGGCCTCAGTTTGCCCGTGCGCCCGTAATCGGCGATGCCCTCGAGCTGGTAGCGGAACTGCTCGAAATTATGCCGGTGACGCGGGGAAAAGCGTCCGGGACTGGTCGCCACGAGCAGCGAGAAATTCCCCGGCGAGCCCTCTTCGCCATCGAACATCCGGAAATAGGTGGAGTCCCCTCCCCGGTGCGACGAGCCCGTCGTTTGCCGGGCCTGATCGAAATGCACGATCTTCATTGCGTCCTCCCCACGAGCGTCGACGAAGACTCCCGATCACCGTTGTGTACGGGTGGCGGACGACGCGAAGAAATGCCGTTCTGCTATTTGTGCCATGCTGAGCCCTTATGATGCGGCGACGAGCAGGGCCGCAGATTGGCTTTGGCAGCCCAAAGCCGCTCCGGAGCAGGATCGCTTCGGATTGAATCGATCCCGCTCTTCTTCTCCTTGAATCGCATGACCTTTTTCGGCGAAGCGGTTATCCACTTCGCCGGATCATGCTCACACGGGGAAGTCGGACCCGCGCCCCGGGATCACGCGTCAGGATTGCGGAAGCCTCGCAGGTTCGTAGGTGAAGTGCCCGGCGGCGACCAGCTCGGCGCTGATCGATGCCAGGGTCTCGACGACGATCCCCGTTGCGGTCGAAACCCGCCGGGTTTCCGATGTGCACACCGTCAGGTGCCGCGACAGGCCGCTTTCGCCGATGCGGAACGCCTGAAGGGCGCCCGACAGAATCTCGTCGCGCGTGGCAGAGTAAGGAAGGATCGAGACGCCCAGGCCGTTTTGCACGAGGTGGCGGATCACCTCGACCGAGTTCAGCTTCATGTCCACCACCACCGGGGCGGAGAGTATCGTCTCCATCCGCTTCTGGATCCCGTCGGTGAGGATCAACGGCGTGGCAAGCAGCTCGTCGATCGGAATCCAGCTGGCGTTTGCCCGTCCTGGCTGGGACAGGAAGAGGAGCTCTTCCTGCGCGATGCTGGTGGCATGCAGCCCGTGCGGAATGTCGCGGTCGGACAGGATGCCGACGTCGATCTCGCCGTTCACGAGCCATGCGCCGAGAACGTTGCTGAAACCTTCGGAGATCTTGACGCTGATGCGCGGGAAGTGAGCCCTGATGCGCTGCAGCAGCGGCGGCGCGAAGATCGGGCAGGCGGCGGCCGTGATGCCGACGACAACCCGCCCGGCCGGCTGCCCGCCATGGTCGAGAAGCTCGTCCCTGAGCCGCTCGGCGTCGCGCAGCAACTCCGCCCCGCGGCGGTAAAGGAGCTCGCCCGCATCCGTCACTGTGACGCCGCGGCTTGCCCGCTGCAGCAACGTGGCGCCGAACTCCTCTTCAAGGCGCTGGATATGGCGCGTCAGCGCCGGTTGGGCGATATGGAGATGGGCGGCCGCGCGCGTGAGGCTCCCGAACTCGACGACCCGCACGAAATAACGCAGGCTTCGCAGATCCATTGGCAAACCGGCCCCGTTCCGCGCCAGTGCGGATGTCACGGCGCAAAAGCTAGCCGAATTCGCGGGATCTTTGAAAGTTGCCGACCCGGAGATCACCCGGACCCGGCGACGGCCTCGGGGCCGGCGGCCTCTCCGGCAGAGCCATTCGGGGGCTTGGCCGCCTTCGGCCGGGGCCGGTGCTGGCTGCCCCGGATCGCCTGCCAGACCCGCTGCGGCGTCACCGGCATGTCGATGTGGCGAATGCCGAGAACGGAGAGCGCGTCGACCACCGCATTGGCCACGGCCGGCAGGGCGCCGACGCAGCCCGCCTCCCCGGCGCCCTTGACCCCCAGCGGATTGGTGAGGGTCGGCACGGGGCTGCTGCCGGTCGCGATCGGACACAGGTCGGCCGCCCGCGGCATCGCGTAGTCCATGAACGAGCCGGTCACCAGCTGGCCCGCCTCGTCGAAGCAGATGTCCTCCATCAGGACCTGGCCGATTCCCTGCACCACGCCGCCGTGGATCTGGCCGTGCAGGAGCAGCGGGTTGAGCACCGTGCCTACGTCGTCGACGACGCTGTAGCGCACGATCTCGACCGTGCCCGTCTCCGGGTCGATCTCGACCTCGCAGACGTGGCATCCGTTCGGATAGTTGGCCACCGATGAATTGAAGAGCCCGCCGGCGCTGAGGCCGGCGTCGATCTCGGCCGGCAGATTGGCCGGGTCGGCGGCGATCCGGGCGATGTCCGCGAGGCTCAACGTCCGGTTCGTCTTCGGGCTCGAGAGGAGCCCGTCACGAAACGTGACATCGGCGACGTCGATCCCGAGCATGTGGGCTGCGATCCGCCTCGCCTTGGCGACCACTTTTTCGGTTGCATCGAGGACCGCGGACCCGCCGACGGTCGCGGTGCGCGAGCCTCCGGTTCCTTCTCCCATCGGCACCTTGTCGGTGTCGCCCTGGATATAGCGGACCTGACGCGGATCGATCCCCAGCCGATCGGCGAGGATCTGCTTGAAAACCGTCTCGTGGCCCTGTCCGTGGCTGATGCTGCCGGCGTAAAGGGTCACGCCTCCGGAACGGTCGAAGCGGATTTCGACCGCCTCGAATCCGGATGCTGCGCGCTCGATGCTGTACGATACGCCGAGCCCGCGCAGGCGTCCGCGAAGCGAGGCCTCCTTGCGCCGCGTCTCGAAGGCGGCGGCATCGGCGAGGTCGGCCGCCATGTCCATGGCGCGCTCGAAAGCGCCGCTGTCGTAGGTGAAGGCGAGCGCCGTCTTGTACGGCATGGATTCCGGAGGAATGAAATTGCGGCGGCGCAACTCCATCGGATCGATGCCAAGTTCGTCGGCCGCGATGTCGACCAGGCGCTCGATGATGTAGGAGGCTTCCGGGCGGCCGTTGCCGCGATACGCGCGTATGGGATTGGTGTGGCTGAACACGGCGGTGACGTCGGCGTAGATGGCCGGCAGGCGATAGACGCCCGCGACCGAGTTCAGGTTCGTGACGAAGTTCGGCATGCCCGGCTGCAAATAGGCGCCGACGGCAGCCACCAGCTTGAGTCGCAGGCCGAGGAAACGGCCGTCCCTGTCCAGTGCCAGCTCGGCGTCGGCGATCTTGTCGCGGCCCTGGGCATCGCTGAGGAAAGCCTCGGCCCGGCTGCTCGTCCATTTGACCGGCCGGTTGATCAGCTTCGAGGCGAGCAGCGTCAGCGGTGCCTCGTTGAAGATCGGCGTCTTCATGCCGAAGCTGCCGCCGATGTCGCCGGCTATGACGCGCACCTTGCTCTCGGGAACTTTGAGCACGCGTTGCGCCAGGTCCGACCGATAGCCGAATGCGCGCTGCACACCGGTATAGATCGTGTAGTGATCGTCTGCCGCATCATGGAAGCCGACGCAGCCGCGCGGCTCCATCGACGCCGCCGTCACGCGATTGATGAGCAGGCGGCTTGCGACGACGTGACCGGCGCGCCGGAACGCGGCATCGGTGGCGTCCTTGTCGCCCATCAGCTGAACGAAGCAGACGTTGTCCGGGCAATCGTCCCACACGAGCGGAGCTCCCGGCTCGCGCGCCGCCGCCGTCGCGGCGACCGCCGGGAGCGGCTCGTAATCGACCTCGATCAGCTCGGCGGCGTCCTTCGCCTGATCGAGCGTCTCTGCGACGACGAAAGCGACGTAATCGCCGATCCAGCGCACACGCTCCCCGACCAGGGCCGGATACGGCGGCTGATACATCGGGCTGCCGTCGCGCCGCTTCATGCCGCCTGCCGACGGCAGGTCGCCGAAACCCGCAGCCTGCCAATCCGCGCCGGTCAGGATGCAGAGCACGCCCGGCGCCGCTTTGGCACGCCGCGTGTCGATCGCGCGGATGCGCGCATGCGCATGCTGGGATCTGAGGACGTAGCCGAAGGCCATGTTCGGCAGCACCACGTCGTCGACATAGGCGCCGCGGCCGGTGACCAGCCGCGGATCCTCGAACCGGGGCACGCCCTGCCCAACCGCGAACTCGCCCATCCGGCAGCTTCCCGGCGACCTAGTTCGGCTGCGACGACAATGACGGGCTGTGACCCAGTCCCGGACCCGAAACCTTCAACATCTCCCGCTCGCGCACGATGCGCTTGCGCTCGGACCGGATCGTGAGCACGAGGGTGGCCGTGAGCGCCACAAGCAGGATCAGGAAAAGCGGCCGCTGGAAGAGCAGCTCCCACCGTCCGCTGAAGGTGGCGACCGTGCGCACCAGTTCCCCTTCCAGAATCGGGCCGAGCAGCAGCCCGATGACGAAATTGAGCGGTGGGAAATCGGTCTTCTGCATCAGCCAGGCAAGGATGCCGAAGCTGACCGCCACGACCACGTCGAGCGGCTCGCCGCGGATCGAGTAGACGCCGGTGACCATGATGGCGCTGACCATCGGCACGAGGATGGTGGTCTTCACGCGCACGATGCGCCAGCCGTAGTAGCAGAACACGAAGCCGATCGGGATGAGAAGGAGAGCCTGAAACAGCACCGACCAGTTCGCCGTCCGGATGACCTCCCAGTGGTCGAACACCAGCTTCGGTCCGACGGCCCAGCCTTGCAGGATCAGCGCGCCCATCATGGCCGCGGTTGTGGATCCACCCGGCAGCCCGAGCACCAAGAGGGTTGCGAGCGAGCCGCCCTCGTCCGAGCCGTTTGCGGTCTCGCACGCGACGATGCCTTCCTCATGCCCCGTCCCGGTCGCGAAGGACTGTCCGCGCGGCGAAAACTGGCGGCACAGGTTGTAGGACGCGAGGCTGCCGACGGAGCCGCCGATCGCCGGCAGGATGCCGATCCACAGCCCGATCATCGAGGATGTGAAAGCGGTGAGAGGGTAGCGCAGCGGCGCGCCCATGCCGGCAAGCAGCGCCCGCGCGCTCGAGCCCTTGTGCTCCTTGCGCTCGACCGTCGGCACCATGCACATCTCGACGATGCCGGGGATCGTGAACATGGCCACCAGCAGAGCGACCGCGGGGAATCCGTCGAGCAGATAAATCGTCCCCATCGTGCCGCGCTCGTCGCCATGCGGCGAGATGCCGATCGTGCCCACCATGATGCCGAACAGGCCTGTCAGGATGCCCTTCACGGCGCTTCGTCCGCGAATGGTGCCGATCATCAGGATGGCGAGCGAGATCACCATCAGCATTTCCGACGGGCCGAATTTGAGGGCGAGGGTCGCCAGCGGGCCGATCAGGAAGATCAGGAACAGGGCGCCGATGATGTGGCCGGTGGCGACGGAACCGAGCGAGGCCCCGAGCGCATGATCGGCCATGCCGGCCTTGGCCATGCGATGACCATCGAACATCACCGCCACGGAGCTGCCGCCACCGGGAATGCCGACGAGGATCGACGTGATCGAGCCGCCGAAGCTGACCCCCGTGTAAAGCGACAGCAGCAGCACAAGGGTCTGCAGCTCGCTCAGGTGTACCGTGAACGGAAGGGCCAGCGAGATGGTCGCCGCGCCGCCGATGCCCGGAAGGATGCCGGGAATCATGCCGATGCAGATGCCGACGACCATCAGCGCGAGCAGATCGAGCGACATCAGCGATTGAAGGGCGAGCAGAGCATCTTGCACGTAGAAATCCCCCACCGATTGCGGTCTTGGCCCGTTACAGGCGCACGCCGAGCGCGACTCCCATCAGGAGATAGAGCGTGGCCGCGCACATCCCGGCCTGCATGGTCAGTTTCACGGGATGGCGGTCGCCGATCAGATAGCCGACGACCATCAGGTAGATGAATGTGCCGACGAGATACGCGACGGCGCCATGTCCCGGACCATAAAGCGAGAAGAGGAACGTTGCCGCGACGATCAGACCGGCGCCGGATTCGGTACCGGGCGCGAAGCGCTGACTCCAGCTGGGGCGTGTCGCGGGTGCAATCGTTCTCCAGAGCGCATGCAGCCGGATCGAGGGAACCACATCCTTCAACAGGACGATCAGCAGAAGCGCCCAGATGACCAGGAATAGCGGCTTGAGCAGCAGCAGATTCATGCCGGGATTGACCATGTCCCGCAGCGACCACGCGTAAGCGCCGGACACCACCAGCATGAGCACCGGCATGACGACGTTCAGCAAAGGCGGATAATCCAGGCGCTCGGCGACTGGCGTCAGGTCCAGCTCCGTCTGGCTCGCGGGGCGCGCTGCCTCGATCGGCGGCGGAGGATTTGTCTCGGCGTCACCGAGGCCCGTGGCTTCCCCCTCGGGAGGATACGCCAACACGGCTTGAGTTGTGGCAGCCACCGCGTTTCCTCCTCGTTACTTGGCCAGTTCCTTCTGGTATTTGATCGTCGTCTCCACCATGTCGCGAAACTGCGTGGTCGCTGCGGCAGGCTCGTAGAAGTTGGTCGACAGGGCCTGGCCGGTCTTCTTCAGCATTGCCTGGTAAGCCTGGTCATGGAACGCGGTCTTGTAGGTCTCGACAAGCTTCTTGTAGCGCTCCGGATGCTTGGCCTTGAAACTGGCATGCACCACCACGAGACGAGCCGTGCCCAGGCTCGGAATCTCCTGCTTGAAGCCGAGCTTGGCGCCGACCTCGTTGAAGGTCGGAACGTCCGGCAGGAAGGGCAGCCGCGCGGGCGCCGCGATGGCAATCACCCGCACGCCCTGCATCTCGGAAATGTCGCCGGCGGCCGTGCCGACCTTCACATCCACATGTCCGCCAAGAAGCGCGGTGTCGGATTCGGCGCCGCCTGCCTGCGGAATGTAGCGCACATCGAGATTCCAGTTTTTCGCGAACAGCTTGCCGACGAGCGCCGCCGCGCCGACGGCCGGCGATCCCCAGGATACCGTGTTGGGCTTCGCTTGCGCCTCCTTGACCATGTCCTCGAGCGTCTTGAAGCGCGATTTCTCGAGCACGGTGAACGAGGTCGGGTCGAACTGATGCATGTTGATCAGCTCGATATCGGTCGACTTCAGGCCGCCCTTCTCCATCGCCGCCGAGAAGTGGGCCTCGGTGCAGACCAGGATGGTGTAACCGTCGTCGGGCTGCTGCATGAAGTAGCGCACGCCCGTGATCCCGGCCGCGCCGCTCTTGTTTTCGACGGTGAACTTCTGGCCGAGGGACTTTTCCCAGACCGGCGCAAGCTGCCGCGACAAGGCATCGATGGAGCCGCCGACCTGGCCGCTGACCACGATCGTGATCGGCTTTTCCGGATAACCCTGGGCGGCGCCGCTTCCCGGCAGCGCCGCCGCGGCAAACGCAATCAGCCCCGCCGCGGCACTGGACCACGCGAAACGACCGGCCATCTGTTCCTCCCTTTGGATATTATCGCTTGTAAGTATTGCGCGGACAATCCCTCCGCGGAGACTTGCGCACCCACCTGACGCGTCCCCGGCCTCAGGCCGCGGCGATTTCGGCAAGCTGTGGAACGCTGGCCCTGACCCCGGACAGGTTCGGAAGCCGGAAATGCAGCAGCTCGGTCTCGTCGCGCGCCCTGAAGGTCGCGCGCTCGTCGGCGCCGTCGAGGAACAGGGTGGTGTGCTGCCCGTAATCCTCGCCCTCCAGGTCGCCCGCGCCTTTGAGGACGACGTAGATCGTGCGCCGGCCCGTCACCGTGAACGATGCCCCGGGGTCGAGACGGAAGAAGCTCGCCGACGCCCGGCGTTCGGTGAAGGTGCCCATGAACTTCTCGGCGACGCCCTGCTGACCTTCGAGCGGCACCCAGTCGAAGTTCCCCGGCTGCATCAGGATGGGCTTCTCGTAACGAGGCTTGGGATATTCCAGCGGCCGGCCCATGGCGTGCTCCCAGATCGCCTGCGCGCCATCCAGGTTCTTCTTGCCCGGCACGCCGGGATTGCGCGTGAACACCCCGTCCTTGAAGGTCCCGAGCTTCTCGAGCTCCTTCGTCACGTTGAATTCGGCGTCACGGCCGAGATAGCCGCTGCCGGACGCTCCCCCGCATTGCAGCGTCAGAACGCACAGGTCCTGGCCGTTGCCCTGCTTCTGCGGCCCGTAATGCACGCTTTCGGGAAAGTAGCCCAGCATGCCCGGCTTGAGCACGCCGGTCTCGCCGTAATCGGCCTCTCCCTCGATCTGGTAGCGGAACTGCTCGAAGTTGTGACGGTGACGCGGCGAGAAGCGATCCTTCGGGCGCGCGATGACAAGCGAGAAATTGTCGATCCGCCCGGCCTCGCCTTCGAGGAGGCGCTGGCGATGGGACACCCCGCCGCGGTGCTGCGATTCGGCCTTGCTCTCGACCCTGGCGCCATGAACGATCTTCATCGTCCTCCCTCCGGTTATGGGTGCGGCGCTTGCGACGCGCCGCGTTGTTTGAGGCCCACTATCAAGGCTCTGGCCGTCCGCATGAAATGCCGTTGCGACATCAATACTATGCCCATTCAGTATGGTCGCTGCCGAGCGGGAGAAGCTATGAAGACGACAAGGCCATTGCAGCGCCGGGAGCGTGACGTGCGCGCTCCTCCGATCTCTCCGTCAGGTCTGCTGCGATGGCGACCGTCTGTGCATCGCCGCTTTGGGGAGGGACATATGAAGATCGTGCAGGGAGATGAAGTTGCAGAAACGCTCGGCGGCACCCACCGCGAAGGCGTGTCGATGCGCCAGCGCCTGCTAGACGGCGAGGTCGGATCTCCCGACAATTACTCGCTGGTGATCGCGCGCAGCCCGGGCAGATACTCGCCCCGGCACCGGCACAATTTCGAGCAGTTCCGTTTCCAGCTCGAAGGCGTGGCGGATTATGGCCGCACCGGCAAGCTCAAGCCCGGCATGGTCGGCTACTTTCCGGAGTCGGTGCATTACGGCCCGCAGACCCAGCCCGACGGCGAAATGCTCAGCGTCATGGTCCTGCAGTTCGCGGGCGCGAGCGGCAACGGTTATCCGGGCCGCTCCGTGACGCTGGCGGTCGCCGAAGAGCTCAAGCAGATCGGCCACTTCAAGGAAGGGGTGTTCTATCGCAACGAAGGCCTCCCCGGCAAAAAGCAGATGGACGGCTTCCAGGCAATCTGGGAGCACTACAACAAGCGGCCGCTGGAGTATTCGGCGCCGCGATACAATGCGCCCATCCTCATGGATCCCGAGAATTTCGACTGGGTGCCCGTCGACGGCTCTCCCGGCGCCTTCGCCAAGGATATGGGCACGTTTACGGAGCGGTGCTGCGGCGTCGGTTTCATCAAGCTCGAGGCGGGCAGCACATTTGAAGCGGATGGCGCCCGCGACATCTACGTGGTGCTGTCCGGCACCGGCACGGTCGAGGGGCAAGGCTACCGGCTACACACGACGGTCATGCTGGACCGCGGCGAGCGCGCGCAGTTCACGGCCAAGGAGCCGACCGCGATGATCCACATGCGGCTCCCGGATCTGCGCGGCGTCGGCATCGATCGCCGGCACGACCCGGTGGTGCGCGAGGCGGCCGAATGAGTTCGCCCCGGCGGTCGGCGGTCCATGCATCGATATGCGTTCCGACCTGCGGCGCTCGGTGCCGGTCGGCATTACGAAACCCGGCGCCCCCACACGCGACAGGCAAGAACGCTGGACCGGCGCGAATCCGGCAATAACAGCAATACGGGAGGACAACGTGGTTAGTTCTGTCACCTTCACCCGCAGGACGGCGATCGCCGCACTGATGCTTGCGGCCGTGCCCGGCGGGGCTGCCGCCGAGACCTATCCGGACAAGCCGATCACCCTTGTCGTGGCCGCCTCCGTCGGCGGGTCCATCGACGCGCTCGCCCGCCAGCTTGCGCCCGTCTGGGAGAAAAAGCTCGGCCAGAGGATCAACGTCGAGAACAAGACCGGCGGCGGCGGCATCGTCGGTGTGCGCTACTTCATGCAGCAGCCGAGTGACGGCTACACGGTCCTGATCTGCACGGAAGCGCATTTCACCGCCACGATGGAGAAAACCAGCCTCAAGACGACCGATGTCGAGCTGATCAACATGCAGCAGTTCGACCCGACCTCTTTCACGGTGCTGGAAACCTCGCGCTTCAAGACCCTCGAGGATCTCCTCAAGGAAGCGCAGGCGAAGCCGAACACCATCTCGTGGGGCTCGCCGGCAAGCGGCTCGGCCGCTCTCGTCGGAAAGCTGGTGGCCAAGAACTGGAACATCGATCTGCGCTTCATCCCGCAGGCCGGCGGCGCCGAAACCGACACCGCGCTTCTCGGCGGGCATGTCGACGTCAAGGTCGGCACCGCGGCGGGCGACATTTCCGAGTTGAAGGGGGTTCGTGTCATCGCCATCGCCGCGCCCGAGCGCCTGCAGTATCTGCCGGATGTCCCGACCTTCAACGAGGTCGGCAGCAAGCTCGGATTCAAGGAGCAGATCCCAAGCCTTGGCACCGCGCGCCTCGTGGTGGTCCAGGCGGGCCTCAAGAGCAAGCATCCGGACAGGTTCCAGAAACTCGTCGACAGCTACAAGGCCGCCTTCCACGACCCTGCCTACCAGGAGGTTCTGAAGAAGACCGGGCAGATGATCGCGACGACCTTCTACGAGCCGGCCGACGCGACGGCAAAGTTCCGCGAGCTCGTCGAAGGCACCATGAAACACCGCAAGGACCTCAGTCATTGAGTCCCGGCCTGGATCGAAGCCGTCCGCAACGAATGTCCGGCTCGACTCCATCCCGGCCCGATCCCTCCGGTCCCGCTGAGCCTCCCGAAAGGCAGCAGAGGGCATCGGCGCGGGACGCTCCCGCGCGGTGCCCGCTGCCGAGCTTGCGCCGCTGATACGCGGCGCCTTGCAGGCCGCCATTTCATAACGACGCCGTGCCCGAACCGGGCGGGACACATGCAGCGCGAGAGCCCAGCGGTCGAGACAACGATGCTCCAGGAGGTCCGGTCCTCACTCCTCGCCGCTGCGATCTGCACGGCCGGCGGCACGGCATTCTACCTTTTGCACGCGCCGCTCCCCTGGATGACCGGGTCGCTCGCCGCGGCGGCGCTGACGGCCATCCTCGGCGGGCGCTGGTTCATGCCGGCGCCGGCGCGCGTCGCGGTTCGCCCGCTGGTCGGGGTGCTGACCGGCAGCACGTTCGGCGCCGGAACGCTCGCCGGCTTGTTGCAGTGGTGGGACGCGATCGTCGTGGTGGTCGGCCTGTCGGTCGTGATGACCCTGCTCGGATACGCCTTCTTCCGCACTGTCGCGCGCTGGGACAAGCAGACGGCGTTCTTCGCGGCCGTCCCGGGAGGCATCGGCGAAATGGCCGTGCTCGGCGATCTGCTCGGCGGCAACGTGAGGACGATCGTCGTCAGTCACCTGATGCGCATCCTGCTGATCGTGTTCGCCGTGCCGTTCATTGCGCAATGGGTCGTCGGCCATCCGATCGGCCGCATCCTTCCGACCTCGCCGAGCGCCACGCCGCCGACCGTGGTCGACTGGGCTATTCTCACGGTCTGCGCGATCGGCGGCTACGCGGTCGCGCGGGCGCTCAAGTTCCAGGGCGGACTCGTCATCTTTCCGATGCTCCTGAGCGTCGCGGTTCACGCCACCGGCGTCACGGAAGCCGTGCCGCCGCCGTGGCTCGTGACGCTGGCCCAGATCGTGGTCGGCGGCGTGGTGGGCGCGCGTTTCGCCGAGATCAAGTGGCGCGAGATGCAGCATACGATCATCTGCGCCGGCCTATGGGCTGCCGCCTTGCTGGCCATGGCCGCCATCTCGGCATGGGCGAGCGGCTTCGTGGTCGGACGCCCGTTCCTGACCATGCTCCTCGCACTCGCCCCGGCCGGGATGGTCGAGATGACGATCCTGACCCTGTCGATCGGCTTCGACGTGATGTTCGTCGTCACCTGCCAGGTCTCCCGCATCCTGTTCGTCCTGCTGCTGGGCCCTGCCCTCTCCAATCTGGTGACGGCGGGACAGCTGCGAACGGCGGCACGCGCGCCGGTGGCGCGCTCCGAGATGACGATCGCGCCCGTGCCCTCTTCTCGAGACCCCGGCACCTGACTGGAGGACCTGACGTGCATTCCGACACGACAGCCGAACAGCTTTCGAAGACCCCGGCAGATCGTGCGCCGGCTGCGGATCGCCTCGACGAGGTGCGCAGGCGCGGTCGCATCCTGCTCGGCGTGAGCGACGGCTCGCCGCCCTTCAGCTGGCGCCCGCCGCACGAAAGCAAATCCATCGGCTACGACGTCGAGCTTGCCGAGCGCGTCGCCTCGAGGCTCGGCCTCGAGGTCGAGCAGGTGACGTTGCGCAACCAGGACCGCATTCCGTTCCTTCAGGACGGCAAAGTCGATCTCGTCGCCGTCGGCATGAGCATCACGCCGGAACGCGCCAGGCACATCGATTTCAGCCATGCCTATCTCGACTCGCCGCACCAGATCGTCGTGCGCCGCGACCGCGGCCTCAATTCGCTGCACCAGCTCGCGGGCAGGAAGCTGGCCCTGAACAAAGGGGCCAGCGTCGAGGACGAGATCAGAGCCGAGGTGCCGACCGTGACCTTCGCGCATTTCGACAACTACGACGCCTGCTTTGCGGCCGTGAAGGACGGGCGCGTCGACGGCTTCCTGTCTGACCGGCTCCTCTTGCTCAACCTGGCCAATCGCGAGCCGCAACCACAGGACTACACGCTGCTGTCCGACTATGTCGGCCCGCGCATCTGCGGCTTCGGCATGCCCAGGCAACAAGCGCGCTTCAGGGACGCCGTGAACCAGGCTTTGCTCGACCTGGAAGCGTCCGGCGAGGCGGCCGCGGTGTTTGCAAGGTGGTTCCCCGGCGTGGACCGCACCTTCCGCATCGTACCGGACCAGCCGCGTCCGTCATGAGCTAGCCGGCTTGGCGACCCGGCTCCCGACGATGCTCGTCCGGACGATGGCGCCGCTCGATCATGGCGATCTTCTGCTCGGCGAGATCGATCAGGACGCTGTCGGGCATCCTGGCGCGCAACGCACGGACGGCATCCTTGATTTCGCCCAGCATGGGCGAAAGCACAATGTGCCCCGATGCGGATTGGTGATCTGGTGCCATAGGTGATGCTCCGCTCGATCGTCGATGCGGCGATCGAAGCACGGCGGCGACGTCATCGGGGTTACGACGGGACTAAAAAAGGGCAACGAGGCGCGCCGGCGCTTCTGGCGAAGCGTGCGCGCCTGTGGAATCCTCGCCGCCTGTCGCCGAGGGAGGCAGGCATGAAAGACCATCAGGCAGCCTTGGGCGCGGCTCTCGTCGCCCTCCTCATGGCGGCTCCGTCCACGGCCCGCGCTGACAACGTGCTCGCCGAATGGGCGGGCGTGAAGCCGCCCGCCCCACCCGAGGTCAAGCCCGTGACCGTCGACCCGAAGCGCACCGCCCTGCTGCTGTTCGACTTCACCAACCAGACCTGCACACCGGAGCGGCGCCCGCGCTGCGCCGCCAACGTGCCGCGCCTGCAAAAGCTGCTCGCCGCCGCCCGTCGTCAGGGCATGTTCGTGGTCTATTCGGTGCCCGGCGCCGGCGCGACCGCCAGGGACATTCTGGGCGCGCTCGCGCCGACCGGCGACGAACCCGTCCTACCGCCCCTCGGCCCCGACAAATTCATCGGCAGCGATTTCGAAAGCATGCTCAGGGGCCGCGGCGTCGACACGGTCATCCTCACCGGCACCGCCGCGCACACGACGGTGCTGCACACCGGCGGCGGCGCGGCTCTGCGCGGCTTCAAGGTGGTCGTCCCGGTCGACGGCATGGCATCGAACGAAGCGTTCAGCGAGCTCTATACCACGTGGCACCTCGCCAACGCGGCCCGGATCATGAACCAGGTGACGCTGACGACAGTCGACATGATCGGCTATTAGAGCATTTTCCGGCGAAGTGGGTCCGGTTCGCCGAAGAAATGCGTCTGTGCAAAAGCTCGAGCCGATTCCATGGATCTCGGGCTTGCCCGAGATCCATATCCAATGCGCGCAAGTCGGGAACACCCGACTTGCTTGAGTGGAAACGGCTCTGAACCGCCGTTCGCCTCACCCCCGAGGCAGGAGCGCGCGCGCCTCGGCCCAGAGGCGGCGCACCACGTCGCCAGCCGGCTCGGCGCGCGCCAGCGCCGCCGACTGCCCCGCCCAGGCCTGCATGCGCTGCACGTCGCCGCCCCTGGCGCCGGCCTCGCGCATCGCCGCCGTCAGGGCGCGCTGGATGGGATACGGCGCGGGCGACGGCGCGTCGGCGGAGCTCGCCGCGAGCGCATAATCATTGGCAATGGCGCGTCCCGGCCGCCCGCTGAAGGCGCGCGTGATCATCGTGTCCTCGGGCTTCGTGCGCGCCAGCGCGTCGGCCCAGGCCGGGTTCGTCCTGGCCTCGGGACAGCGCAGGAAGGCGGTGCCGACCTGCACCGCGCTCGCGCCGAGCGTCAGCGCCGCGGCGACGCCGCGCCCGTCGGCAATTCCGCCGGACGCGACCACCGGCACGCCTACCGCGTCGGCGACCGCGGGCACGAGAGACAACAAGCCGACGGCGCGCCGCTCGGCTCCCGTTGCGTGGAAGGCGGCGCGGTGGCCGCCGGCCTCGGCGCCCTGCGCAACGATGACGTCGGCGCCGGCGGCTTCGGCCTCGAGCGCTTCGGCCACCGTGCTCACCGCGGCGAACCAGGCGATGCCGCGTTCCTTCATGGCGCCGACGAGGTCGGGCGGGAACAGCCCCATCACCGACGACAGAACCGGCGGGCCGGCCGCCAGCATGGCCTCGCACTGGGCCCGGAAATCCTGCAGCGGCGCGTCGCCCGCTTCGGGCGGCACCGCCGGCCCCCAATCGCCCAGGAACTCGCGCAGGCGCGCTTCGTTCGCCGCGTCGCGGAGAGGCGGCGGGTCCGGGACCCAGATATTGAGCTGGACGGCGCCGTTGCTCGATCCCCGGAACTCCTCGATCCACTGGCGGATGGCATCCGGCGAATGCAGCAGCATCCCGGCCGCCCCCATGCCGCCGGAGTTGGCGACGGCAATCGACAGCGACGGCGGGCAAGCCCCTGCCATGGGGGCAAGCAGGATCGGCGCCTCGATCCCGAAGCGCTCGCAAAATTCTTCGGCGCGGGACAAGGGTGAGGGCATCGACGTCGGTCTCCATTCATCGCCGGCAACACGGCCGTGATGCCGGCGGAAGCTTGCACCCGGTGTTGCGCTTGGCAAATTCAATTGCCGCATGGCAGGGTGCGAATACATGCGGATCCTGCCCGATTCCGGGTTGCAAGAGCGACTGCTCGCGCATCTGCACGAGGTCGTGCGCGAGCGCGATCCCGCGGCCGCGCCGGATGGCCATGCGCATGTGCAAGCTTACATCGGACGGGTGCTCGCAGGGTTCGGCGAGGTGCGGATGCAGGCCTTCGCGCATCTTGGCCGCATCCATCACAACCTGATCCTGAATCTTCCCGGCAATGCGGGCCGGCCTTTCATTCTGGTCGGCGCCCACTTCGATGCGGCTCCCGGATCGCCCGGGGCCGACGACAACGGCTCAGCCCTTGCGGTTCTGCTCGAGCTCGCCCGCGTCTTCTCGGCCGCCCCTGTGCGCCATCCGCTGCGTCTCGTCGCGTTCGACCTCGAGGAACGCGGACAGGCGGGCAGCCGCGCTTACGCGAACGAGCTGACGGCGCGGGGCGAGCGGCCGAAGCTGATGATCTCACTCGAGATGCTGGGCTACCGCGACGCGCGGCCGGGCTCGCAAAGATATCCGGCGGGCCTGCGCCACTTCTATCCCGCCACCGCCGACTTCATCGCGCTCCTCGGCAATCTGCGCACGCTGCCCATGCTGCGGCGGCTCGCTTGCACGATGCGCAAGGCGGTGCCGTGCGAGTTCCTGGCCGTTCCGCTCTGCGGCCGCGTGCTGCCCGATTCCCGGCGCAGCGACCACGCCGCGTTCTGGGACGCCGGCTATCCGGCGATCATGGTCACCGACACGGCCAACATGCGCAATCCGCATTATCACCGGCCGGGCGACCGCATCGAGACGCTCGATCTCGACTTCCTCGCCGCCGTGTGCAGAGGGCTCGCGGCGGGTTTACGCGCCTTGTAGGGCATGATCCGGCAAAAGCCTCCCGGACTCGGGGGGTGGACCCCGCTTTGCCGAAAACGATCATGCGGCACGAAGAGAGCATGATCGATCCATCTGCAACGATCATGCTCCGGCGCCCGCCTTACTCCGTCGCGGCGCCCGTCAATGCCATCGATTCCTTGGCCGTCCTGATCACCTCGGGCGGCATGGCGAAGGCCTCCTCGAGGATGCGCGCCACCTTCTCGCCCGGCACTTCCTCGATCTCGATGCGCTGCTTGGCGGCTTCGGCGATGAAGCCCGGATCGGTCATGGCGTCGTGGAAAGCCCGGCGCAACGCCTCGACGCGCTCGGCGGGAGCGCCGGGCGGCATCAGGATCGGCCGGTCCATCTGCAGCGGCGACAGGACGAGCTTCAGGACGTTTTTCGTCTGCGCATCCCTGGCGAACTCGCCGACCGCGGGCACATCGGGGAAATGCGGGTTGCGCTCGACCGCGACCTGGATCGGAACGAGCACCTTCTTCTGCGGAAACCAGTCCGGGCGCGTCGAGCTGATCGACGAGAACAGGCCGCCGCAGCGGCCGGCGACCTCGCCCCGCTCCATCGCCAGATAGACGTCGTTGCCGCCCTTGTAGCCGGAGATCACCTTCATCTTCGTGCCGAACAGGTGATTCAGCATCGCCGGCATGGTCTCCATCTGCGAGCCCGCGCCGGTGCCGCCGACCAGGTATTCCTTGCTCATCATGTCCTGCCAGCCCTTGATGCCGGACGTGTGCCAGGCGACGCAGATCGCCGTCGTCGCGTTCATGCTGCCGATCCAGTTCATCTTGCGCGGATCGAAGCTGGCGCCCTGGAGCCCGTAGAGCGGGGCGAAGGGGACGCTCGAATGAACCAGCCCGATCACCGTGCCGTCCTTGGGCGCCACGGTGAACAGGTAGTTCATGGCGCGGATGCCGCCGGCGCCCGGCATGTTCTGCACGACGACCTTGGGGTTGCCGGGAATGTGGGCGCTGAGGAACGGCGCGAAGGCGCGCGCATAGCTGGAATAGCCGCCGCCTTCGCCGGCGCTCAGGATCCAGGAGATCTGCTTGCCCTTGTAGAAGTCGGCTACGGCATCGGCCTTGGCCGGACTGAAGGCGAGCCCGGCAACCGCCGCCATCGCCGCAACGACCTGCTTCGCGCCCATATTCGCTCCTCCCGGTTTGTTTTGTCCTGCGCTTTGCTCGCTCGAGATTCTCCCAGAAACCCGGCGCCGCATCGCTCGTGGCGGCGCCGCCACCACGTTGCCCGCGTGAAAAAGTCAGTCGGCGCGCACGTCGATCAGGATGCCGTCGGGGTCGGCGAGCCTGATCTGCCCGAGCGGGCAGCAGCGCTTGAACAGCCTCTCCAGCGCGGCCCCCTCGGCGCCCGTGCTGACCGGCGCCGGGGCGAGGCGCGGGTTGTCGCTCGTGATCCTGTTCAGATCCTGCTGGAAGGCGTCCATATTCTCGACCTTGAAGCCGATGTGGTCCATGCCGGGCGTGATGATGCCGGTGCCGTCGTAATCGGTGATGTCCCACGGCATGATCACAAGCGTCATGTGTCCGTCGGTCATGTAGTGGTTGGGGTCGCCCGCGGCCTTGTTGGCCGGCGCCAGCTCGAACACCTCGGCATAGAACTGCGCCATCTCGGCCGGCCGCAGCGTGCGCACGGCGACGTGGTCGATATGGCGCGGGTTGGCCTCGCCCGTATTCTCCACGTAGACGGAGGTGCGATTCTTCATGTCCTTCTGCGAGATGTCGAACACGTTGCCGTCGGGGTCGTGCGTCGTGACCCCGGCGAAGGGGCGCGTCGAGGGCCGCTGCAGCCACTTCACCGTCGGATATGTCTTGCGCAGACGGTTCCAGACCGTTTCCGCGTCCTCGACCTCGATGCCGAAGTGATCGAGCCCGGCGGAGCGGCCAGCGCGGCGCGGGTTGATGTTGAGGCCGACATAGCCGTCGCCCACGGTCACGGCCCGGCCCACCCGGGTCGTCGGCGAGGTCTTCATGCCGAACACCGCCTGATAGAACTGGGCCAGCTGAGCATAGTGGTCGCTGACGATGGCGACATGATTGATTTTCGAGAACATCGTTTCCTCTCCGCCGAAATTTTCATGGCGCCGGCGCCCCTTGGCAAGCGGTGTTTCGGGGCGCGTCACGCTGCCCCTGCAACCTCCGCCGTGGATCGCGCATTGAAAGAGCGGCAAAGCAGCGGAGACCACAAAATGCCTTCACATGCCAAACCCTTGGCGATCGTCACCGGCGCATCGGCCGGCATCGGCTACGAGCTCGCGAAACTATGCGCCCAGAACGGCTTCGATCTCGTCGTCGCCGCCGACCAGCCGAAGATCACCGAGGCGGCCGAAGAGTTTCGCCGCCTCGGCGCGGCCGTCGATACCGTCGAGGCCGATCTTGCGACGATCGAAGGCGTCGACAGCCTCTATGCCGCGCTGCAGGGCCGCCCGGTCGATGCTCTTCTGGCCAATGCGGGTCATGGCCTCGGCGGCGCCTTCCTCGACCAGGATTTCGGCGAGGCGCGGCACGTCCTCGACACCAATGTCACCGGCACGATCTACCTGATCCAGAAGGTCGGGCGCGACATGCGGGCCCGGGGGACGGGACGCATTCTGATCACCGGCTCGGAGGCCGGCTTCATCCCGGGCGCGTTCCACGCCGTCTATAACGGCACCAAGGCCTTCATCGATTCCTTCTCCTTCGCCCTGCGCAACGAGCTGAAGGACACGGACGTGACGGTTACCTGTCTGATGCCGGGGCCGACGGAGACCGAGTTCTTTGAGCGCGCCGACATGATGGACACGAAGGTGGGGCAGCAATCGAAGGATGACCCGGCCTATGTCGCCCGGCTCGGATTCAAGGCGATGATGCGCGGCGACGGCGACGTGGTAGCCGGCTGGAAGAACAAGATCAGCACCAGCATCGCGACGGTCACCCCCGCGGGGCTCCTGGCTGAGCAGCACCGCAAACTGGCCGAGCCCGGATACCGGAAGAGCGACGGCTCCGGCCTCGCGGTGCCGGCGATGGTCGGCGGCGCGGCGGCGCTGCTCGGGCTCGTGTGGATGATGTCGGGCCCGAAGGCCGAGCGTCGCGCCCCTGCGGCCCGCACACAAGCCCGCGCTGCCCGCGGCGCGCCCACGCGCACGCACGCCCGCGCCAGCTGAGGTTTCCGCCCGCCGGCATTGCCGCGGCAGCACAGCGATGCGCCGGCCGCGCCAACTTTGCGGTGGCGCGGCCGGCCATCCCCCTGCAAGAGGTGGGCGCAGGTCGCCGCTCGAGCGCCGCGATTCGGCGGGGCAGTCGGCGCCTGCATGCGATCCGGCCTCGTTGCCGACCTCCGCGGAGACCCCATGCACGCCTACCGCTCCCTCGAGCAGAGATTTGCCCGCCTCGACGCGTTGCAGAACGCCGTCGGCGTGCTGCAGTGGGATGTCGAGACCATGATGCCGCCCGGCGCCGCCGGCGGCCGCGCCGAACAGCTCGCGGCCCTGAAAGGGCTGGCGCATGACATGCTGACGGCGCCCGAGACGGCCGATCTCCTGAACGAGGCCGCACAGGAGGTCCAGGGCCTGTCGCGATGGCAGGCCGCGAACCTCCGCGAGATGCGGCGCGCTCATCTGCACGCCAGCGCCGTTCCGGGAGAGCTCGTCGAGGCGAGTTCCCGCGCGGTATCGCGGGCCGAGATGGCCTGGCGGGAGGCGCGCCAGAACGCGGATTTTCCCTACCTCCTTCCGCATCTGCGCGAGGTGCTCCGGCTTCAGCGCGAGATCGGCAAGGCCAAGGGCGAAGTGCTCGGCCTCACCGCGTACGACGCGCTGCTCGACGGCCACGATCCCGGCCTCCGGCAGGCGGACATCGATCCGTTATTCGCCGAACTGCGCGCCGAGCTGCCGGACCTCATCGACGAGGCGCGTGCCCGGCAGGCGCGGCACGGAGCTTCCGACTTGTCGCGCGGTCCGTTTCCGGTCGAGGCGCAGCACCGGCTCGGAAAAATGCTGATGCGCGCCGCCGGCTTCGATTTCGATCGCGGGCGGCTCGACATCAGCCTGCATCCGTTCTGCGGCGGGGCGACCGACGACGTGCGCATCACGACCCGCTACGACGAAGGGCATTTCATGCCGGCCCTCCTGGCCGTGCTGCACGAGACCGGGCACGCGCTCTACGAGCAGGGGCGGCCGCAGCAGTGGCTGCACCAGCCGGTCGGCGCCGCCCGCGGCATGAGCCTGCACGAGAGCCAGTCGCTGGCGATCGAGATGCAGGCCTGCCGCTCGCGCGCCTTCATGGAATTCCTGGCGCCGCTCGTGCGCGAGGCCTTCGGGCGCGACGGCCCCGGTTGGAGCGCGGACGAGCTCTACCGCAGCGTCACCCGCGTCGAGCCGGGCCTGATCCGGGTCGACGCCGACGAGGTCACGTATCCGCTCCATGTCGTGCTCCGCTACGATATCGAGAAGGCGCTCATCGCCGACGACATGCCGCTCGCCGACCTGCCGGTCGCCTTCAATGCGGCGATGAAGAACCTTCTCGGGCTCGACGTGCCGGATGACGGCGTCGGCTGCCTGCAGGACATCCACTGGCCGAGCGGCGCCTGGGGCTATTTCCCGACCTACACGCTCGGCGCCATCGCGGCCGCCCAGCTGTTCGAGGCGGCGTGCGAGGCCGAGCCGGCGCTCATGCCCGGCTTGGCGCGCGGGGATTTCGAGCCGCTGCGCCGCTGGCTGCGCGCCCACGTCCATGCGCAAGGCAGCCTCCTCGAGCGCGACGAACTCCTTGCCGCCGCGACCGGGCGACCGCTCGAGGCGACGACCTTCCGCCGCCACCTTCGCCAGCGCTACCTAGGCTAACGGTCAGGGATACCGCACCGGAGGGGGCGGCGGCTCGGGCAGCGGGATGAACTCGCTGTCGCCGGGCACGCTGTCGAAGCGCGCCGCCTTCCAGTCGGCCTTGGCCTGCTCGATGCGGTCCATGCGCGAGGACACGAAGTTCCACCAGATGATGCGCGGTCCGTCCATCGGCTCGCCGCCGAGCATCATGAAGCGGGCGTCGCTGCGCGCCCGGATGGTGATGCGGTCGCCGGGCCGGAAGACGAGAAGCTGCGCCGGCCCGAACACGTCGCCGGCGATGTCGATCTCGCCGGATACGGTGTAGATGGCGCGCTCGTCGTAATCGGGGTCGAGCGGCACCGTGGCGCCGGCGCGAAGAGCGACGTCGGCATAGAACATCGGGCTGGACGTCTTCACCGGCGAGCCCGCGCCGAGGATCGATCCGGCGATGACGCGCACGGTTTTGCCGTCGTCCGACAGCACCGGCATCTGGCCTGCGTCGTAATGCACGAAATCCGGCGCCGTCTCCTCGTCCTTCGCCGACAGCGCCACCCAGCTCTGGATGCCGAACAGCTTCGAGCCGCCGCTGCGCAGCTGCTGCGGCGTGCGCTCGGAATGCACGATGCCGCGGCCTGCCGTCATCCAGTTGAGCTCGCCCGGCCGGATCGGCAGCTCGGAGCCGAGCGAATCGCGATGCATGATCTCGCCGTCGAACAGGTAGGTGACGGTCGACAGGCCGATATGCGGATGCGGGCGCACGTCGATGCCGGCGCCGAGCAGGAACTCGGCCGGGCCCATCTGGTCGAAGAAGATGAACGGCCCGACCATCTGCCGCTTGGGCGACGGCAGCGCGCGCCGCACCTCGAAGCCGCCGAGATCGCGAGCTCGCGGCACGATGACGATGTCGATGGCGTCGCAGGCGCGCGTGTCGCCGGGCTTCGGGTCATCGCAGGGTTGCCAGCTCATGCGCCGCCTCCTTGGTGCGAGTGCGGGCGCCAGATTGCGGCGCCCGCATCCTCATGACAACAACCTCACGCGGTGAAGAACTGCTGCGTGCCATGCGCCTCGATGGCGCCGGCCAGCCGCGAGAGCGCATGCACATAGGCGGCGCTGCGCAGCGAGATGCGCTTCGCCTTGGCAGTTGCCCAGACCTCCCGTCCCTGCCGCTCCATGGCCGTGCGCAGCCGCGCGTGCACCTCCTCGACCGGCCAATAGTAGCCCTGGCGGTTCTGCACCCACTCGAAGTAGGACACCGTGACCCCGCCGGCATTGGCGAGGATATCCGGAAGCACGATCACGTCCTTGGCGGCGAGAATCTCGTCGGCCTCGGGGGTGATCGGGCCATTGGCGAGCTCGAGAACGACCCTTGCCTTGACCTCGGCGGCATTGCCCTCATGGATCATGTCCTCCATGGCGGCCGGCACGAGGAGATCGCAGTCGACGGCATGGAGCTCATCGCCGCCCAGAGCTTTCGCTCCGTCCGACCCGGCGAGGCTGGCGACCGGCCCCTGGCGCTTGGCCGCGAACAGCTTGTCGACGTCCAGGCCGGAAGCGCATTGCACGGCTCCTTGGGAATCGGACACGGCAACGATCTTGTAGCCGTCGGCGCCGAGCAGCCGGGCGACATGCTGGCCGGCATTGCCGAAACCCTGGATGGCGATCCGCGATCCCGGTGCCAGGCCGAGATCCTTGGCGAGGTGCCGGATCAGGTAATAGCCGCCGCGGGCGGTCGCATCGTCGCGGCCGAGGGAGCCGCCCAGGGCGATCGGCTTGCCGGTGATGACGGCGGGCGTCGACTGCCCGACGATGGATGCGTATTCGTCGGCCATCCAACCCATGATCATCGCATTGGTGTAGACGTCCGGAGCCGGAATGTCGCGGTCCGGGCCGATGATCTTGCCAAAGGCCTGCACGTAGGCACGCGACAGACGCTCCAGCTCGGTCTTCGAGAGGGCGTGCGGGTCGACCCGGATGGCGCCCTTGCCGCCGCCATAGGGGAGGTCCAGGACGGCGCATTTGAACGTCATCCAGAAGGCCAGCGTCTCAACCTCCTCCATGGTCGCGTCGGGGTGGAACCGGATGCCGCCCTTGGTCGGGCCGCGCGTGTCGTCGTAGCGGCAGCGCCAGGCCATGTAGGATTTGCGCGAGCCGTCATCCATGCGGATCATGAGACGCACCTTGGTGGTCTCCCGCGGATACTTGAGCTTTTCGAGAACGTCGGCATCGAGGTCGAGATGCTTGGCGGCCTCATCGAGACGCGACAGGGCGCGGTCCAGCATGTTTTCTGACTGCAATCTATCTCACTCCATCATGTATACAGGGCCGAGCATCGACACGGCTCGCGCCTGGGGCGCTCTTGTGGGGGCTTGAGGCCGGCTGGGCAACTGGTCCGAGTGGCGCAGTGCTGGAAGTTGGTTACCGGGTGCGGGGCCGGCACCGTCGATGGGCGGCGGACCGCCTTGTGGCCCGGGCTCTCTGCTACGAGAGGGCATCTGACGCTGGAAGAGATCGATGCTGTATGTGATCCATGCCCTCGACAAGCCGGGCGCGCTGGCGCAGCGGCTGGCGCATTACGACGCGCACAAGGCGTTCCTCGCCGGCGCGGCAGCGCACGGCATCACGATCGTGATGTCCGGCCCCCTCATGGACGACGAAGGCGGCGACATGATCGGCAGCCTCCTCCTGGTCGAGGCGCGCGACCGCGCCACCGTCGAGCGGTTCAACGAAGCCGATCCGTTTCACGCCGCCGGGATCTGGGCGCGCGTGACCATCACGCGCTTCAATCGCCGGCAAGGGTGACCCTCGGGCGGCGCCTCAGGCTCGCCACTGGCCCACCAGATACCACGCCCTGCGCCGCATCGCGGCGCGGAAATTCGCTTGCCTATTTTCCTGACTGGCGGAAACATTGCGCGGGGCGCGACACAAAACGCGGGCAGCATGGCCCGACCTGGGGAGGACCGATGAAGGGTTCCGACCTGCTCGTAGCGGCGCTGGAGAATGAAGGCGTCGACCGCATCTTCGGCATTCCCGGCGAGGAAAACCTCGATGTCGTCGAGTCCCTGCGGCGCTCCAAGATCCAGCTCGTCCTGACGCGCCATGAGCAGGCCGCCGCCTTCATGGCGGCGACGCACGGGCGGCTCACCGGACGGCCGGGCGTCTGCATCGCCACGCTCGGACCGGGCGCCCTGAATTTTTCGACCGGCGCGGCCTATGCCCATCTCGGCGCCATGCCGATGATCATGATCACCGGCCAGAAGGCGATCATGACCGCGCGCCAGGCGCGCTTCCAGATCGTCGACGTGATCGCGTCCATGAAGCCGCTGACCAAGATGACGCGGCAGATCGTCAGCGTGGCGTCGATCCCGACCATCGTGCGCGAGGCCTTCCGCGTCGCCCAGGACGAACGGCCGGGCCCCGTGCATCTCGAGCTGCCGGAGGACGTCGCCGGCGAAGACATCGCCAATGCGCCGCGCCTCGTGCCGCCGCCCCAGGTCAACATCCCGGTGGCGCACCCGGCGGCGCTCGACCGCGCCGCGGCGATGATCATCGCCGCCAAGCGGCCGCTCGTCATGCTGGGCGCCGCAGCGAGCCGGCCGCGCTCGACGGCGGGGCTCGCCGGCTTCGTGCTGCGCACCGGCATCCCCTATTTCACGACCCAGATGGGCAAGGGCACCGTCGCCGGCGGCTCCAATCTCTACATGGGCACGACGGCGCTGTCCGAGCGCGACTACGTGCACGAAGCCATCGACAAGGCGGACCTGATCATCGCCATCGGCCACGACACGATCGAGAAGCCGCCCTTCATCATGGGGCCCAAGGGACCGCAGGTGATCCATGTCGGCTACACGCCGGCGCATGTGGAGGAAGTGTATTTCCCGCAGGCCGAGGTGATCGGCGACGTGGGACCGAGCCTCGAGCTCCTCGCCGACCGCGTCGAAGGCAAGGTCAGGAACGCCAAGGCGCTGCTGCCCCTGCGCGAAGGCATCCTGGCGCGCATCGCCGACCGCGCCGACGAGGAGCGCTTCCCGCCGACGCCGCAGCGCATCGTGCGCGACGTGCGCCAGGTGATCCCGAGCGACGGCATCGTGGCGCTCGACAACGGCATGTACAAGATCTGGTTCGCGCGCAACTACCGCACCTACGTGGCCAACACGCTGCTGCTCGACAACGCGCTCGCCACCATGGGCGCCGGGCTGCCGTCGGCGATGATGGCGAAGCTGCTCTATCCGCAGCGGCGCGTGCTGGCGGTGTGCGGCGACGGCGGCTTCATGATGAACTCGCAGGAGCTCGAGACCGCGGTGCGCCTCAAGCTCGATCTCGTCGTGCTGATCCTCGACGACTCGGCCTACGGCATGATCCGCTGGAAGCAGGCGGTCGACAACTTTCCCGACTGGGGCCTCACCTTCGGCAATCCGGATTTCGTCCGATATGCCGAAGCCTACGGCGCGAAGGGCTGGCGCGTCGGCGCCACCGAGGATCTCGCGCCTACCCTCGAGACGGCCTTCTCGCAGGGCGGCGTGCATCTCGTGGCGGTCCCGGTCGACTACAGCGAGAACACGCGCGTCCTCGTCGAGGAGCTGTCGAAGCGCGTGCCCGAGCCGGCCTAATAGAGCGCGCGCGGCCTCGCGCCGATGGAGCCCACGCGATGAAGATCAGAGCTGCCGTGCTCAACGAGATGGGCGCTCCCCGCCCCTACGCCGAGTCGAAGCCGCTGGCGATAGAGACGATCGCGCTCGACCCGCCCGGCCCCGGCGAGGTGCTGGTCAGGATCGCGGCGGCGGGCCTGTGCCACTCCGACCTCTCGGTGATCGAAGGCAACCGGCCGCGGCCGATGCCGATGGCGCTCGGCCACGAGGCGGCCGGCGTGGTCGAGGAGACCGGGGCCGGCGTCGACGACCTCGAGCGCGGCGATCACGTGGTCATGGTCTTCGTTCCGAGCTGCGGGCACTGCCTGCCCTGCTCGGAAGGACGGCCGGCCCTGTGCGAGCCCGGAGCGGCCGCGACCACGGCCGGCACGCTTCTGTCGGGCGCGCGGCGCCTTCACCGCAACGGCCAGGACGTGAACCATCATCTCGGCGTGTCCGCCTTCGCCGAATACGCCACCGTCTCGCGGCGCTCGCTCGTCAAGATCGACCCGGACCTGCCGCTCGACGAGGCGGCGCTGTTCGGCTGCGCGGTGATGACCGGCGTCGGTGCCGTCATCAACACGGCAAGGGTGCCGGCAGGCTCGAGCGTTGCGGTGATCGGGCTCGGCGGCGTCGGCCTCAGCGCTCTGCTCGGAGCGATCGCCGCCGGCGCCCGGCGCGTCGTCGCCGTCGACCTCTCCGACGACAAGCTCGGCTTGGCGCGCCAGCTCGGCGCCACCGACACCTTCAACGCCGGCTCGGCCGACGCCGCGGGCGAGGTGCGCGAGGCGACCGGCGGCGGCGTCGAATACGCCTTCGAGATGGCCGGCTCGGTGCGTGCCATGGACCTCGCCTACAAGATCACGCGGCGCGGCGGCACGAC
>DATBIR010000065.1:0-54456 GCA_036556825.1 Beijerinckiaceae bacterium
GTTGCCACTCCGGCCCGGTCCGTTTCGCGACTTGGTCCCCGATTGGAACCCGGAATCGAAGCTCCACCGATTTTGCTTTTGCCGCGGCGCTGATATCAGCGTTTCGTCTTCGCCGGTGTGCGGCACCGGCGCCCCAAATCCCTGTCCCTGTCCGGGAAAGGGAGATCATCACTTCGGCAGGAAACGCCTACACGCAGGAGCTTCGATGGCCAGCCAGTCCCGCGCGCCAGTGGCGCAGATCGACCGCCCGCAGAACCTCGGCAACCCACAGCTGGGATGGGGGAGCGACGCAATCGCCCAGCTGATCTCGCGGCTCGATCTCAAATATGTGAGCCTCGTGCCTGGCGCGAGCTTTCGCGGGCTGCATGACAGCCTCGTCAACTACCTCGGCAACAGCAACCCGCAGATGGTGATCTGCCTGCACGAGGAGCACGCGGTCGCCATCGCGCATGGCTATGCCAAGGTCACCGACGAGCCGATGGCCGTCTGCCTGCACACCAATGTCGGGCTGATGCACGCCACCATGGCGATCTTCAACGCCTGGTGCGACCGCAGGCCGGTGGTGATGTTCGGCGCCAACGGGCCGGTCGACGCCGCCCAGCGCCGCCCCTGGATCGAGTGGATCCACAGCGCCCAGGACCAGGGCGCTCTGATCCGCCATTACAGCAAATGGGACGACCAGCCGGCGAGCGTGCCGGCGGCCTTCGAGTCGATCCTGCGCGCCAACCAGATCGCCCGCACGCCACCCTATGGTCCGGTCTATGTGTGTCTCGATGCCGGGCTGCAGGAAGCGAAGCTCGCCGGTGAGCCGGTGATGCCCGACATCGGTCGCTACGCGCCGATGCCGCCGCAAGGCGCCGACCCCGACCTGATCGCCAAGGCGGCCGATTGGCTGCTCGCCGCCAGGCGGCCGGTGATCCTGCTCGGGCGCGTGTCGCGCAGCCAGGAGGACTGGGACCGGCGCGTTGCGCTCGCCGAGGCGCTCGGCGCGACGGTGCTGACCTCGCTGCACGATGCCTCCGCCTTCCCGACCGATCACCCGCTGCACCCGGTCGGGCCGCGCTTCCGGCCGACGGCCGACACGAATGCGATCCTCAAGGACGCCGACGTCATCCTCAGCCTCGACTGGCTCGATCTCGGCGGCTTCCTGAAGGTGACCTTCGGCTCGCACGATATTCCCGCGAAGATCATCAACTGCACGGTCGATCCGTATATCCACAACGGCTGGAGCATGGACTACCAGATGCTGCCGCCCGCCGACCTCACCGTGCTCAGCCCGCCTGACGTCGCCGTGAAGGGGCTGCTCAAGGCGGTCGACGGGCGCGGCAAGAAGCCGTCGACAAAATATTCGGAGCGCAGGACGACGCCGCGGCCGCTCAAGACCAGCGCCAACGGCGCGCAGGGGCCGATGGGCCTCGTCGATCTCGCCGCCTGTCTGCGCGACACCTTCGCCGGCCAGCCGGTCAGCTATATCAGCCTGCCGCTTGGCTGGCCGGGCGACGCGCTCGACTTCACGACCCCGCTCTGCCACCTCGGCACCAACGGCGGCGGCGGCGTCGGCGGCGGCCCGGGCATCGCCGTCGGCGCGGCGCTGGCCCTGAAGGGGAGGGGGCGGATCCCCGTGGCGCTCGTCGGCGACGGCGATTTCCTGATGGGCGCCAATGCCCTGTGGAGCGCCGCGCATATGGACATCCCGCTGCTGGTCGTGGTCGCCAACAACCAGGCCTATTACAACGACGTCGCCCACCAGGAGCGCGTCGCCGTCCACCGCGACCGCCCGGTCGAGAACAAGTGGATCGGGCAGCATCTGCACAATCCGGCCGTCGATCTCGGGCTGATCGCCCGCGCGCAGGGATTCGAAACCGAAGCGCCTGTGCAAGGCACGAAGGCGGTCGCCGAAGCCCTGCGCCGGGGCGCCGCCGCGGTCGCCGGCGGCGGGCGCTACTTCATCGACGTGCGCATCGACCCGGAGCTGCAGCGCGAGGGGACGTGAACCTGCAAGCCCGTAACTGTCTCTCTGCGTGACCGTCGTGGCCGGCCTCGTGCCGGCCATCCGACCCGGACGACCCGCGCGCTCTTATGATCGTGATCACCGGCGCGCGGCCGGGGATGACAATGTGGGCGCTCTCGAAACAGAGGTCGTGAGGGGGACGCGCTCATGGGTATCAAGGCAGGTCTGGCGGGCTTTCTCGTCGCCGGCGGGGTCGCCGCTTTCAGCGTTGGCGCGGCGGCGCAGGAAGATCCGGGGAAGTTCTTCGCCGGCAAGACCGTCGATTTCATCATCGGCTCGGCGCCGGGCGGCGGTTACGCCACCTACGCCCTGGTGCTCAACCGCCATCTCGGCAAGCATCTGCCCGGAAGCCCGAAGGTCGTCGGGCGCAACCTGCCTGGCGCCGGCAGCCTGGTCGCGGCGAACCTGCTCTACAACAAGTCGCCCCGCGACGGCACGACGTTCGGGGCATTGTTCATGGGCGCCGTGATGGAGCCGCTGATCGGCGATACGGCGCAGACCCATTTCGACCCGCGCCAGTTCCACTTCATCGGCAGCGCCAACCGCGAAACCAGCATCTGCATCGCCTGGCACACCTCGCCCATCAAGTCCTTCGCCGATGTCTTCGACAAGCAGCTGATCGTCGGCTCCTCCGGCGGCACCTCCTCGATCGAGCAATATCCGACCGTGCTCAACAACGTGCTCGGCACCAAGTTCAAGGTGGTCGCCGGCTATCCGGGATCGCAGCAGGCCGCGCTCGCCATGGAGAAGGGCGAGACGGACGGCATTTGCGGCATGCAGTGGACGAGCTTCATCACCAGCTTCCAGCACTGGCTCGACAACAAGCAGGTGCGCATCATCGCCCAAATCTCGTCGCCCGAAGGCGATCCGAAGCTGAACGAGATGGGCATCCCGAAGATCTGGGATTACGTGAAGCGCGACGAAGACAAGCAGGTGTTGAACGTGATCTTCAGCCAGCTCGCCTTCGGGCGTCCCTACGTGCTGCCGCCCGGGGTACCGGCGGAGCGCGTCGAAGCCTACCGCAAGGCATTCGACGCAACCATGAAGGACCCCGAATTCCTGGCCGACGCGGCCAAGGCCAAGCTCAATATCGATCCGCTGCCGGGCGCCGAGGTGCAAAGGATCGTTCAGGACATCTACGCCACGCCGCCGCAACTCGTCGAGCGCGCCAAGGCGGTCCTCAAGTAACCCTGCGTCCCGACTGAAACCCGCGGGGGCATCGCGATGCGCGAGTGCGTCAAAGCGAACGGCATCACGTTCCACATCGCCATTCACGGCCGCGAGGGCGCGCCGTGGCTGACATTCAGCAATTCGCACGCGACCGACCTGTCCCTGTGGGACGGGCAGGCGGCGCGGTTCGCCGACCGCTTCCGCGTCCTGCGCTACGACACGCGCGGCCATGGCGGTAGCGAAGCGACCGACGGCGCCTATGACTTCGCGCTGCTCAGCGCCGACGTCGTGGCGCTTTGGGATGCCCTCAGCGTGACGCGCTCGCATTATGTCGGGCTTTCGCTCGGCGGCACCACCGGCATCGAGATCGCCTTGCGCTATCCCGACCGGGTCGCCTCGCTGACCGCCTGCGACTGCCGCTGCAGCGCGCCGCCCGAATTCGCCGCGTCCTGGGATCCAAGGATCGAGGCGGCGCGGCGCGACGGCATGGAAGCGCTGGTCGAGCCGACGCTGCAGCGCTGGTTCACGGCTTCCTTCCGCGCCGCCAATCCGCCGGCGCTGGCGCAGGTCGCGCACATGATCCGCGGCACGTCCGTGTCCGGCTACGTCGGATGCGCCGAGGCGCTCAAGCGCATCGACTGCGAGCCGCGTCTCGCCGGCATCCGCTGCCCGACCCTGTTCCTGACCGGCGAAAAGGATCCGAGCGCGCCTCCGGATCTGGTCGGGCGCTGGTGCGCGGCGGTGCAAGGCGCGCATTTCGCAGTGGTGCGTGAAGCAGCGCACATCACCAACATCGAAAAGCCTGCAGAGTTCGACACGGCGCTCGAGCGCTTTCTCGCGAAGGTGGCTTAGCGGGCGTCGCCGTTCGCCGCGCGCATGGAACCGGGGGACGGTGCACGCCGTTGGCTCAGGTATTCGGGCAGCTTCCATGACTTCGACACGCAAATCGGGTCGTGCGACCCACGCTCTCGGGCTGGTTGCGCTGGTTGCCCTCCTTGGCATCGGCGCGTCCCGGCAAGTGCAGGCCGAGGACAGCGGTTTTTGGGACACGGTGCGCTCGTCCGCAGGCTTCGGCGGCGGGCCGCGCGCACCGTCCTGGTTTCCGCGTCCGACTTACGAGCGGCGCGGATTCTCCCATCGCCGCGCGACACGGATGAAGGAGCAGCGGATCCGCGCTGCCGAGCCGACGCCGGCGGTCAGTCCCAAATTCGCCGATCCCGCCAAACGGCCGAATCCGCTGGTGACGCTGCTCAGCGATCCGACCTTGCGCCCCGGCGATATCGTCATGTTCCCCGACGGCCCGCGCGTGTTTCGCGGGCATCGTGGCGCGCAGCACGCGTCGGCCGATTTCGTCAAGGTCTCGGCGGCGAAGGAGGTTCCGAAGTCCACGCGCAAGGCCCTTGCCGCGATGTCCGTCGGCGAGAACAGCGCCTGGAGTTCGGCCGTCACCTCGCAGGTGGCGCAACGCGGCGTCGACGTGGAGACGACCGGCGCACTCCCGCGCAAAGGCCGGCGATAGCCCGCTTCCGCGAGACTGCCGCGAGTTCGCCGAACAATGCGTGTCGCCGATTTAATCCGGGATCTTGCGCCGCGAAGGCGATCCGGTGGGTTCGATCCCGCTCTGACCTGCGTTCAGGCGGCCGCCGGCTCTTCGGCCATCAGCTGCGCGAGGTCGAGGCACAGCTCGTAGATGCTCATCGCCTCGCGCGCATAGGCCCGCTGCAGGATGGCGTCGTCACCATCGTCGGGATCGAGATAGCATTGGCGGCTCTGATCGGCTTCGAACCAGCGCCTCAGACTCTCCAGGTTCATCTTGCTGCGCGCGTACCAGTCGGCCCACGGGCGATAGGCGTCGAGCAGAGCCGCCCGGTCGAGGGTGCCGCGCGTGACGAAGGTCTCGAGGTGGTCGAGGGCGCGGGTCAGCATCGTGCGTCGGTAAGTATCGTCGCCTTCGATGGCGGCGAACACTTCCGCCACCTCGGGAGCCAGGGTGGCGGGGTGCTTGCGCATCGTCGCAACGCGGGCCACGGCACGTTGCAAAGGAGGACGGTTGTCCCGGACCTTGGCCGAACGCACACTGTTCATCAATACACCCCTTCCCCCGGGATATTCCCGGAGATTAGTGAAGGAATCGTGCGCAACGGCGTTGTATGCAGATGAGCACAACGACATCCCCTGTGACGCCGACGCCGCCGGACAGGCTCGGCGCTGGCGACGAACGCGCGGGCGCGGCACCGATGCGCGTGGCCGCCCTGATCAACGCCAGCGCCGGCACCGTCGAACGCGAGGAGGCGACCGCGCTCGGCAGCATCCTGGCGGATGCCTTCAACCGGCACGGACTCTCGGCCGACCTGCAGTTCCTGCCGGGCGATCAGCTGCGCGACGCGGCCGAAGCGGCGCGCCTCAAGGCGAGCAGCGGCGCGATCGACGCTGTCGCGGTGGGAGGCGGCGACGGCACGATCAGCACGGTGGCCGCAATCCTCGCCGGAACGGGCATTCCGCTCGCCGTGCTGCCCCTCGGCACCCTGAACCATTTCGCCAAGGACCTCGGCATTCCGGCCGATCTCGATGAGGCCGTGGCGGTGATCTCCGCCGGCAACATCCGCCCGGTCGACGTGGCGACCGTCAATGGCGAGGTGTTCGTGAACAATTCGTCAATCGGCATCTATCCGTACATGGTCGTCGATCGCGAGCGGCGCAGGAGCCGGCACGGGCAGTCGAAATGGGTGGCCATGTTCTGGGCGCTGCTGCGCATGCTCAGATATTTTCCCCTGCGCCGCCTGTCGATTCGCGCGGAGGGCTGGAGCGAGCCGTGCCGCACCCCCTGCGTGTTCGTCGGCAACAACGAATACTGCCTCGACGCCTCGTCCTTCGGGACGCGCGAGAGGCTCGATGCCGGCACCCTGTGCCTTTACGTTGCCAGGCAGCAAAGCCGGCTGGCGCTGCTGTGGCTGGCCTTCCGCTCGGCGATCGGCTTGCTCGACCGCAAGCAGGACCTGCGCATCTTCAAGTCCAGCTCGGTCGACATCAGCTCGCGCACCAGCCGCCTGCTGGTCGCCATGGACGGCGAGGTCTCGGTCATGCGCTCGCCCCTCGAATACCGCGTGCGGCCGGGGGCCCTGCGCGTGTTCGTGCCCCAGGCGTGATGTCAATCGGCGAACGGCTCCACAATGGTGCGCCGGCCGATCATGAAGGCGTCGCCGACGAGGCGGAACGGCTCGGTGTGCACCTCTGATCGCCTGTGGCGCAGCAGCTCGTCGAAGCGCCGGTAGATGGCGTGGTATTCGGCCGGCGCCTCGTCGGCGACCAGTTTGCCGTCGATCTCGAGGCGGCTGCCGCCCTTGAGCAGCTGCAGGCGCCTGCCGTCGGCGGTTTCGATGTCCATGTCCCAGGTCGGCCGGCCGTTGTGACGCCACTCGAACTCGGCGCCGAGATCCTCGTCGTGTCGGCCGGTGCCGAACCGCAGGGCCGCCGAGATCGGCGTGTCCTTGTTTGCCGGGAAGGCCAGCTCGGCCGAGCGGATGAAGAGAGGATCAGGCATGATCCGGGTGAGGATCGACAGGGCGTTGATGCCGGTATCGAAGACGCCGAACGCTCCGGCCTCCCAGATCCAGGCCTGGCCGGGATGCCATTCCCGCACGTCCTCCTTCCAGGTCACGACCAGGCGCCGCACCCAAGTCCCGGCAAGCGCGCTGGCGGCCTCGGCGACGGCCCTGTTGTATTGCGAGTGCCAGGTGGTGAAGACGGTCTTGGCGACCCGCGCCCCGATCCGCTCGAGATCGGCGAGCTCGCTGAGCGTGGCGGCGGGCGGCTTCTCGAGCAGCACGTGCTTGCCGAAATCGAGGGCCACACGGGCGATCTCGTGGCGCGGCTGCGGCGGCGTGGCGATCGCCACCGCATCGAGGTCGGGCACGCGTTCGAGCATCTCCTGCCAGCCCTTGAAGGCATGCGGCACCCCTTCGACGACCATGCCCCTCTGGCTGGCCACGGCGACGAGGTCGAAAGCGGGGTTGGCCCTGATGGCCGGCAGGTGCTGATCGTGGGCGATCTTGCCGAGGCCGATCAGGCCGAGTCTGTGTCTGCTCATGTGAGCCCCTTGCGGGTCCGGGCAAGCCGGCCGTCGTTGCTGGCTAGAACTCCGAAGCGATCAAGGAGTTTCCCCCCAGGCGACTGATCCGGAAAGGCCGCCGAACCTGATCCGGAATCAGCGCGACGGGAAGAGAGGGAGATGGTTTCACGTGAAGCCATCCCGTTTTGGCTGAGCGTAGGCGTTGCGTATCGGGAGACGAGAATGAACCGACCGGCCCGGAAAGACGGGGGCAAACGGGCCCGAGGCCTTGCGGCAATGGTCGTGCCGGTCGACACGCCGCCGATGGAGGCGCGCCTGGTCGACGAGCTGCCGGACGAGCCCGGCTGGCAGTTCGAGCCCAAATGGGACGGCTTCCGCTGTCTCGCCTTCCGGGCGGGCGACGAGGTCGACCTGCGCGCCAAGTCCGGCAAGCCTTTGGCGCGCTATTTCCCCGAGGTCGTCGCGCGGCTGCGGGAGCTGCCGGAGGACACCTTCGTGCTCGATGGCGAGCTCGCCATCCCGGTCGGCGCCAGCCTCTCCTTCGACGCCTTGCAGATGCGCCTTCACCCGGCCGAGACGCGCATCCGCAAGCTGTCGGTCGAGACGCCGGCGATCTTCATCCTGTTCGACATGCTGATGAGCCCGGCGGGCAAGAGCCTCATCGAGGCGCCTCTGACCGAGCGGCGGGGCGCGCTCGAGGCGTTCTTTTCCGAAGCCGGCGACGACTCCGGCCTGCGGCTCTCCCCCTACAGCCGCAAGAGCAAGGAAGCCCGGCAATGGCTCGCCAAGGCTGGAGGCGCCCTCGACGGCGTCATCGCCAAGCGGGCCGACGAGCCTTACATTCCCGGCGAGCGCGCCATGCTCAAGGTCAAGCGGCTGCGCACCGCCGACTGCGTCGTCGGCGGCTTCCGCTACGGGACGGGCAGCCGGCTCGTCGGATCGCTGCTGCTCGGCCTCTATGACGACGACGGCAAGCTCAACCACGTCGGCTTCACGTCGACCATTGCCAATGCCGACCGCGCCAGGCTCACGAAAAAGCTGGAGGCGCTGATCGAGCCGCCCGGCTTCACCGGCAACGCCCCGGGCGGTCCGAGCCGCTGGAGCACGGAACGGTCCGGCGAATGGGAGCCGCTGCGGCCCGAGCTGGTGGTCGAGGTGCGCTACGACCACGTCACCGGCGAGCGCTTCCGGCACGGCACCAGGCTGCTGCGATGGCGGCCGGACAAGGCGCCGCAGCAATGCACGTTCGAGCAGATGCAGCCCGAGGCGCGGCCTTCCAGGCTGGTCGCCAGGATGCTGGAGGGGTGAATGGCGGCCAAGGAGGAGATCACGATCGCCGGCGTGCGCCTGACGAGCCCGGACAAGGTGCTTTACCCGGAACAGGGAACCACCAAGCGCGACCTCGCCGACTATTACCTCGCGGTCTCGGACCACATCCTGCGCCATGTGGCGCGCCGGCCAATTACCCTGGTGCGCTGCCCGACCGGGCGGCAGAAGAAGTGCTTCTATCAGCGCCACGCCGGCTCCGGCGTGCCGCCCGAGCTCGGCGAGGTCGAGATCTCGGGCTTCGAGGAGTCCGGCGCCTACCTCTTCATCAAGGACGTCAAAGGTCTGGTCGCTCTCGTGCAGATGGGAGTCCTGGAGATCCATCCCTGGGGCGCGCGGGTGGACAAGCCGCACCGCCCCGAGCGGATGATCTTCGATCTCGATCCCGGCGAAGGCCTCGGCTTCGCCGATGTCGCCGCGGCCGCCCGGGAGGTGCGCGGCGCCCTCGAGGGGCTGGGGCTCGAGAGCTTTCTCAAGACCACCGGCGGCAAGGGGCTTCACGTCGTCGTGCCCTTGGAGCGGCGGCACGAATGGGCACAGGTGAAGGCCTTCGCCAAGACAACCGCCGAGGCGCTCGCCGCCGATGCGCCGGACCGCTACCTGACGCGCATTTCCAAGGCGGAGCGGCGCGGTCGCATCTTCATCGACTATCTGCGCAACGACCCGACCTCGACGGCGGTGGCGCCCTATTCGACCCGGGCGCGGGCCGGCGCGACCGTCGCCACCCCGATTGCCTGGGACGAGCTTTCGCCGTCCCTCGACCCGGCCGCCTTCAACATCGCGACGGTCCCGCGACGGCGGACGGATCCGTGGGCCGAGATCGGCAAGGTGCGCCAGCGGCTGCCCACGTGAGGGCGTGCTGGCTTCAGCGCCGATCATGCGATCGTGAGAGGCGGAGCGGTTCGGTTCGATCCGAACGCGGCTGAGCGGACCGCTTCAATCCGCGGCGGTCCCTCTCCGGTCGGGCTTCCTTGCTTTGACCGGGGCCGCTGGTAAACCACGGCCGATGCGGGCGGCTTGCCTTTCCCAATCCAACTTGGCTTATGTCAAAGACACGTCACCGGATCCTGGGGCTGCGTGGGGCCGCTGATGTCGGAAGGAACCTGATATGACCGCTTACCCGAAGGAGAGCCTGTCGGCTCATCCGCCGTACCTCTATCCGGGCTACACGTCGACCACGAAACGCTCGCCGTCGCGTCCGCTCGTGGTGATCCCGCAAACCCTTTCGGAGGTCACGGGCCCGGTCTACGGCCACGAGTCGGTCACGCCCGAGGACATGGACCTGACGCGCCAGAAGCCGGGCGAGCCCCTCGGCGAGCGCATCATCGTGACCGGCCGCGTCGTCGACGAGGACGGCCGCCCGATCCCGGACACGCTGGTCGAGATCTGGCAGGCGAATGCGGCCGGCCGCTACATCCACGTCAACGATCAGCACGACGCCCCGATCGATCCGAACTTTTTCGGCGCCGGGCGCGTGGTGACGGACGCCGAAGGCCGCTACCGCTTCGTCACCATCAAGCCGGGCGCCTATCCGTGGCGCAACCATCACAACGCCTGGCGGCCGGCGCACATCCATTTCTCGCTGTTCGGGTCGTCCTTCCTGTCGCGCCTCGTCACGCAGATGTATTTCCCGGTCGATCCGCTGTTCCCCTTCGACCCGATCTTCAACGCGATTCCGGACCAGGCGGCCCGCGAGCGCCTGATCTCGAAATTCGATCTCGAGACGACGCAGCCGGAATGGGCGCTCGGCTACAAGTTCGACATCGTGCTGCGCGGACGCAGCGCCACGCCCTTCGAGGAGCCGCATGATGACTGACAAGAAGGCTTCCAAACCGCTCGGCATCAGCCCTTCGCAAACCGTCGGGCCTTTCTTCGCCTATTGCCTGACGCCGCAAGCCTACGGCTATGCCGAAGTCGTCACCAGCGATCTCGTCACGGAGGACGCCGCCGGCGACCGCATCCGCATCGAGGGGCGCGTGCTCGACGGCGACGGCCAGCCGGTGCCCGACGCCATGGTCGAGATCTGGCAGGCGGACGGGCAGGGGCGCTACGCCCATCCGGCCGATCGCCGCGCCCTGCCGAATGCGCGCTTCAAGGGCTTCGGGCGTTCGGGCACCGATGCCGAGGGCCGCTACCGCTTCACGACGATCAAGCCCGGCCAGGTTCCGGGCCCGAATGGCGGCACGCAGGCGCCGCATGTCAATGTCAACGTGTTCGCGCGCGGGATGCTGCGGCATGCCTTCACCCGCATCTATTTCGAGGGCGAGGCCGCCAATGCCGGCGATCCGATCCTCGCGCTCGTGCCTGAGGAGTCGCGCGGCACGCTGATCGCGACGCGGGCGACGCAAGGCAGCCAGCCGGCCTACACCTTCGACATCCGCCTTCAGGGCAAGAACGAGACCGTGTTCTTCGAGGCATAGACGCGAGGCGGGCTCCGGGCGGATGCCGGTGATGCGCACCCAAATCGGGATCGTGGGGGCCGGACCGGCCGGCCTCTTCCTGTCCCACCTGCTGCATCGCGCGGGCATCGAGTCGGTCATCGTCGAGGACCGCAGCCGCAAATATGTGGAAGAGCGCATCCGCGCCGGCGTGCTCGAGCAGGGCACGGCGGATCTCATGGTCGAGACCGGCGTCGGCGAGCGCATGAAGCGCGAAGGCCTCGTCCATCATGGCATCGAGCTGCGCTTCCAGGGCAAGGGCCATCGCATCGACTTCGCCGAGCTTGCCGAGGGACGGGGCGTGACCGTCTATGGCCAGCACGAGGTCGTCAAGGACCTGATCGCGGCGCGGCTCGGTGCCGGCGGCGAGATCGTCTTCGAGGCCCGGGACGTCAGCGTCCACGATCTCGATGGCCCGACACCCAGGATCCGTTTCGTGAAGAACGGCGAGCCGCAGGAACTCGCCTGCGACGTGATCGCCGGCTGCGACGGCTTCCACGGCGTCTGCCGCCCCTCCATCCCGGAGGGCGTGCTGACCACGTTCGAGCGCGTCTATCCGTTCGCCTGGCTCGGCATCCTGGCGCGCGCGCGGCCGGTTTCGCACGAACTGATCTACGCCCATCACGAGCGCGGCTTCGCCTTGTTCAGCATGCGCACGCCGCAGATCAGCCGCCTGTATATCCAGTGCGCGCCGGACGAGGACATCGCCGCGTGGCCCGACGCGCGCATCTGGGCGGAGCTGCAGACCAGACTCGCCGGCGGCCGCGACTGGACCCTGACGGAAGGCCCGGTGCTGCAGAAGGGCATCACCGGGATGCGCAGCTTCGTCGTCGAGCCGATGCAATACGGGCGTCTGTTCCTCGCCGGCGACGCCGCCCATATCGTGCCGCCGACCGGCGCCAAGGGCATGAATCTCGCCGTCGCCGACGTGCGCGTGCTGGCCCGGGCGCTGGCCGAGTTCTACCGCTCCGGGCGCACCGACCTGCTCGATTCCTATTCGCAGACCTGCCTGCGCCGGGTCTGGAAGGCGCAGCGCTTCTCGTGGTGGATGACCTCGATGCTGCACCGGCATCACGAGGCGAGCCCGTTCGACCACCGCCGGCAGATCGCCGAGCTCGACTACGTGACGAGCTCGCGGGCCGCCGCCACCGCTCTTGCCGAGAACTATGTCGGTCTGCCAATGGAGTGGGCGTGAAAGCCGTTGCTCCGCCATGACCTTTTCAGCGCTCGATTCCCAGATCCTTGGCCCGCTCTTCGCAAGCGACGAGATGCGCGCCGTGTTCAGCGACCGCGCCCGCCTCCAGGCGATGCTGCGCGTCGAGGCGGCCCTGGCCTGGGCGCAAAGCCGCTTCGGCATGGTGCCCGAGGAACTCCCCGCCGCCGTCAAGGCGATCAGGGCCGAGAAGCTCGACGTCACCGATATCGGCGCGCAGACGGTCCTGGCCGGCGTTCCGACCATTCCCTTCGTCAAGGCCGTGCAGGCGAAGCTGCCGAAGGACGTGGAGCCATATTTTCACAAGGGCGCCACGACCCAGGACATCGTCGACACGGCGCTGGTCCTGCAGATGCGCGAGGCCTTTGCGCTGATCGCGCGGGAACTCGACCCGATCCTGGCGGGCCTCGCCGGGCTGGCAAGGGAGCATCGCCAGACGCCGTGCGTCGGCCGCACCTACGGCCAGCACGCGGCGCCGGTCACGTTCGGCTACAAGGTCGCGGTATGGGCCAGCGGCATCGCCGAGGTCGCGGACCAGCTGCCGTGGCTGCGCGAGCGGGCGCTTGTCGTATCCCTCGGCGGCCCGGTCGGCACCTTCACCGCCGCCGGTGCCCAGGGTCCCGCCGTCGTCGCGGCATTCGCCGAGGAGCTCGGGCTCGGAACGACGCCGGCGACGTGGCACACGCTGCGCGCGCGGATGGTCGAGACCGGCGCCTGGCTTGCAACGCTCATGGGCGCGCTGGCCAAGATGGCGACGGACGTCGTGCACCTCGCCTCGACCGAGGTCGGCGAGGTGGCCGAGCCCTATGTTCCGGGCCGCGGCGGCTCGTCCGCCATGCCGCACAAGCGCAATCCCGTCTCGGCCACCGTGATCCTGGCGACGCATGCCGCGGGCAAAGGCCACGTCGCGACGCTGCTCGAGGCGATGGCGGCGTCGCACGAGCGTCCGGCCGGCCCCTGGCATGCGGAGTGGCAGACCCTGCCGCAACTGTTCGGCCTCGCCTCGGCCGGCCTGCGCGAGGCGCGCACGCTGGCCGAGGGGCTCATGGTCGACCGCGCGCGCATGCGCCAGAACATCGACGCGACGCGCGGCCTGCTGTTCGCCGACGCCGTCGCGGCGCGGCTCGCGCCCAAGCTCGGCCGCCACCGCGCGCACCGGCTCGTGGAGGACGCGGCCGGCAAGGTGCGCACGGGCGGTGCGCCGCTGCGCGACGTGCTTGCGAGCGATCCGCAATTCACCGCCGACGTCCCGGCGGATGCGCTGGACGCCGCCTTCGATCTGTCGCCGTCAGTCGAGGCGGCGGCGGTGTGGGCCGACCGCGCGCTGGCCGAGATCGACCGCGTCCGAACCCGCATCGCCGCCACCGCCCAAACTTCCTAGAGCGGGATCAATTCCGATCGGATCGATCCCGCTCTATGACTTGTTCAGCCGCATGATCTTTTCGGCGAAGCGGTGTCCACTTCGCCGGATCATGCTCTAGTACTTGTTGAGCCGCGTGATCTTTTCGGCGAAGCGGTACCCACTTCGCCGGATCATGCTCCAGGAGCGTCACTACCATGCCGACCATTCGCGCCAACGGCGTCGAGCTGTTCTATGACCTCACCGGCCCGGAGGACGCGCCGGTCGTCGTGTTCTCGAACTCGGTCGGCGCCACGCTGGAGATGTGGGACGCGCAGATGCGCGCCTTCGCGGACCGGTTCCGGGTGCTGCGTTACGATACCCGCGGCCACGGGCGCTCGCAGGTGATCAACCGCCCCGCAGCCATCGACGATCTCGCCGACGATCTCGCCGGGCTGCTCGACGCTCTGGGAATCGGAAAGGCGCATCTCGTCGGCCTGTCGCTCGGCGGCATGACCGGACAGGCCCTCGCTGTGCGGCGTCCCGAAAAGCTCGAGAGCCTCGTGCTCATGGCGACCTCGGCGCATCTGCCGCCGCCCGAGATGTGGAACCAGCGCGTGGCCACCGTGCGCGCGCAGGGCATGGAGGTGATCGCCGACACGGTGATGACGCGCTGGTTCACGCCGGCTTTCATCGCGCGCGCGCCGCACGCAGTGGCGCAGACGCGCAAGCATTTCGTCGGCCACGACCCGAACGGCTACGCGGTCTGCTGCGAGGCGATCCGCGACATGGATCTGCGCCCCGCCATCGGCGCGATCCGCACGCCAACCCTGATCATCGCCGGCGCCGACGATCCGGCGACGCCGGTCGCCATGATGGAGGACATCCGCGGCCGCATTCCCGAGTCCGAGCTGATCATCGTGCCGAAGGCCGCGCATCTCCTCAACATCGAGCGCCCCGAGGTCGTCAATTCGCATCTCGAGGCGTTCCTCGGGCGCTTCGCGCCGAAGCGCGCGCCGCGCGCCGGCGGCGTCGGCTTCGAGGCCGGCCTCGCCAACCGCAAGAGCGTGCTCGGCATCGAGCATGTCGAGCGCTCGCTCAAGAATGCCGGCGCCTTCGCCATGCCCTGGCAGGATTTCATCACGCGCAATGCCTGGGGCGAAATCTGGGGCGACCCGGCGCTGCCGTGGAAGACGCGCTCGATGCTGACGCTGGCGATGATGATCGCCCTGCACCGGGAAGAGGAGTTCAAGCTGCACGTGCGGCCGGCTCTCAAGAACGGCGTGACGCTCGAGGAGATGCGCGCGCTGATCCTGCAAGCCGCGATCTACGCCGGCGTCCCGGCCGCCAACGCCGCCTTCCGCTGGGTCAAGGACGTGCTCGGGGACGAGCTCGAAACCCTCTCCCGATAGGGGCGAACACCTCTCCCGCATGCGGGAGAGGGCTCACGTCAGCCACCTCACCAGGGCGAGGCTGATGGCCGGAAATGCCACGCATAGCGACAGGCGGATGACGTCGGCGGCCACGAAGGGCAGCACGCCCCGATAGGTCTTCAGGATGGGCACGTCGCGCGCGATGGCGCTGACCACGAACACGTTGAGCCCGATCGGCGGCGCCGTCAGGCCGATCCCGACGACGACCAGCACGAGAATGCCGAACCAGATCGCGACCTCGTCGGGCGGCAGGCCGAAATCGAGCGCCGAGACGATCGGGAAGAACACCGGCAGGGTCAGCAGGATCATGGCCAGCTCGTCCATCACCGCGCCGAGCAGGATGTAGAAGGCGAGCAGGCCGACCAGGATCGCATAGGGCGGCAGGCCGGTTTCCGCAAGCGACGTTGCCGCGAAGGTCGGCAGCTGCGACAGCGCGAGGAACGCATTGAACACCTCGGCGCCGAGCAGGATGGCGAAGATCAGCGCCGCCGTCTCGGCGGTCTGCAGAAGGCTGGTGCGGATCTCGCGCCAGGGCAGGCTGCCGCGCACGACGCCGATCGCGAACATGCCGACGGCGCCGACCGAGGCGCCCTCGGTCGGCGTGAAGATCCCCCCGTAGATGCCGCCCACCACGGCGACCGCGATCAGCAGCGCCGGCCAGACGAGCACCAGCGCGCGCCAACGCTCGCGGCTCGGCACCGGCGCATGCGGCGGCGCCGCGTCCGGGTCACGCCGCACCACGATGGCGATGACGATGCAATAGAACAGCGTCGCCAGCAGGCCCGGAAAGAGCGCCGCCTGGAACAGCTTGGCGATGTTCTGCTCGGTCGAGATCGCATAGACGACCAGGATGACCGACGGCGGGATCAGGATGCCGAGCGTGCCGCCGACGGCGATCACGCCCGTCGCCAGGCCTTCGCCGTAGCGATAGCGGCGCAGCTCCGGCAGTGCCGCGCGCCCGAAGGTCGCCGTGGTCGCGACCGACGAGCCGCAGATCGCGCCGAAACCCGTGCAGGCGCCGATGACCGCCATGGCAAGCCCGCCGCGCATGTGGCCGACGAAGCCGCTCGCCGCCCTGAACAGGTCGGTGGCGAGGCCGGAACGCTCGGCGAAAGCGCCCATCAGGATGAACAGCGGGATCACCGACAGCGTGTAGTTGGAGAACAGGAAATAGGGCGTCGTCTTGATGTAGTTGAGGAATGCGGGAAGGCTCGAGAGATAGACGTAGCCGCCGCTGCCGGTGACGAGCATCGCCAGGCCGACGGGCATGCGCGCGGCGATCAGCACGAGCATCACCACGAAGCCGAGCACGGCCACCGCCATGCCGCTCATGCGCGCCCCTTCAGAAAGCGTGCGGCGGTCGCGGCGGCGACGATGGCCACGAAGATGCCCATCACCGCGCAGGCGGCGATGGCGTAGCCCTGCGGGATGCCGAGCACCATCGACGTCGTCTGGCTGGCGAAGGCGTCCTGCGCCCCGATCACGAGCCGCCATCCGATGACGGCCATCAGGGCTGCGTAGGTCAGGTCCCAAACCGCATCGAGCCCGTCGCGTGTCCTTCGCGAAAGCCCGGTCGTGAACGTGTCGACGATGACGTTGCCGCGGCGGGCCTGGCAGAGCGGCAGGAAGGCAAAGGCGCCGACGCCGGTGGCGATCTGGACCAGTTCGAAATCGCCGGCGATGCCGTCGCCGAGAAGCCAGCGCATCAGCACGCTGGCGGTGACGAGGCACGCCACGACCAGCATGAGGGTTCCGCCCGCGAGCGCCAGGGCTTCGGCCGCCCCCGTCAGGCGCCGCCCGACGAAACCGTGGCGCGCCGCGTCCGGCCGCGTCTCCGTCAGCGGCGGGCTCACGCGGCCTTCTCGTATTTCGCAATCAGCTCGCGCACGGTGTCGAGCAGCTTGCCGCCGTCGACGTTGCGGTCTTTGACCTGCCTGATCCAGTTGTCGATCACCGGCTGCGTGGTCTTTTGCCAGCGCTGCGCTTCCGCTTCCGCAACCGTCACGATGGTGCCGCCCTTGCGCTTGACCAGCTCGGGGACCTCGACGGCCATCCTGTCGAACGGCACCGCCGCCATGCGTGCCGCCGCCTGGCCGGAATTGTTGTCGATCACCCGCTTCAGGTCGGCGGGCAGGCTGGCGTATCGCGCCTTGTTCATGGCCAGGATGAAACCGATCGTGTAGAACGACTTCGCACCGGCGATCTCGCTGTGGAACTTGACCAGCTCGTCGAGCTTGACGGCGGGCACGACCTCCCACGGCACGACGGCGCCGTCAATGGCGCGCTGCGCGATCGCCTCGGGCACCTGCGACACGGGCATGCCGATGGCCGAGGCACCGAGCGCCTTCAGCGCGTCCCCGGCCAGGCGCGAGGGGAAGCGCAGCTTCGCACCCTTCATGTCCTCCATTCTTTCGATGCGGCGGTTGGCGTGGATGAGGCCGCGGTCATGCGCGAACACGCAGATCGGATGCACCTCGCTGAACTCGTCGGCGATGTGTTTCTCGTAGAGCTCCTGGATGGCGAGCGAGTTCACCAGGGCGGTACGATGCGAGATGAACGGATTCTCGATCACCTCGCTGCGCGGAAAGCGTCCGGCCGTGTAGCCGAGCACCGTCCAGACGAGATCGACGACGCCGTCGCGCGCCTGGTCGTAAAGCTGCGGGGGCGCGCCGCCGAGCTGCATCGCCGGATAGATTTCGATCCTGATGCGGCCGTGCGACTCCTGCTCGACCTTTTTCGCCCACGGCACCAGGAAATGCACCGGCACGTTGGCGACCGGCGGCAGAAGGTGGTGGAGCTTGAGCGTGACCTGCGGCGCCTGCGCGTAGCCCTCGCGCAGGACGGCCGGAGCGGCGACGGCGCCGCCGGCTAAAGCGAGAAAACGGCGGCGAGGGATGGTCATGCGCGTCCTCCCTGTGCCGGCGGCACGGTTCAGGCCGACTTCGCGTGTTTCGCCACGAGCTCGCGAGTCGCGTCGAGAAGCTTGCCGCCGTCGATGTTCCGTTCCTTGACCTGCTTGATCCAGGCCTCGATCACCGGCTGGGTGGTTTTCTCCCAGCGCTGCGCCTCGTCCTCCGAGATGGTGACGATGGTGCCGCTTTTCTTCTTGACGAGCTCCGGCACCTCCGTCGCCATCTTGTCGAACGGAACGGCCGCCATGCGCGAGGCGGCCTGGCCGGAATTCCTGTTCATGACCTCTTTGAGGTCCGCCGGCAGGCTGTCGTATTTGGCCTTGTTCATCACCAGCACCATGACGGCCGTGTAGAGCGATTTCGGCCCCGGGATGTCGGTGTGGAACTTGACCAGCTCGTCGAGCTTGACGGACGGCACGACCTCCCAGGGCGTGAGCGCTCCGTCGATGACGCGCTGCGCGATCGATTCGGGAACCTGCGGCACCGGCATGCCGATCGAGGTCGCGCCGAGCGCCTTCAGCGCCTCGCCGGCGAGGCGGGTGGGAAAGCGGATCTTGGCGCCCTTGAGTTCTTCGAGCTTCTCGATGCGGCGGTTGACGTGGATCAGGCCGCGGTCATGCGCCCAGATGGAGATCGGATGCACCTCGCTGAATTCCTCGGCGATATGCTTCTCGTACAGCTCCTGCGCAGCGAGCGAATTCACAAGCGCCGTGCGGTGCGACACGAACGGATTCTCGATCACCTCGCTGCGCGGGAAGCGGCCGGCGGTGTAGCCGGTGAGCGTCCAGACGAGGTCGACGACGCCGTCACGGGCCTGGTCGTAGAGCTGCGGCGGAGCACCCCCGAGCTGCATCGACGGAAAGATGTTGATCTTGATGCGGCCGCCCGACTCGCTCTCCACCTTGCGCGCCCAGGGCGTCAGGAACTGCGCCGGCACGTTGGCCGCCGGCGGCAGGAAATGGTGCAGGCGCAGCGTCACCTGGGGCGCCTGGGCGTAGCCCTCGCGCAGCAGGGCAGGGGCCGCGAGCGCGGTGCCCGTGAGGGCGAGGAAGCGGCGGCGGCTGGCGATCATCGGCTGGTCTCCCGGCGTGCGGTTGTTCTCGTTCGCACGCATAATTCCCTTGTTCCCTGCCGGGGGCAAGGAGGCAAGGCCGGAGTGCGATCAGGCTGTCCGATCACCGCGTGGCGCGGATGTCAGAGCTCCTTGCCGAGGGCCCGGTCCACCGAATACGGGCCGCCGCCATGGACCACGAAGAAGAGGGCCGCCGCCGCCCACATGAGCGGATATTCGAAGCCGCCGCTCGTCCAGAAGAAGCCGCGCGCGACATGCTGGGTCACGGCCGTGGCCATGAAGACGAGGAGGGCGAAGGCCGCCGGCCGGGTCAGGAAGCCGACGGCGATCAGGACTCCGCCGACGAGCTCGGTCAGCATGACGAGCCAGGCGAACAGCGTCGGCGCCGGGTAGCCCAGCTTCTCGAGCCCGGCCGCGAAGCCGGCGAGGCCCGGGCCCTCGAAGGCTCCGAAAGCCTTCTGCATGCCGTGCGGGACGAGGGTCAGGCCGACGGCGAGGCGCAGGACCAGCCACGCGAAATTGCGGAGTCCTGCATACAGCGGCGCGAAAGCCGGGATGTAATACGCAGTGGTCTCGGGCCGTGCCTCGGACATGATGGTTTCCTCTTGTGGTCGGGAAGGTAGTCTCGGGCGTTTACCTCGGCTGCTGCCGATCCATGACGGTCTCGAAGCGGCGCTCGAATCGCGTTGGGACCATCATTCCCATGACGGGCTGCGTTCGTCATCGGTCGGACCGGCGACGCCACGAGAAGGCACGCGCAGAGGAATTTCGATGCAGCATTCGAGCCCCGTCGGGGCGAAGCGCATTTCCACTGCCCCGGCGAGGTCGCTCACGATCGTGCGTTCGATCAAGCGGGTGCCGAAGCCTCTGCGGGTGGGCGGTCGCACCTCTCCCGGGGTGCTCTCTCGCCAATCGATGCGAAGCACGTCGCCGCTGCCATCTTGCGGCGCTGCCGCCCAGGTGACGGAAAGGCGGCCGTCCGGACGACCGAGCGCTCCATACTTCGCGGCGTTCGTCGCCAGCTCGTGACATGCAAGGCCGAGACCCAGCGCCTGAGACGGCGTGAGCTCGACCGCATCCCCCGCGAGCGTGACGCGCTCCGCGTCCGCTCCCCGGTAGGGTTCCAGCTCCGCGCGCAACACCTTCTCGAGGGGCGCCGACCGCCACAGGCTGTCGGTCAGCAGGCTGTGGGTTGCCGAGAGGGCCAGCAGGCGGGCCTCGAACGCTTCGCGGAATGCCGCGACCGACGGCGCATTGCGCGCGGTCTGGGCGGCGAGAGACTGAACGGTGGCGAGCGTGTTCTTGACGCGGTGATTGAGCTCGTTGATCAGGAGCTGCTGTCTCTGTTGGGCGAGATGCCGCTCGGTCACATCGCGCTGGACGCACAGCCAATGGCGACGACCGCCCACCTCAACGGTGGTGATCTGCGAGGCGGTGACGAACTCCGAGCCGTCCTTGCGCCGGTTCCGCCACTCGCCCGACCACGTGCCGCTTTCCCGCAACGTGGCGATGACATCTGCGACGACACGTGCGTTCTCCTCGGGCGGGTAGGCGTTCTGAACGCTGACATGCTGTCCGACGAGTTCGCCCCGCTCATAACCGAACAGCTGCTCCTCGGCAGGATTGACATAGACGATGACCCCGTCCTCGGTCGCCAGGCTGACACCCTCGCTCATGTTGTGCAGGAGCATGGAATGGAGACGCAAGGTCTCGTCCGCCTGCTTGCGCTCGGTCACGTCGATGCAGGCGCCGATCATCTGAGCCGGCCGGCCTTCCGGATCGAAGATCACGCGGCTCCGGTCGTAGATCCAGCGGACGCGGCCATCCGGAAGTCGGATGCGGAACTCGTATTCGACGCTGCCGCCGCTTGTCATCGCGCGGCCGATCACCTCGCGCGCATGCGCCTGGTCCTCGCGAAGGACCAGGTCGAAAAAGGCGCTGGAGGTGCGCGGGGCGCGCTCGGGGGCAACGCCATAGACCTTGCACATCGCCTCGTCCCACTGCACCTGGTCGGCTGGAATGTTCCAGCGCCAGGTCCCGGTGCTGGAGGCCGCCAAAGCAGCCGCGAGCTGTTCCTGTTGCGTTGCCGCACGCTCGGCCGCATTGCGGAGTGTCTGGGCTGCCGCGATCATCAGCGCGGCGACTGCAAGGAACAGGACGAAGCCCAGCAACTCGGCGCCGCCCGGCCGAAACGCTCCATGCTCCGGCAGGACGAGGTACCATGAGAGTACAGCGCTGATGACCAAGGCGAGGATACCGGCCCGTGCGCCGCCGATGACGGCGGCCAGGAGCACGACCGGAAAGATGGTGACGTAGGGGACCTGGTCGCCGACCACTGGCGCGAGTGCAACGCGCAGGAGCACGCCAAGCAGCGCGAGTGCGGTCGCTGCCGCATAGGCGCGGAGCGAGCCTGATCGCACCAGTTGTGTGTAACGGGTCAGCAATTCGCGGCAGCCTCGCTCGCTGAAGACGACTCATGCCAAGCTGCCCGGCAAGGCCAGCCTGAACCCCTGCGAACGTGGCTCAGCGAGAACAGGAGCGGTCCAGGCGCCTTTGTCGAGTCATCAGGACGGTCTGCGGCAGCCTTATAGGCGCTCTGAAAGCGCCGACCAAGTTCCGTCTTCCGCCAGTGGCGCCCGTTATGCTTCACTGCACACCGTGGATTGCAGGGGAGCCCTTTCATGACGCCCGATCGCCAGCGCAGACGCTTCCTGGCCGGCGCCGCAGCAGCAGCCGGGGCTTCCGGCATCGCCGCGCCGGCCGTCGCGCAGTCCATGCCGGAGGTGCGCTGGCGGCTCACCTCGAGCTTTCCGAAACAGCTCGACACGATCTACGGCACGGCGCAGACCTTCGCGCGCTACATAGCGGAGGCGACCGACAACCGCTTCCAGGTGCAGACCTTCGCGGCCGGCGAGCTGATCCCGGGAACGCAGGCGCTCGACGCCGTGCAGAACGGCAGCATCGAATGCGCGCACACGCCGCTCTATTTCTATGTCGGCAAGGAGCCGGCGCTTGCCTTCGCCACCGGCGTCCCGTTCGGCCTCAATGCGCGCCACCAGCATGCGTGGTGGCATTTCTCGGACGGCGAGGCGATCATCAACGGCGTGCTGCGCCGCTTCAACGCGCACGCCCTGGTCTGCGGCCAATCCGGCTGCCAGATGGGCGGCTTCTTCCGCAAGGAGCTGCGCGAGGTGGCCGACCTCAAGGGCCTCAAGTTCCGCATCGGCGGCCTCGGCGGCGAGGTTCTGGCGCGGCTCGGCGTCGTGCCGCAGCAGATCCCGCCCGGCGACGTCTATCCGGCCCTGGAGCGCGGCACCATCGACGCGGCCGAGTTCGTCGGTCCTTACGACGACGAGAAGCTCGGGCTGCACAAGGTCGCCAGATACTATTACGCCCCGGGCTGGTGGGAGGGCGGCGCGATGCTCCACCTGGTCGTCAACCGCGCCAAATGGGACGAGCTGCCCAAACATTACCAGGCCATCGTCTTCCACGCCTGCGAGGCGGCGAACAACTGGATGCTGGCCAAATACGACGCGGTCAACGCGGCGGCGCTGCGGCGCCTGATCGGCGGCGGCGCCGAGCTGAAGCATTTCCCGCCGGCCATCATGGAGGCCGCGCTGAAGGCGGCCGGCGAACTCTACGCGGAGCTGGCCGGCAGGAGCCCCGACTTCAAGCGGGCGCTCGAGTCGATGAGCGCCTTCCGCGCCGAGCAGCTGCCCTGGTGGGGTGTGAACGAATTCGCCTATGACAGCTTCATGGTGCGCACCCGCGGGCGCGCCTGACGGCGGCGTGAAGCGTCTTTCGGGCAACAGAAAAGGAGCAGCTGGCGTGAAGCTTTACACCTTCTTCCGGTCGTCCGCGTCGTATCGCGTCCGCATCGCCATGAATCTCAAGGGCCTGGCCTTCGAATCCATCCCCATCAGCCTGCCGAAGAACGAGCAGAGCCGCCCCGCGTATCTCGCCATCAACCCGCATGGCCGCGTCCCGACGCTCGACGCCGACGGCACGATCGTGATCCAGTCACCGGCCATCCTGGAATATCTGGAGGAGCTCCACCCCGAGCCGGCGCTGCTTCCGCGTGACCCGGTGCTTCGGGCCAGGATCAGAGCGGTTTGCGCCATCATCGGATGCGACATCCACCCGCTCAACAATTCCGGCACGCTCGCCTATCTCAAGGAGCGGATGGGCCAGGACCAGGCCGCCACGGATGCGTGGTATGCCCATTGGGTGCGCCAGGGATTTTCGGCGATCGAGCAGCTGATCGGCCCGGGACCTTTCGCCTTCGGGGCGGCGCCGACGCTCGCCGATGTCTATCTCGTGCCGCAGGTCTTCAATGCGCGCCGCTTCAACGTGCCGCTCGACGCCTTTCCCAGGATCGTCGCGGCGGACGCGGCCTGCGCCGGGATAGAGGCGTTCCGGGCCGCGGCTCCCGAGAGACAACCTGACGCGGCGTGACGGTCACAGTCCCTTCACGATTATGGACGCGAAGTCCTTCCCTCGATGAAGGCTCGACATGCGCGCGCGTAAGGCACTCTGGTGGGGACTGTCGCTGGTCCTGGTCCTCGGGCTCGCCATCTGGGCCGGCTACAGGCACGTGCAGACCGGCGGCAGCGTCTCGTGGCGCGCGGTGCTGGATGCCTTGCGCCGGCCCGTCGAGCAGGCATGGCGCGCGCCGCAGGACCGCCCGGACGGGCGCCGCGAGGCCGCGCCTCAGGCCGAGCAACCTTTTTCCTTCACGGCGGTTCGCGAAGGCGAGCGCCTCACGCTGAGCGGCTCGGCTCCGGACGAAATCCGGGCCGCGCTGGTCGACGAGGCGAAGCAGGCGGTTCCGGGAGCGATCGTCGCCGAGCGTTTGCAGGCCGGCGGCGCACCGGCCCGGTTCGCGGACGTGGCCAGTCTCGCCATCCGGCAACTGGCGCAGCTGCCGTTCGGGGCGATCGCGGTCCGCGGCGATGTCGTCTCGGTTCATGCGAAGGCGCAGGACCGCGCGTCTTACGACGCGGTGATCGACGCGCTGCGCGCCTTGCCCGAGGGGTTTCGCTCCGACATTGCCGGCCTCGTGCCGCCGCTCGTGCGGCCCTTCACCTGGGCTGCCGTCCGGACGGACGGCGCCGTCGAGCTGAACGGGCACGTGCCCTCCGAGGCGGCGCGCCGGCAACTTCGCGCCGCCGTCGCGGCGATGTTCCCGGACACGCAACTGGTCGACAACCTGCAGGCGGCCAGCGGCCTTGCCGACGAGGTGGATTTCGCGGCGTCGGCGCGTTTCGCGCTGGCGCAGCTCGCATCCTTGCAGACCGGGACCGTCGAGCTGACCGACGCAGTCCTGAGCCTGCGCGGCGAGGTGGCGCGCAAGGATGCACTCGCCGCTGTCGACGATGCCATGCAGAGGCGGCTCCCGGCGGGATTGCAGCGGGGCGCCGTCACGCTCGCGATCGCCCGTCCGTCGCCATACCTGTTCACCGCCACCCGGGAAGCGGGGGCCGTCGTGCTGAGCGGCTATTGTCCCGACGAGGCGACGCGCAGCGACATCCATGGCCAGATCCGCCGGAGCTTCCTCACCGAGCAGATCGTCGACAGGCTTCGCCTCGCCGACGGCGCGCCGCGGCATTTCGCGGGCGCCGTGAGCTTCGGCCTCGATCATCTCTCGCGACTGGCCTCCGGCGCGGTGACGGTGAGTGACACGAGCGTGCGCATCAGCGGCGAGTCGCTCTACGAGCAAGCGGCCGAGCGCATGACCAAGGCGATCCCGGCGGTGTCGCTGCCCGGCTGGACGGCGCAGGCGGATGTCAGGGTGCGCCCGTCAGAGCCGGGGCAGGCTGGGCCGTCCCGTCCTCAACCTTGAGCACGAAGCGCTTGATGCGTTGGATCATGTCGCGCCCGCGCAAGGCCGGGACGTGGCCCTGATCGGCAACGGTGACGGTCTCGAGGTCGGGATGCGCCCTGGCCATCGCCTCGAGGGTTTCGGCGGACAGGAGGTCCGAGTTGGCGCCTCTGATGGCGAGGACCGGCACGTGCGCAAGGCCCGCGAAGAGGTGCCATAGCGGCGGCAGCGGGGTCTCGAAATCGACGTGCTCGAGCGTCTTCTGCAGGGCGACGTCATAGTCGGGCACGAGACGTCCCTTCGCCTCCCGCCACGTCGCCCGCGCCAGGATCTCCCAGTCCTCGTCGGTCGCACGCGGAAACTGCGCGTTCGAGATGCGTTTCAGGATCTCGCCGCCCTCCGTGTAGTCGCGCGGCGCCGGCAGCTTGCCGACATAGCCGCGGATGCGGGCCAGGCCCTTGCCCTCGATCACCGGCCCGACGTCGTTGAGCACGACGCCGCGCAGCAGCGTCGGCCGCGCCGCCGACAACGCCAGCGTGATAAGTCCGCCGCGCGAGGTGCCGATGAATACGGCCTCGCCGACCGCGGCGACGGTCAGCACCTGCAGGAGGTCATCGAGTTCGACCCGGATGTCGTAGTTGCGCCAGTTGCGATCGTATTCGGAGCGGCCGCGGCCGCGATAGTCGACTGCCAGCACCCGGCGCGGGCGCCGCTGGTCGCTGGCGAGGGCGAGGGCGAGGTCGTGGAAATCCGCCGACGTGCGCGCCAGGCCCGGGAGGCAGACCACGGGAACGGTGTCCGCCGCGCGCGGCCCGTAGACACGCGCATAAAGGCGCAGCCCGTCGCCGGCCGACACGAACAGATCTTCAAAAGGCTGGCTGGTCATGCGGCCGGCTCTGCCTGTCGCGCCGGAACGCTCCGGCGCTTCGGGTTACTGGACCGCCCGCTTGCCACGCAAGTCGCTGTCGATCAGCAGCACGCTGCGCTCGCTGAGTCGCCTGCGATAGACCTGCAGGTTCTCCATGACCCGCTGCACGTAATTGCGCGTCTCCGAGAACGGGATGCGCTCGACCCAGTCGATCGGGTCGACCTGCGGCGAGCGCGGATCGCCGTAGGCATCGATCCATTTCTTCACGTTGCCGCCGCCGGCATTGTACGACGCGAAGGTGAGGATGTAGGAGCCTTTCCAGTCGTCCATCAGCTCGCCGAGATGCGCGGCGCCGATCTTGGCGTTATAGGCCGCGTCGCTGAGCAGCTTGTTGACGTCGAAATCGACGCCGAAGCGTTTTGCCGTGCGGCGGGCGGTGGCCGGCATGAGCTGCATGAGGCCGCGCGCCCCGGCATGCGACTGGGCCTTCGGGTCGAACATGCTTTCCTGCCGGGCGATGGCAAAGACCATCGCTTTCTCGACGCGGTCGCCGACCGGCTCGTAGGCCGGGATGCCGATGGTCGGGAAGGCATGCAGGTCGAGCGGCATGCCGCGCTGCACGGCGGTCTTGCCGACCGACAGGAGCGCCTTCGCGTCGCGCTGCTCGAGGACGAAGTCGCCGAGGGCATGCAACTGCGCGGCATCGCCGAGGCGCTGCGCCAGGTCGATGTAGAGCGGCATGGCGAGATCGCGCACGCCCGCCTCGTTCAGCAGCTTGAGCGCCTGCACCGCCGTGAGGTTCTGGAACGCCTCGCGGCTGGCCGGGCCCCCGTCGGCGGAACGCAGCGGCAGCGTCTCGCGCCCGAGCTTCGCGCTCGCGAGCTGCCCGTAATAGGTGATCGCCTGCTGCGCGGCGCGCTCGTAATGGCGCTGCGCCGCCTCCTGCTGCCCCGCGGCTTCGGCCGCGCGCCCTTGCCAATAGGCGGCCCGGGCGACCGAGATCGGCGTCTCGGCGATGCCTGCCGCGGCATCGAAATGACCTGCGGCGAGCGTCGCGTCGTTGAGGAAGCGCAGGGCGATCCAGCCGGCATGGAATTCGGCCTCGATGCGCAGCGCCGAGGTCTCCGCGGCGTGGTCGCGCGCGACCTCGTAGGCGGTTTTGGCGTCGCCGTCGTCGAGCAGCTTGCGGGCGATCAGGCGGCGCTCGGTCCACCATTCGTCGCCATCGCCGAGGATGGCCGGATCGCGTGGAACGCCGGCGATGAGCTTGGCGGCCTCGGCGGCGTTCTTCTTGCGGCGCAGATGCTGCGCGCGCGAGAACACGTAGGACGTGTCGGAGCGCAGACTCGCGGGCACCGCGTCGAGCAGTTTGACGGCATTGCCGCCCTCGCCGGCCACCGCCATGCGCGCCTTGACGAGCGTGACGTAATCCTTCCCGGCATGACCCGCGGCGCGCAGCGCCGACTGCCAGCTCTCCTTGAACAGCATGCGCTCCATGCGGAAACGGTGATCCGCCTGCGTCAGCACGTCGGGAAAGCTCGCCAGGATCCTGCTCTCGAACTCGCGGCCGAGCGAGTCGCGCCGCCATGTCTCGCGGACCAGCGCCGCCGCGTCGCGCTCGAGCCCGTCGGCCTTGAAGGCGAGGGCGAGCGCCAGCTTGCCGGACGGGCTCACCGGTCGCTGGGCGGCGAAATAGGCGCGCACGACGGCCGCCGGCTTGCGCTCCATGAGGAGGTTTTCTTCGGCGCGGCGGCGGATCATCGCGCTCACCGGCCAGGTCGGGTGATCGCGCATGAAGTCGACCACCCGGTTGAAGCCGACCCGGGCGGCGTGGCGGATCGCCACCCATTCCGTCAGGGCAAGCGACGCCGGGTCGTTGATGGCAGCACGGGCGCGGTCGCCGCCGGCGAGGTCGCCCTTGCGATAGAGCTCGATGGCCTGGCGGAGGGCGGCCGTGGCGTCGATGTCGGCCGGGCGTTTCGGCGGGCTCGTTTCGGCCGCCTCCGGCCCGGGCGCCGTCGCCTGTGGGGCAGGGGCCTGCGCCTCCACGGGCGGGCTCGCCGGCGCGCTCGCCGGCGGTGCCGCGGCTCGCTGCGCCGCCTCTTGCGCGTGGGCCGCAGCCCCGAGCAGCGGCAGCAGCACGGCGGAAGCGAGGAGGCGCGTCGGTCGGCGCGTCCCGAAAACCATCAAGCCAACCCCTTGTGCGTTCGGGGATCGTTCTGTGTCGATCCAGCCTATGAAAAACTAGTTTACCACCGATGAAAAGTCCGGTGCCCCGCGTTTGCGCAAGCTCGCGCTAACCTTTATGTGTCGAGAGAAGAGCCGGGCTTTGTGGCAATCGCAGGGCCCGCGAGCGCATGATCGCGGCGACAGCCTATCCGGGACTCGATCCGGGGTGGATAGCGGTTCGCCGGAAGGGATCATGCGGCTCAAAGGAAATCCGAGCAGGATCGATTCGGACTGAAGCGATCCCGCTCCAGGAGCGCCGTCATGGCTGGCAATGGAAAGCTGAGGGGCTCGCTGACGGCCCTGGTCACCCCGTTTCGCGACGGGGCCTTCGACGAGGCGGCCTTTCGCGGGCACGTCAACTGGCAGATCGAGAACGGCACGCACGGTCTCGTGCCGGTGGGCACCACCGGCGAGAGCCCGACCCTGAGCCACGACGAGCACAAGCAGGTCGTTGAAATCTGCGTGCGCGAGGCGAAGGGGCGCGTTCCCGTCATCGCCGGCGCCGGCTCCAACTCGACGGCCGAGGCGATCGACTTCTCGCGCCATGCCGAGGACGCGGGCGCCGACGCCGTCCTGATCGTCACGCCGTATTACAACAAGCCGACCCAGGAAGGCCTTTACCGGCATTTCAAGGCGATCAACGACGCCATCGGCATTCCGATCCTGATCTACAACATCCCCGGCCGCTCGGTGATCGACATGTCGGTCGACACCATGAAGCGGCTTTACGAGCTCAGGAACATCGTCGGCGTGAAGGACGCCACCGCCAACGTGGCGCGCGTCAGCCTGCAGCGCCAGGCCATGGGCGAGGACTTCATCCAGCTCTCGGGCGAGGACGCCACCGCGCTCGGCTTCATGGCGCATGGCGGCCACGGCTGCATCTCGGTGACCTCGAACGTGGCGCCGAAGCAGTGCAGCGAGTTGCAGGAGGCCTGTCTCGACGGCGATTACGCCAGCGCCATCCGTGTCCAGGACCGCCTGATGCCGCTGCACACGGCGCTGTTCGTCGAAACCAATCCCTCGCCCGCCAAATACGCGCTGTCGGTGCTCGGCCGCATGAGCGACGAGGTGCGCCTGCCGATGGTGCCGGTGTCGGAGGGCACGCGCCAGGCGGTCCGCGCGGCGATGGTGCATGCCGGCCTGATCAACGCCTGAACCGAGCATGGCAAAGGACGCGAAGGGCGCCCAGCGGGTCGTCGCGGACAACCGCAAGGCGCGCTTCAACTACGAGATCGTCGACGCGCTCGAGGCCGGCATCGCGCTGACCGGCACCGAGGTCAAGTCGCTGCGCGGTGGCAAGGCCAATATCGGGGATGCCTATGCCGGCCCGTCCGGCGAGGAGCTGTTCCTGTTCAACGCCTATATCCCCGAATACCTGCAGGCCAACCGCTTCAATCACGAAACGCGGCGGCCGCGCCGCCTGTTGCTGCACAAGCGCCAGATCAACAAGCTGATCGGCGCCACGCAGCGCGAAGGCTTCACGCTGATCCCCCTGAAGATCTATTTCAACGAGCGCGGGCGGGCGAAGGTCGAACTCGGCCTCGGCCGCGGCAAGAAGCTGCACGACAAGCGCGAGACCGAGAAGCGCCGCTCCTGGGATCGCGAGCGTGCCCGTCTGATGCGCGAGAAGGGGTGAGGCGGCTGCGCTGGGCGCGGCCCCGCCCCACTATTTTGCTGAAATTTTAGTGGCCGACGCGGCGATATGGTCGTTCAGGTGTTGTCGACGACGTCGTCGTCGGCCGGCGCCTGGCGGATGCCGTAGCGGCGTTCGAGGCCGCCGTGGTTGCCCGGGTTGCCGTAGCGCGGCCGTTCGGGGCGTTCGCGGCCGTCGTTGTATTCGGCCCTGGCGGCGCGCTCGGCCCGCTCGGCGGGATCGCGGCCGATTTTCGGGATCAGGTGCGCGAGGTCGATGAATTCGTCGGCCTGGCGGCGCAGCTCGTCGGCCACCATGGGAGGTTGGGTCGAAATGGTTGACACAACGGACACACGCACCCCGCGCCGCTGCAGGGCCTCCACCAGCGAGCGGAAATCGCCGTCGCCCGAGAACAGCACCACCTGGTCGACATGCGACGCCAGCTCGAGCGCGTCGATGGCGAGCTCGATGTCCATGTTGCCCTTGACCTTGCGGCGGCCGGCGGAGTCGACGAATTCCTTGGTCGGCTTGGTGACGACGCAGTAGCCGTTATAGTCGAGCCAGTCGATCAGAGGGCGGATCGAGGAATATTCCTGGTCCTCGACCAGGGCCGTGTAATAAAATGCTCTGATCAGGAAGCCGCGGCTCTGGAATTCCTTGAGAAGCCGCTTGTAATCGATGTCGAAGCCCAGCGTTTTCGTGGTCGCATAAAGGTTTGCGCCATCAATAAACAGGGCAATGCGTTGCTGGCCAATCATAGAAGCAATCTCGCGTCCGGTGCCGCCGCCGCTCTACAGCCACAACCTTTTGTTCTCTGGTAAGCGATGCTGGCCCGGGCGCACCGAACACGCTGCCGAGGAAACGCGACAACGCTGGTATCCGCTCAGGCCTGATGACAGTCGAATATCAGGGTCACGAACGAGTGAACCCTTGTTGAAGCACTGTCAAGCTTCCGGGACGGCTTCGTAACAAAAAAAACACGATCACCGGTTTTGGGTTCACAGCTTCAGATTGCGACTGCCCGGTTTGATCGCCGGAATGGCGGCAAGCTCCGGCGGCAGCTGGTCGGCCGGGTAGTTGGGAATGTCCATCGTCACGAGCGAGACGAGCGGCACGCCGAGATCCGCCTTGCCGCCCGAGCGGTCGATCAGGCAGGCCGCGCCGACGATCGTGCCGGGCTGCTCGCGGATGGCGGCGAGGCACTCGCGCGACGACAGGCCGGTGGTGATGATGTCCTCGACCATCACCACGCGCGCGGACGGCGGCACGGCGAAGCCGCGCCGCAGCGCGAAGGCGCCGGCCTCGCGCTCGACGAACATCGCCCTGGCGCCGAGCTGCCGCGCCGTCTCGTAGCCGGGCACGATGCCGCCGACCGCCGGCGAGATGACGATATCGACCTCGCCGAATTTTTCACGGATCGCCTGCGCCAGCGCGCGGCACAGCCGCTCCGTGCGGACCGGGTCCATGAACACGAACATCTTTTGCAGGAAGACCGAGCTGTGCAGGCCCGAGGTAAGGATGAAATGGCCTTCGAGCAGCGCGCCGGCGGCGCGGAATTCGTCCAGAACCTCGGTCGGGGTCATGCGTGCGGTCTTTCGAGAAACGGCGCCTTGTGGCAGCGGCGGCGGCTGGGCGCAAGCGTGCCACCACTCGCGCGGTTGGGAGAGGTCGAGCGGACGACGGCGAAGGGGGTGAGGATGACATGCGCCTGCGTTATCGACTTCCCTCACTCTCGCCGCGCCCGCGAGGCAGAGGAGACATGTTCCGCACGCTGGGAGAGGTGGTCCCCACCCCGCTCGCGTCGCGAGTCGGGCTTCCCTAGACGGGGAGCGATCAGCCCATCACCCGCTCGACGCGGCTGACGACGGGGCGCGTGCGCAGCTCGGCGATGATCGAGTTGAGGTGTTTCAAGTCCCACACCGCCAGGTCGACGGTCATGTCGGTGAAGTCCTGGGTGCGGCGCTTCATCGATACGTTGTCGATGTTGCCGTCGTGGTCGGCGATGATCTGGGCGATCTGGGCGAGGGTGCCGGGCTCGTTGATCGACTGCAGCGCGAGGCGGGCGGGGAAGCGTTCGACGCCCTCGCTGTCGACGTCCCAGCGCACGTCGAGCCAGCGGTCGGGCTCGTTGTCGAAGGCGGCCAGCGCCGGCGACTGGATCGGATAGATGGTGACGCCCTCGCCGGGCGTGAGAATGCCGACGATGCGGTCGCCCGGCACCGCGCCGCCGTCCGGCGCGAAGCGTACCGGAAGGTCGGAATCGACCCCGCGGATCGGGATGGCGCCGGCGCCGCGGCCGTCGCCCTTGGGCAGCTTGACCTTGAGCGAAGGGTCGTGCCCGAGCGTGATCCAGCCGGCGCCGTTGGCGAGCGCGTGCACGCGCCGCTCGTCCTTGTGGTCGGGATAGACCGCGCGCACGACGTCGCCGGAAAACATCTCGCCGCGCCCGACCGCCGACAGCACGTCGTCGATCGAGGTGCGCGCCAGGCGCGACAGGGCGGCCTTCAGCTTCTCCTCCGAAAAGCCTTTCCCGGCGCGCTCGAAGGCGCGTTCGAGGATCTGCTTGCCGAGGCCGGCATATTGCCGCCGCACGGCGGCGCGCGTCGCGCGCCGGATGGCGGCGCGCGCCTTGCCGGTGACGACGAGCGATTCCCACGCCGCCGGCGGCGTCTGGCCGTCGGCGCGCACGATCTCGACCTCGTCGCCGTTCTGCAGCTCGGTGAGCAGCGGCGCCATGCGCCCGTTGATCTTGCAGCCGACGGCGCTGTTGCCGACGTCGGTATGCACCGCGTAGGCGAAATCGATCGGCGTCGCGCCGCGCGGCAGGGCGATCAGGCGGCCCTTCGGCGTGAAGCAGAACACCTGGTCGTGGAACAGCTCGAGCTTGGTGTGCTCCAGGAACTCTTCCGGGTTGTCGCCCTCGGCGAGCAGTTCGACGGTGCGGCGAAGCCACTGGTAGGCGCGGCTCTCGGTGGCGAGGCGCGAGCCGTTGGTGACGCCGTCCTTGTAGAGCGCGTGCGCGGCGATGCCGTATTCGGCGACGTCGTCCATGTCGGGCGTGCGGATCTGCAGTTCGACCCGCTGCCGGCCGGGGCCGATCACGGTGGTGTGGATCGAGCGATAATCGTTCTGCTTGGGCGTCGAGATGTAGTCCTTGTAGCGCCCCGGCACCATCGGCCACGTCGTGTGCACGACGCCGAGCGCGCGGTAGCAATCGTCGACGCTGTCGACCATGATGCGGAAGCCGACCACGTCGGAGAGCTGCTCGAAGGCGACGGATTTGCGCTCCATCTTGCGCCAGATCGAGTAGGGCTGCTTCTTGCGCCCCGTCACCCTGGCGGGCAGCCCCTTGGCGGCCAGCCGCTCGGTCAGGTCGCGCTCGATCTCCTCGACCAGTTGCTCGCTCTTGTCCGACAGGTCGTTGAGACGCTTGCTGATGGTCTCGTGGGCTTCCGGATTGATGGTGCGGAAGGCGAGGTCCTCGAGCTCCTGCCGCATCTCCTGGATGCCCATGCGGCCGGCGAGCGGCGCGTAGATCTCGAGCGTCTCCTCGGCGATGCGCTTGCGTTTTTCCGCCGGCATGAAGTGCAGGGTGCGCATGTTGTGCAGCCGGTCGGCGAGCTTGACGAGCAGCACGCGCACGTCGGCGGCGATGGCGAGCAGCAGCTTGCGGAAATTCTCGCCCTGGGCGGCGCGTTTCGAGACGAGGTCGAGACGCTTGATCTTGGTGAGCCCGTCGACCAGCTCGCCGATCTGGCGCCCGAACGTGGTCTTGATCTCCTCGAGGGTGGCTTCCGTGTCCTCCACCGTGTCGTGCAGCACGGCCGCGGCGATGGTCGCCTCGTCGAGCTTGAGATCGGTGAGGATAGCGGCGACTTCGAGGGGGTGCCCGAAATAAGGATCGCCGGACGCCCGCTTCTGGCTGCCATGCGCCTTCATGGCGTAGACATAGGCCCGGTTGAGCAGCGCCTCGTCGGCGGCGGGGTTATACCGCTTCACGCGCTCGACGAGCTGATATTGACGCATCATCCAGGGGCCGACCGTTCAGTTCCGGGCCATCAATCTACCGATCTACGATATTGGCCGGGCCCTTGTAACCGCAAGGTTTACGGCGTCGCAACAAAGGCTTCCAAGCAGGTTTTCGGAGATCTGCACACGCCCCGCGGTGGGGTCCGAAAACCTGCAGAAATCTACACCTTTCAGGTTTGTGCGGACCGGAACCTGCATTCCAGCCCGCACAAACCTGCTTAGCCAATAAAAAAGCCCGGCATGGCCGGGCTTTCGCAAGGTGTCGGCGAGGACAAACCTTACTCTTCCTCTTCGGTGTGGGTCGGGGGTACCAGGCCCTCGAGGCCACGCAGGAGGTCTTCCTCGCTCATGCGGTCGAACTGGACCTCGGTGTCGTCGCCGCCGCCGGCCGGCGCGCCGATCAGCGGCACGGTCTCGGCCTCGGGCTCGTCGACCTCGACGTATTTCTGCAGCGAGTGGATCAGCTGCTCGCGCAGGTCCTCGGGCGAGATCGTCTCGTCGGCGATCTCGCGCAGGGCCACGACCGGGTTCTTGTCGCGATCGCGGTCGATGGTGAGCTGCGCGCCGGAGGACAGCAGGCGGGCGCGGTGGGCGGCGAGCAGCACGAGCTCGAACCGGTTCTCGACCTTGTCGATGCAATCTTCGACGGTCACACGAGCCATCGTCGGCTCCTTTTCTGAACGGATATGGCCGGAATTTCGGGGAGGGCGCTGTCTACACTGGATAGGGTGCCGGACGCAAGGCCTTAAACCCTTGTCCCGCTTGACTCGCCTGCGGCACGGTGCCAGTGGCGGGCCACCTCGGATGGGGCGTTTCGGACGATGCGGGCATTCATTTTTCCAGGGCAGGGCAGCCAGGCCGTCGGCATGGGCAAGGCGCTCTCGGAGGCCTTTCCGGCGGCGCGGGCCGTGTTCGCGGAGGTCGACGACGCCCTGTCCCAGAAACTCTCGACGCTCATGTGGGAGGGCCCCGCCGAGGAGCTCACCCTGACCGCCAACGCCCAGCCGGCCCTGATGGCAGTGAGCCTCGCCGCCCTGCGGGTGCTCGAGGCCGAGGCCGGGCTGGACCTCGAACGGGACGCCGCCTTCGTGGCCGGTCATTCGCTCGGCGAGTATTCGGCCCTGGCGGCGGCGCGCAGCCTACCGGTGGCCGTCACCGCCCGTCTCCTGCGCATCCGCGGCGACGCCATGCAGTCCGCCGTTCCGGTGGGGCAGGGCGCCATGGCGGCGCTGCTCGGGCTCGACGAGACCGTCGCCAGGCAGGTGGCCGACGAGGCGGCCCAGGGCCGCGTCTGCGACGTCGCCAACGACAACGGCGGCGGCCAGGTCGTCGTGTCGGGCCACAAGGAGGCGGTCGAGCGCGCCGTCGCCATCGCCCCGGGCAAAGGCGCCAAGCGGGCCGTGATGCTCGCCGTATCCGCCCCCTTTCATTGCGCGCTGATGGCGCCGGCCGCGGAGGCGATGCGCGAGGCCCTGCGCGGCGCCGCGATCGCGCCGCCGGTCGTGCCGCTGGTCGCCAATGTCGAGGCCGCGCCGATCCGCGAGCCTGAGGCGATCCGCGACGCCCTCGTGCGCCAGGTGACCGGAACCGTGCGCTGGCGCGAGAGCATCGCCCGCATGGCGGCCGACGGCGTCACCAGCTTTGTCGAGGTCGGCGCCGGAAAGGTCCTGACCGGCCTCGTCAAGCGCATTGCGCCGGGCGCCACGTCGTCGGTCGTCGGAACGCCGGACGATGTCGCCGCGTTCGCCGCATCACTCAACCGGGAGAGCCCGACAGCTTCAGCGTGAAGCCGTCCGCTCTCCTTCTTTGTGTCGCATGATCTTTTTCGGCAAAGCGGTTCCCACTTTTCCGGATCATGCTGGAGGCTGCACATGTTCGATCTGACAGGCCGCAAGGCGCTCGTCACGGGCGCCACGGGAGGCATCGGCGGCGCCATCGCGCGCATGCTGCACGCGCAGGGCGCCACAGTGGCGCTGTCCGGCACGCGCCGGGCCGCGCTCGACGGGGTGGCGAGCGATCTCGGCGAGCGCGTGCACGTGCTCGAGGCAAATCTGTCCGACAAGGATGCCGTGGAGGCGCTCGTGCCGGCCGCCGAAGCCGCCATGGATGGCCTCGACATCCTGGTCAACAACGCCGGCATCACCCGCGACAATCTCTTCCTGCGCATGAAGGACGACGAGTGGGACAGCGTCATCGCCGTCAACCTGACGGCGGCCTTCCGGCTGTCGCGGGCCGCCGTCAAGAACATGATGCGGCGCCGCTACGGGCGCATCGTCAATATCGGCTCGGTGGTCGGCTCGACCGGCAATCCCGGCCAGGGCAACTATGCCGCATCGAAGGCCGGCCTGATCGGCATGACCAAGGCGCTGGCCGCGGAGGTGGCGAGCCGCAACATCACGGTCAACTGCGTTGCGCCCGGCTTCATCGAATCACCGATGACCGACGCCCTCAACGACAAGCAGCGCGAGGCGATCCTCGGCAGCGTGCCGATGGCGCGCCTCGGCACCGGCGGCGACGTGGCGAGCGCCGTGCTTTACCTCGCCTCCCAGGAGGCCGGCTACGTGACCGGGCACACGCTGCACGTCAACGGCGGAATGGCCATGTTCTGAGCCTGGTCGCAGTCGGAATTGGGCGGTTGGCAATGGCCGTCGAAGCAGGCCGATGAAACCCGGTTGCCGAGTGCCGAATGCCGACGACCGTCAACCCCGCCGCGGCCAAGCTTTCCCGGATGTGGGAAAGCCTTTTGCGGTCCCTCGCCAGACGCCGGAGCCTATGTTAAGCAGCAAAAGACGGTCGGGGGGCTTGACCAACGAGCGAAATTCCGGCTTTGCACGGCACCATCGTGGCTGTGACAAGCGCATTGACCTGATGCGATTGCCGCCGTTTTCCAGAAACGCCGTCGCCGACGGATCCCCAACGACGTGTGATACGAGGGTTGAACATGAGTGATATCGCTGAGCGTGTGAAGAAAATCGTTGTCGAGCACCTCGGCGTAGAGGCCGACAAGGTGACCGAGAACGCCAACTTCATCGACGATCTCGGCGCCGACAGCCTCGACACGGTCGAGCTCGTGATGGCGTTCGAAGAGGAATTCAACGTCGAGATCCCGGATGACGCCGCCGAGACCATCGTCACGGTCGGCGACGCCATCAAGTTCCTCGAGAAAAGCGCCGCGTGACCTTGCACCACGGCCGCGTTTCGGGCGCCTGCGCCCGAACGGCATAGGACAGCGCGATGCGGCGCGTCGTCGTCACCGGGCTGGGCATGGTGACGCCGCTTGGCTGCGGCGTCGACAGCACCTGGCGCAAGCTCATCGAAGGCACGAGCGGGGCCTCGAGGGTCGAGGCTTTCGACGTGTCGGACCTTGCCTGCAAGATCGCCTGCTCGATCCCGCGTGGCGACGGCTCCAACGGCACCTTCAATCCCGATCAGTGGATGGATCCGAAGGACCAGCGCAAGGTCGATCCGTTCATCGTCTATGCGATGGCTGCCGCGCGGCAGGCGCTCGACGACGCCGGTTGGCATCCGACCTCTTACGAAGATCAGATCAGCACCGGCGTCCTGGTCGGCTCCGGCATCGGCGGCATCGGCGGCATCTACGACGCCTCCATCACGCTCGCCGAGAAGGGGCCGCGGCGCATCTCGCCGTTCTTCATCCCGGGCCGCCTGATCAACCTCGCATCCGGCTACGTTTCGATCGAGTTCGGACTCAAGGGGCCGAACCATGCCGTGGTCACGGCCTGCTCGACGGGCGCGCACGCCATCGGTGACGCCGCGCGCCTGATCGGGCTCGGCGATGCCGACGTGATGGTGGCGGGCGGCGCGGAGTCGCCCATCAACCGCCTGTCGCTGGCCGGCTTCGCCGCCTGCCGCGCCCTGTCCACCGGCTATAACGACGCGCCGACGCAGGGATCGCGCCCCTACGATCGCGACCGGGACGGTTTCGTGATGGGGGAGGGCGCCGGCATCGTCGTGCTCGAGGATTACGAGCACGCCAGGGCGCGCGGCGCCAAGATCTACGCCGAGGTGGTCGGCTACGGCATGTCCGGCGACGCCTATCACATCACCTCGCCGGCCGAGGACGGTGACGGCGCCTACCGGTGCATGAAGGCGGCGATCAAGCGGGCCGGCATTTCCCCGTCCGACATCGACTACATCAACGCGCACGGCACCTCGACGCCGCTCGGTGACGAACTCGAGCTCAAGGCGGTCGAGCGGCTGGTCGGCAACGCCGCGGCCAAGCTCTCCATGTCCTCCACCAAGTCGGCCATCGGTCACCTTCTCGGCGCGGCCGGGGCGGTCGAGGCCATCTTCTCCGTCCTTGCTCTGCGCGACCAGGTCGTCCCGCCGACCCTGAACCTCGACAATCCTTCGGTCGAGACGGCGATCGACCTTGTGCCGCATCAGGCCAAGGCCCGGCCGGTCGAGGTGGTGCTGTCGAATTCCTTCGGCTTCGGCGGAACCAACGCCTCATTGGTGTTCCGGCGAGCCGCGTAGCGCCCGGCTCACATTCGGGCTGGCATTCGCGGGATTATGCCCCGGGCACCGGATCCTGCCATATTCGTGCTCAGGTTATGGCGTCCTACCAATTTCTTAAGCGACTCGCGGCACCCAGGCGTGATGATGTTCCGCAAAAAGACCCATAATTTCATCCCGATCGAAGGGGAGGCCGCTCCCGAAGAGCCGCCGCGCCTGGTGCCGAAGAGCCCGAGCGAGGCGATCAAGCCGCTTGCAGCGCCTCCGCCGCCGCCGCGCATGAGGCGGCGGCGCGGCTTCCTGTCCCTCCTGAGCGGCGCCCTGACCCTGGTCGTGGTGCTTGCCTTCGCCGCCATGTTCGGCGTCGCCACCCTCGAGCAGCAGGTGCGCGAACCGGGGCCGTTGAACGAGGACAAGGTCGTCATCATTCCCCGCAACACCGGCACGAGCGAGATCGCCGACGTGCTGCGTCGCGAGGGCGTCATCAGCCGGTCGCTGCTGTTCCGGGGTTACGCCTATCTCAACCGCCAGCGCGGTCCGCTCAAGGCGGGCGAGTTCCTCTTCAAGGCACGCGCCAGCATCGACGACGCGATCGACACGCTGATCGAGGGCAGGGCGATCCTGCACTCGTTCACGGCGCCGGAAGGGTTGACCAGCGAGCAGATCGTCGCGCGGCTGCGCGAGAACGACGTCCTCGTCGGCGACATCAACGAGATTCCGCGCGAAGGATCGCTTCTGCCCGACACCTACAAGTTCGAGCGCGGCATGACGCGCCAGCAGCTCGTCAACCTGATGCAGGAGAAGCACCGCCAGGCGTTGACCCAGGTCTGGGGGCGGAAGGCGAGCGACCTGCCGATCCGCACGCCCCAGGAGCTCGTCATCCTGGCGTCGATCGTCGAGAAGGAAACCGGGCGCTCCGACGAGCGCGCGCGCGTCGCCGGCGTGTTCGTCAACCGCCTCGGCAAGCGCATGAAGCTGCAGTCGGATCCGACGATCGTCTACGGCCTTGTCGGCGGCAAGGGGACGCTCGGACGCGGCATCCTGCGCAGCGAGATCGACCGGCCGACCCCGTACAACACCTACGCGATCGAAGGCCTGCCGCCCGGGCCGATCGCCAATCCGGGACGTGCCTCCCTCGAGGCGGCCGCCAACCCGGCGCGAACCAGGGACCTCTATTTCGTCGCCGACGGAACCGGCGGCCATGCCTTCGCCGATACGCTCGAGCAGCACCAGCGCAATGTCGTGCGCTGGCGCCAGATCGAGCGCAGCCGCGCCGCCGGAGAGGTCGATCGCGCCGAGCCGCCGCCCGGACCCGGCGATGCCGCGCCCGCGGCTCCGGCGCCGGCGCCGGCGAGCCCACGCGCCGGCAATGGCCCCGCCCAAGGAGCGCCGCGCGCCGCGCCCGGCCGCACGCAACGCGGAGCCGCGGCCCAAGCGGCGCAGGCGGCGCCCATGGCGGCGGCGGCTATCGCCGAGCCGCAGGCAAATGCGCGGCCGAACCCGCACGATGCGTCGGAAGGCACGTCGCGCGATCCGTTGCTCAACAAGAATTTCGACCTGACCACGCCGAAGACCGTGCCGCTGCTGCGCACGCAATAGCCGCGCCCCAATTCCAGCGCCGCAGCCGCTCACCCCGTTTGTCGCGCGCGTCTGCGGCGATGCCGTCGTGGTATCGACGGCCAGGCGCGTTTTCTGCGGCGAAGCGGAGTCCACTTCGCCGGAAAATGCTTTGTCTCCTGACGCATTTTCTGCGGCGAAGCGGGTCCACTTCGCCGGAAAGTGCTTTGTGCCCTGGCGCATTTTCTGCGGCGAAGCGGGTCCACTTCACCGGAAAATGCTTTGTCTCCTGACGCATTTTCTGCGGCGAAGCGGGGTCCACTTCGCCGGAAAATGCTCTATGGTCCGCCGCGTTCAGCGGGACTTGAATGACCATCAACAGCATGACCGGGTTCGCCCGCGAGGCGGGCGTGACCGGGCCTTATCAATGGGTTTGGGAAATCAAGACGGTCAACGGCCGCGGCCTTGACGTCCGGCTGCGTACGCCGCCCGGCTACGACGGCGTCGGCGAGGAGGCGCGGCAGCAGGTGCTCAAGGCCCTCGCGCGCGGCATGTGCCAGCTCAACCTGTCGATGACGCGCGCCGCCACGACCGCACGCGCCAAGGTCAACCAGGACGTTCTGGCGGCGCTCGTCGATGCGATTGCCGGCCTCAAGCTGCCGGACGGCATCCGCCCTGCCTCCGTGGACGGGCTGCTCACCGTGCGCGGTGTCGTCGAATTGGAGGACGAGGTCGAGAGCGAGGCCCTGGAGGAGGCGGTCGCGAGCGACCTGCGCCAGGGGGTGGCCCGCATGCTCGAGGCGCTGCAGGCGGCGCGGCGCGGCGAGGGCCGCGCCCTCGCCGAAGTGATCGAAGCCCGCCTCGTCGAGATCGAACGCCTCGTCGACATGGCCGAGTCCTGCCCCGCGCGCCAGCCCGACGCCATCAGGGCGCGCCTGCAGAGCCAGCTCTCGGCGCTGCTCGATGCGGCGCCGGCGCTCGATCCGGCGCGCCTGCATCAGGAAGCCGTGCTGGTCGCGGCGCGCGCGGATATCCGCGAGGAGCTGGACCGCCTGCGCGCGCATGTGTCCGCCGCGCGCGACGTGCTGCGGCAGGGCGGCGCCGTCGGCCGGCGTCTCGACTTCCTCGCCCAGGAATTCGGACGCGAGGCGAACACGCTCTGCGCCAAGGCCAACGACGTGTCCCTGTCGCGCATCGGGCTTGACCTCAAGGCCGTCGTCGAGCAGTTCCGCGAGCAGGTCCAGAACGTGGAGTGACGGGGGTGAGCGAAGTCAAGCGCATGCAGCGCCGGGGGCTGCTGCTCATCCTGTCGTCGCCCTCGGGCGCGGGAAAATCCACCCTGACCAAGCTCCTCAAGGACCATCAGCTGCGTGTCTCCTTGTCGGTGACGACGCGGCAGCGACGGTCGTCGGAGGTCGACGGCGAGCATTACCGTTTCATCACCGCCGACGAATTCCAAGAGATGCGCGATCATGGCGACTTGCTGGAATGGGCCGAGGTTCACGGCAACTTTTACGGCACGCCGCGCAAGCCGGTCGAGCAAGCCCTCGCGCACGGCGAGGACATGATGTTCGACATCGACTGGCAGGGGACGAAGCAGATCTGCGAGAAGATGCGCGCCGACGTGGTGAGCGTGTTCATCCTGCCGCCATCGATGATCGAACTGAAGGCCCGCCTCGAGCGCCGCGCAGAGGACACGCCCGAGGTCATCGCGCGCCGCCTGCGCAATGCGCGCGAAGAAATCGCGCAATGGAGCTCGTACGATTACGTGCTGGTCAATGACGACCTGCAGCACACATTCGGCGAGCTCAAGGCGATCTTGACCGCCGAGCGTCTGCGACGCGAGCGCCAGACCGGGCTCGAGGCCTTCATCGACGGCCTGCTTGCGACGCCGCCATGACCGCGCCGTAGAGCGGGCTCGCTTCCAGTCAATCGATCCCGACCCTCCGGGTCGGTGTGCCGAAATCGAGTGGAGTGGCCTGGACCCCGCTGACGGTCCGGTGCTTGACGATGGCGCGACGCCGACGAACAGTCGGTCCATGAAGCGCGCTCTTCTTGCCGCTGCCCTCTGTCTGCCATCGATTCCTGCCTGTGCCGCCGGCATCGATTGCCGCACATGGGAGACAACCTATCCGGGGCTCGAGCTCTTCGGCATCACGCTCGGTTCGGACGTCAAGACGGTCAATCAGCGCCTGCTCAGGGAGGACGGAGGCCCCCGGCCGCGCTGGCTCGATGGCGTGAGCGTCAACATCGACAGAATTACCGGACCGTCGCTCAACGGCATGCCGCTCGAAACCATCTCGTGCGTCGATGGCCGCGAGATCATCGTCGGCATGACGACGGGTGGCTCTCTGTCGCTGGCCGGCACGTTCCTGGGCCTGCCCGTCGAAACCGTCGAGGCGTGGACCGCGGCGCACGAACGCGACCTGAGAAAGAGTGTTCGCGGAACCATCCATCGGGCAGAAGACGACCGCCATGTCTATGTCTGGGGCGTGAAGGCCCGTCTCGCGGTGAACGAGCATGGCCTGAGCGATTACTTCATCCTTCGCCGAGAGTGTCTGAAAACGGTTGCGCCGGACGCGTCCGCCACCTGTCCGCTGTCATGGTGGCAGGCTTACCAAACCAGAACCAAGAGAGCCCTAGACTGATCCCCGATGGTCAGGACCGGCGCTTGCTTCGCCAGGCCTGGCGCGGACATCGAAAGCGTTGGCGAGCGCCACGAACCCGGCGACCGGCACGTCCTCGGCGCGCGCGGTTTCCGGCAGGCCCGCCGCCGCCGCGAGCTCGAGCGGCGCCGGCGAGAGCGACTTGAGACTTTGGCGCAGCATCTTGCGGCGCTGCCCGAAGGCCGCCCGCGTCACCGCCTCGAGCGCCTCGACGCGGCAGGGAAGGGGATGCGGCCGCGGCACGAGCTGCACGACGCTGGAGGTGATCTTGGGCGGCGGCACGAACGCCGACGGGGGCACGTCGAACAGGATGCGCGCCTCGGTGCGCCAGCCGCACAGCACCCCGAGGCGGCCGTAATTCTTGCGGTCTCGCTCGTCGGCGACGATGCGCTCGGCCACCTCGCGCTGGAACATCAGCGTCAGCGACTGCCACCACGGCGGCCACGCGCCGGCGGTCAGCCAGCCGGCGAGAAGGGGCGTGCCGACATTGTAGGGAAGGTTGGCGACGATGCGCGCCGGCGCCTGACCGACGAGCGTGCCGGGGTCGAAGACGAGCGCGTCGGCTTCGACGACCTCGAGGCGTCCAGGGTAACGTGCGCCGATCTCGGCGAGCGCCGGCAGGCAACGCGCATCGCGCTCGATGGCGACCACCTTGGCGGCGCCGGCGGCAAGCAGCGCCCGCGTCAGGCCGCCCGGGCCAGGACCGACTTCCACGACCGTGACGCCCTCGAGCGGCCCGCTCGCCCGCGCGATGCGGCTGGTCAGGTTCAGATCGAACAGGAAGTTCTGGCCGAGCGACTTCTTGGCGAGAAGCCCATGCCGCTGCACGACCTCCCGCAGGGGCGGCAGATCGTCGATGGCGCTCATGCCGCGGCGGAGTCTCGGCAGGCAAGCCGGGCCGCGAGGCGCAGCGCCGCGATCAGGCTGTCGGGCCGCGCCATGCCTCGGCCGGCGATGTCGAAAGCGGTGCCGTGGTCCGGCGACGTGCGCACGAACGGCAAGCCGAGCGTGACGTTGACGGCGTCGTCGAAGGCGATGGTCTTGATCGGGACAAGCGCCTGGTCGTGGTACATGGCGAGCGCCGCGTCGTAGCTTCGCCGCGCCTCGCGATGGAACATCGTGTCGGCGGGCAGGGGGCCCGTGGCGGCAATGCCTTCCGCCTGCAGGCGGGCGACGGCCGGCGCGATCACGTCGCGGTCCTCGGTGCCGAGGGTGGCGTTCTCTCCCGCATGCGGGTTGAGGCCGGCGACCGCGAGGCGGGGCTGCGGCAGGCCGAAACGCCGGCGCAGGTCCCTGGCGACGATACGGCCCGTGGTCACGATCAGGTCGCCGGTCAGCGCCTCCGGGACGGCCCTCAGCGGGATGTGGATGGTGACCGGGACGACGGCCAGCTCTTCGCTCCACAACATCATCACCGGGTGCGGCGGCGGCGCGTCGCCATCGGCCGAGAGCGCGGCGAGGTATTCCGTGTGGCCGGGATGCCGGAAGCCGGCCGCATAAAGCACGTGCTTGGCGATCGGGTTGGTCACCATTCCGGCGATGCGCCCCTGCCTGGCGAGGCTCACGGCCGTCTCGATCGCCTCGAGCGTGGCGCCCGCCGTCTCCGGATCGGGCTGCCCCGGCGTTGCCGACACCCTTGCCGACAGCGGCACCACCGGCAGCCCCGAGCGAAAGACCTGCGGCGCCTCGGCGAGCGAGACGCTCTCGACGGGAACGGGCAGGGCCAGCAGGCGGGCCGTGGCGGCGAGAAAGGCGGGATCGCCGAGCACCACGAACGGCGCCAGGTTTGCCTCGTCGCGCCGGAGCCAGGCTTTGAGGGCGATCTCGGGGCCTATCCCTGCCGGGTCACCCTGCGTGAGGGCCAGCGGCAGCATCGCCGAGGTCACGCCTTCACCGCGTCGCGACACCGTCTTGGGTGGTCGGTTCGCCGACGCTCTGTTTCAGGTTGAGGGCGCCGAGCGTGCGCAATTCGAGCTTCAGCAGGACGGTCCTGTCCGACTCGGTCGTGCCGTTGGCGACCGGGCGCGGCATCATGCTGTACTGCACGCTCAGGGTGGTGCACTCGTCGACGTAGCCGATGCCGAGCGTCGTGCCGGTCACCTCCCACACCTTGTCCTTTTGATAGACCGGCAGCGTGGCCAGCTCGCCGGCCATGAACTTGGCCATGTTGGCGGTGAATTCCTCTTTGGCGATCAGGTATTTGTCCAGATCGAAGAGCACCGAGCCGCTCAGGAACCAGTTGGGCGTCACGTTATAGGTGGTCGACGCCACCAGGCCCTCGCGCCGGCGGTCGAAGCCGAGCTCCGGCTGCGCCTCGTAGCGCGCGTAGATGACCGAGGCGGAGAGCGGCAGGAAGGGAGCGAAGCTGCCGTTGATGCCGGCCTCGAAGCGCTGCACCGAGAGATCGTCCTGGTCGAAGCGCGCCCGGCTCATCACGGCGATGTTGCTGTTGGCGGCGAGCTGAATGCGGCCGACGTAATCCGACGCGCCCGAATCGAGGCCGCTCTCGATCCCGGTATTGACGAGGTCGCGCGTGGCGAAGGAGTTGCGGCCGGCGAGCTGGTAGGACTGGCCGAACATGGCCTCGCCGTAGAAGCCGTTGTTGCCGCTGATGCTGTATTTGACGGCGGTGTTGGCCCGCACGCCGCCTTCGGCGCGGTCGTAGCCCGAGAACTTGTCCCAATCGAACAGCGACGAGTCGTCGAAGACCAGGCTCTGCGCGTCCTCGTTGGGAAGCTTGCCGATACGGGCCTCGTTGGGCCGGGCCACGATCTGGGCGATCGGCTCGATCTGCTGGCTGCCCCAGCCGCCGAGCTGGGCGATGAGCGGGAAGCGGTATTCGAGGCCGACCGCCGGCATGGCGCGGCCGATGAACTGCTCGTCGGTCTCGATGAAGTTGGCGATCGCGAAATTCGGATAGCCGGCCGGGTCGGGATCGTTCCAGAAACCGTCGACGCGCGCGTAGGTGAACGGCGTCCACACCTGCCCGAACGGATCGATGTAGTTGCGGCGCCACGACACCTGGGCGGAGGCGCGCGAGAAATTGCCGCTCAGGCCGCGCACGATGCAGCGGCTGCGATCGTAGACGGAGCACGTCTCGAACAGGCCCGCATAGGGCGTCCCCGGGAACAGATCGGCCTTGAACAGCCGCGAGGTCGCCTGGAACTGGGCGGCTTCCCGGCTCAGGCTGGTGACGTTGGCGTCGACCGCGACCTCGCCGCCGAGCCAGCCCGGCCCGTCGACGCGCTTGTTGTAGTCGATGACCGGGTGCACCACCGCCTGCTGCTTCTGCCAGTCGTAGGTCGACAGGGTCTTGAAGTAATAGCCGCGGGCATCGAAGAACGAGCGGTCGCCCTGGCCCTGCAGATAGACGGTCGAGGTCGATTCCGTGAAGCCCTGGTAGTTGATGCTGACGCTTTCGCTGCGGATCTTGTAGTTATTCAAGAACCACTTGTCGGTCATCATGGCGACGTCCCAGCCGGTCCGCCAATTCTCGTTGATGTGGAACCGGCCGGTGGTCTCGATCGACCCGCGGAAGTCGCGATCGGCGGCGCCGAGCGGACTGGGCAGGAACGCATCCGGATCCTGCTGGAAAATGCCGGCCGCGCGGATGTTGTAGGCGCCATTGAGCAGCCGGTGCCGCCACTCGGCCTGTCCGAGAACCCCCTGACGGCTCAGGAAGGTGGGTTGGAGGGTCAGATCGTAGTTGGGGGCGATGTTCCAGAAGAACGGGATCGCGATGCCGGTGCCCAGCGCCGTCGAGGTGACGTAATGCGGCGCCAGGAAGCCGGTCTTGCGCTTGACCGTCGGATCGGGCGTCCAGAAATACGGCATATAGGCGACGGGAACGCCCATGAATTCGAGCGACGCGTTCTCGTAGTAGATCGTGCGCTCGCTGTTGTTGTGGATGATGCGGGCCGCCTTGACCTGCCAGAGCGGCGGCCGTTGCGGGTTGTTGGCGCAGGGTTCGCACGCCGTGTAGGTGCCGCGCTCGAAGACCGTGCTCTCGCCGTCCGCGCGCTCGGCGCGCGGCGCGGTGAAGCGGGTGCGCACGTCCTTGCCCTGGTCCCTGACGGTCTGCTCGACGCGCAGCGAATCGATAAAGCCGGCCTTGAAATCGTCGGTCAGCTCGAAGCGGGAGCCGGTCACGACCGAGCCGTTGGCCTCGGTCAGGCGGGCGTTGCCCTCGGCGTAGACCCGGCCGGTGCTGCGGTCGTAAACGACCTTGTCGGCCTGCAGGGTGCGGCCCTGGAAATTCAATTCCACGTCGCCGGTGGCCGAAACCGTGTTGCGGTCGTTGTCGTAGACGATCTCCTTGGCCTCGACCAGCAGGCGGTCGGTGCCGCGGACCGCCGAACGGGCCTTGGTCTGGAGCGAATCGTTGAGCGTTTGCGCGCAGGCGGGCACGGCGGCGAGCGCAAGCGCCGTCGCGATCGCGATCTTTGCGATCCTGTGTCCCACCCGTCTCATCCCCACTCCGCGCCGGATTTCGGCCACGAGGACCGTCACCCGTCCTCTTGGTACAACAAAGCTAGGGTACCAAGCAAACTGCCCACCACTGCCGGGAACCAGGCGGCCACGGTCGGCCCGACCAGGCCTGACCCGCCCAGATCCCGCATCACCTCGGTCGCGACGTAGAGCACGAAGCCCGCCGCCACACCACCTAACACCATCTTACCTACGCCACCAAAGCGGAAGAATCTTAACGAAACGGAAGCTGCCACGAAAACCATGGCAACAAACAGCAATGGTCGCGCAAGAAGCACTTCATATTGCAGCTTATAGCGGGTTGCGTCGAGACCGGAGCGCTCGGTGCGCACAATGGTTTCGTCGAGGTCCCAGAACGGCACCGATTCGGGTGGCGTGAACGACTGCCGGACCTGCGACTGGTCGAGAGTCGAGGCCAGGAGGTAGGTCTCGTAGGTCTGCGGCTCCTCGGTCTGGGACGAGACGCGCGCGTCCCTGAACTCCCAGAAGCCATCCCGGAGCACCGCTTCGCGGGCCTCGAGCCGTTCGGCGAAGTGGCCGTCGTCGTCGAACAGGAAGGCCGTGACCCGGGAGATCGAGGTCGTCTGCTCGACGGCGGCATCGGCCCGGATGATGGCCTGGCCGTCGATGCTCTTCTGCCGGATCCACAGCTCCTTCCCGACCGCCTTGGCGGCGCGCGGCGTCAGATGCGCCTCCTTCTCGGAAGCCAGCGACTTGAGCTGCGCCGAGAGCGGATTGTAGAGGCCGACCGAGACGGCCCCGAGGAGCGCCGCCACCAGCACCCCCGGCTGCAGGAACTGCCAGGCCGAGATTCCGGCCGAGCGCGCCACGACCAGCTCGAGCTTGCGGCTCAGCTGCAACAGGGCCGTCATGCTTCCGAACAGGACCGCGAAGGGGAACACCTGCTCGGCCACTGCCGGGGTGCGGAACAGGGCAAGCTGCGCCATGAAGGCCGGGGTGGCGCCTTCATTGTCGCCCGAGCGCCGCAGCAGCTCGATGAAATCGATCATGAAGACGAGCGCGAACACGGTGGCGAAGACCGCCATGATGCTCTTGGCGAAGCGCACCGAGAGGTAACGGCCGAGAGTCGGTCCGAGGAACATGGCGTCACGCCCTCCCCAGACGCGGCAGCATCGGAACGAGCGCGTCGCCGGTCCAGCGCGTCACCCGGGCGCCGAGCGCCCTGACGCGCGGCCCCTGGAAGATCATCAGGAGGCAGAGGGCGATGGCGCCGAGCGGAACGCCGTAGACGGCGATCAGGCCCGCTTCCGAGCGCACCGCCAGGCCGGGCGCCGCGAAGGCGGCGATACGGAGGGCGACGACCCCGATCACGGCGCCGGCGACGGCGACGCCGCGGCCCTGGCGGGTCGTGCGCGCGTCGCCGAGGGCGGCAAAGGCGATGAACATCATGGCCAGCGGGTAGAGCCAGGACGAGAGGCGGTCGTGCAACTCGGCCCGCAGCCGCCCCGGCTGGTGGAGCGTGTAATAATCGCTCGTGGTCGGGTTGATGAGCTGGCGCGTCGTGCGCTCGCGCGGCTTGTAGACGATCTCGCTGCTCTCCTGGCTCAAGGCCGAGAGGTCGATCGCGTAGCGCTCGAAGGCGACGATCGACGAATCGCGGCTGTTCGGCACCTGACGGTGGACGCTGCCCTGCTCGAGAATCAGGTAGCTGCGGGCGTTGAGGTCGACGGTCTGGCCGCGCTCCGCGAGATAGACGACGGTGCGGCCTTCCTCGCGCCGATCCTGGATGAAGATGCCGAGCAGCGCCGGCCCCGAGCGCTCGCGGTAGTGGAAGGTGATGCCGCTGTCGAGATTCGTGAACTGACCCTCCTTGACGACATTGGCCACGAAATCGGCGCGCACCTTGGTGAGCAGGTCGCGCAGCTCCTGAAAGCTGGCCGGCATCATGTAATTGGTCAGGAAGGCGATCGAGATGCAGACCATCGCCGCCAGCCACACGAACGGACGCAGAAGCCGCTGCGGCGGCATGCCGGCGGCGCTCATCACGATCAGCTCGGAATCGCCGTTGAGCCGGTTGAGCGCGTAGATCACGGCGATGAACAGGGCGACCGGGGCGATGATCGCGATCAGGGTCGGCAGCGACAGGGCCGTGATCGTGAAGAACATCACGAGGGTCTGGCCCTTGCTGGTCAGGAGATCGAGCTCCCGCAGGGCCGAGGTGATCCAGATGACCGCCGTGAGCGCGAGCAGGCACGCCAGGAAGGCGCTGAAGGCGATCTTGAAGATATAGCGTTCGATGAGATCCATAGGGGGCCCGCGCTCGGTCGGGGGAAATGGCCCGAGGAACGCCCCCAAGGCAAGGCGTTCCGACTTTGGCGCTTTCGCGGCAAAGTGCCTTCTTTGCGGCGAGAATTGCTGTATGTGACCTGCGGGCCACTGCTCTCTCGTCGAGCCCATCAGGAGCATTCTTCATGGCGGATGCCATCAGGATCGAGTTTCAGCCCTTCGGGTTGCCCAAAGGCGGGGACCTCGTGGTCTTTGCCGGCGAGGACGGGACCCTCGGCGAGGCCGTCTCGGAGCGGCTCGGGCGGGAGGGGGCGGACCTGATCGCCGCGGCCGCCCGGGCCGAGCGCTTCAAGGGCAAGCCGCAGACTGTCCTGGCCATCCCGGCACCGCGGGGATTGCAGGTGGACCGCCTGATCGTGATCGGCGTCGGCGGCGAGAAGGACCGGCCGAAGCATGACTGGCGCATGCTCGGCGGCTTCGTGGCCGGCAAGGTGAGCGGCCGCACGGCCACGGCCCTGCTCGATCTGCCGGGTCTTGAGGCGGATGCGGACGCCGTCGCGGAGATGGCCCTCGGGGCGCGGCTGCGCGCCTACAAGTTCGACCGCTACAAGACCAAGAAAAAGGACAACGACGCCGACAACGGCGGCGCCGCGACCAGGCTCACCTTCGCCGTTGAGGAGCCGGCGGCCGCCAGGAAGGCGGCGAAACAGATCGACGGCCTCGCCACGGGCGTCACGCTGGCCCGCGACCTCGTCAACGAGCCGCCCAACGTGCTCGGGCCGGCGGAGTTCGCCGAGCGCGCCGTGGCGCTCGGCAAACTGGGCGTCGAGACCGAGGTGTTCGACGACAAGGCGCTCAGGAAGCTCAACATGCGCGCCCTTCTCGGCGTGGCCCAGGGTTCGACCAGGGGAGCGCGCGTGGTGATCATGCGCTGGAACGGCGGCAAGCAGAACGCCGCGCCGGTGGCTTTCATCGGCAAGGGCGTCGTCTTCGATTCGGGCGGCATCTCGATCAAGCCCGGCGGCGGCATGGAGGACATGAAGGGGGACATGGCCGGCGCCGCCTGCGTGGTCGGCCTCATGCACACGCTCGCCGCGCGCAAGGCCAAGGTCAACGCGCTCGGCGTGATCGGGCTGGTCGAGAACATGCCCGACGGCAATGCCCAGCGCCCGGGCGACATCGTCACCTCGCTGTCCGGCCAGACCATCGAGATCATCAACACCGATGCCGAAGGCCGCCTCGTGCTCGCCGACCTGCTCTGGTATGTGCAGGAGCGCTACAAGCCGCAATTCATGATCGACCTCGCCACCCTCACCGGGGCGATCCTGGTCGCCCTGGCGCAGGAATATGCCGGCCTCTTCTCGAACAACGACGAACTGGCGGAACGCCTGGCGAGCGCCGGCCAGGCCACCGGCGAGCGGGTCTGGCGCCTGCCGCTCGGCGCCGAGTTCGACAAGATGATCGATTCGAAATTCGCCGACATGAAGAACACCGGCGGTCGTCACGGCGGCTCGATCACGGCGGCGCAGCTGCTGCAGCGCTTCGTCAACGACGTGCCCTGGGCGCATCTCGACATCGCCGGCACCGGCATGAACGCGCCGCAGACGGAGATCAACAAGAGCTGGGCATCGGGCTGGGGCGTGCGCCTGCTCGACAGGCTGGTCCGGGACCATTACGAGGCCTGAGCCGATGGCCGGCCGGCCCGAGGTCTTCGCCGCGTTGAAGGCGGTCCTGGCGCCGTTCGCCGACCGCCTCACGGTCACGGCCGACACCGCGACCGCCTATGGGCTCGGCGTCCCCGGCCATCGCTACCGCGAGCAGGCCTCGACGCCCTTCGCGTCGGTGAAGGACGGCAAGAGCTACGTCAGCTTCCACCTGTTTCCGGTCTACGTCATGCCGGATCTCCTCGGCGGCGTCTCCGATCCTCTGCGGCGGCGAATGCAGGGAAAGTCCTGCTTCAACTTCACGGCGCTCGAGCCCGAGCTGGCGCGCGAGCTCGGTCGTCTCGTCGGGCAGGCGGAGCCGCGTTTCAGGGCGGAGCTCGCACGGCGCGCGGGCCGGTCATGACCGAGATTCTATTCTACCACCTGCAGCGCCAGCCGCTCGAAAAGGTGCTGCCGACGCTGCTCGAAAAGTCGCTCGAGCGGGGCTGGCGGGCCCTGGTGCGGGCGACCACCGAGGAGCGCCTGTCGGCGCTCGACGATCACCTGTGGACCTACTCGGACGAGGGTTTCCTGCCGCACGGCACCGAGCGCGAGCAGGATGCGGGCGATCAGCCGGTGGTTCTGACCCTGTCGGAGCGCAACCCCAACGCGGCCGCGGTGCTGTTCCTGGTGGAAAGCGCCCCCATGCCCGAGGACGTCTCGGCCTACCAGCGCCTCGTGCTGCTGTTCGACGGCAACGACGAGGACGCGCTCGCCGCCGCCCGGGCGCAGTGGAAAGCCGTCAAGAGCGCCGGCCACGAGGCGACCTACTGGCAGCAGGACTCGCGCGGGCGGTGGGAGAAGAAGGCCTGACTACCGGGTTGGCGCGCTTAAGGCCGACGAAAATGCCGTGCTTTCGCCGCTGCGATGGAGCCTATGCGGCGGCTCGTCGTTGAGGGATATTCCAGCTTCGGTTCGCGAGAATGATGCCTTTGCCCAAACACCTCCTGAGCAGGTTTGCCCGCGTAAACCTGCAATCTCTTAGATTCCTGCAGGTTTTCGGAGCGCGCACGCGCCGGGGCGCATGCGGCTCCGCGCTGCTTCTGGCGCTGCTCGGGCCCGTCGCCGCCCAGGTGGCGCCCGCCCCGGCGCCGGCGCAGGAGGCCGGCCCGGCGGCGCAGCCGCGCGAGGCGCCGCGCGGCGCCCGTCCCGGCGCCGGCGAGCGCCCGCAGGGGGAGACGCGCCGCCTCCCGCCGGATGCCGTCACCCGGCACGTGGTCGAGCTGCCCGGCCGCACCCTGCGCTTCACGGCGACCGCGGGCAGCCTCCCGCTCGTCGACGGGCAGGGCAACGTGCAGGCGGAGATCGGCTATGTCTCCTACACCCTGGACGGGGCCGAGCCGGCTTCGCGCCCGGTGACCTTTGCCGTCAACGGCGGCCCCGGGGCGTCGTCGGCCTACCTGCATCTCGGCGTGCTCGGGCCGTGGCGCCTGCCGCTCGACGGCACGACCATCAGCCCGTCCGCCCCGCCGACGCTCGTCCCCAATGCCGAGACCTGGCTCGATTTCACGGATCTCGTCTTCATCGACCCGATCGGCAGCGGCTACAGCCGCGCCAACGGCTCCGACGAGGACATCCGCAACCGCTACTACACGGTCGAAGGCGACATCGACACGCTCTCGGCGGTGGTCTCGCGATGGCTGCGCACCAGGGAGCGCCTGCCGTCGCCGAAATTCTACGTGGGCGAAAGCTACGGCGGCTTCCGCGGTCCGTTGCTGGCGGAAAAGCTGCAGGGCGACATCGGCGTCGCCTTCAGCGGCCTCGTCCTGGTGTCGCCGGTGCTTGATTTCGCCTGGCTCAGCGCGCCGAGGCATGCGCCGTGGCTGCACATGGCGCGGCTGCCCTCGCTCGCCGCCGCCTGCCTGGAGCGGAAAGGCACCCTGGCGCGCGAGGCCTTGCGCGACGCGGAGGCCTATGCCGCCGGCGAGTATCTCGGCGACCTGTTGCGCGGGCTCCAGGACCCCGCCGTTCTGGAACGGATGAGCGGCCGCGTCGCCGAGCTCGTCTGCCTCGACCGGGAGCTTGTCCGCCGCGTCGCCGGCCGGGTCGACGTCTCCACCTTCCAGCGCGAATTCGCCCGTGCCTCCGGCCGGGTGGTCAGCGCCTATGACACCGCCATCACCGCGCAGGATCCCGATCCGACCGCGGCGACGCCGCGGTTCGAGGACCCCGGCCTGACGACTTTGACGGCGCCGCTGACCAGCGCCATCGTCGATCACCTGGCGCGCAGCTTGAACTGGCGGGTGCCCGACCAGCGCTACCAGCTGCTGAACGGCCAGGTGAACGGCGCGTGGCGATGGAGCCGCGGCCGCAGCCAGCCGGAAGCGTTGAGCAACCTGCGCCGGACGCTGGCGCTCGACGGCAAGCTGCGCACCCTCGTCGTGCACGGCTTCACCGATCTCGTGACGCCCTATTTCGCCAACCAGATCCTGCTCAACCAGCTCACGGATTTCGGCCCGGGCAAGCGGGTCGGCCTCAACGTCTATCCGGGAGGCCACATGTTCTATTTCCGCGAGGACGGCCGCGCCGCCTTTCGCGGCGACGCGATGCGGCTCTACCGCGAGGCGCTCGAGGCGCGTCAGAACGACAAGGCGCCTTAGCGAGCGCAATCGATTGTGGCCGAATCCATGTCCGTCTTAATCTTTGAGTCGCCGGATCATGCTAACCGCCGTGTCATGATCCGCCTTCTTCTCACGACCGTTGCGGTCGCGGCGCTGACCGCTGTGGCCGGGTGCAACGAACGCGCCGGCCCGACCGTCACGGCGGCCGTGCCGGCCGCGCCGCCGCCGGCTTCGACCGCCGCATATTCCGGGCCGGTGCTCGGGCCGGACGGCCGCTGCCAGGGCGACAATCCTGCTGCTGCGGCGGCGATCGAGCCCGGGATCGGCGAATGCGACCTCGTGCGCCTCAAGGGCAAGGCGCCGACCGACGTGCTGATCGGCGAAAGCGGCAAGGGCCACCGCGAGGTGCAGGTGCTCTATTCCGAGCCCGGCGCCCGCGAGATCTACCTGTTCGTCAACAACCGCCTCGACCGCATCGTGAAGTAGGCGGGCAGTTCCCTCCCGCTTGCGGGGAGGGCCGACTCGGACGCATCGGCGCCCGACCAGATGGGGTCTCTTCCCGCCCCCTTGCGGGGAGGGCCGACTCGGACGCAAACGTCCGAGCGGGGTGGGGGTCGCAAAGTCAAAGCGCTACCGAGTCGACTGGTGGTGAACGCTGCTACCAGCGTGTGATGGCCGTTGCACCGGCGCTCGACGCCGACGACCCCCAACCCGGCTCGGCCTGCGGCCGAGTCCGCCCCTCCCCACAAGGGGTAGGGGAGAATTACCTCACGCGCTCGCGGCTTCCACGTCGGCGCTCAGCGCCAGCCACTCCTCTTCGGCGCCGGCGAGGGCTGCGGCGGCCTCGGCCCGCATGCGCGCCAGCTCGCTCGCCTTGCCGGGATCGCGCTGGAACGCGGTGCCGTCGACCAGGGCCGCATCGACCTTGGCGATCACCCCCGAAAGCTTGTCCATGCGCGCCTCGAGCGCCTCGAGCCGCTTCTTCAGCGGGGCCAGGGCGGCCCGCCGTTCCGCCGCGGCGCGGCGGTCGTCGGTGCGCGAGCTCTTGTCGGGGCGCGTGCGCGAGGCCGGCCGGTCCGCCTCGAAGGCGCCCGACAAAACCAGCTGGCGATAATCGTCCATGTCGCCGTCGAAGGCTTTGACGCCGCCGCCGGCGACCAGCCACAGCCGCTCGGCGCAGGCCTCGATCAGGAAG
>DATBIR010000066.1:0-6975 GCA_036556825.1 Beijerinckiaceae bacterium
GGAATCCCGCTCAACCGCTTCGTCGGCTTCGTCGGCGACATCGAGGTCGGCAACGTCACTTACGACGGCGGCAACCGCTTCTGGGTGTGGGCCAGCCCGCTGCAGGAGGACGCCTGGGGCTACGGCCCGTCCGAAGAGGCCGCAAAAGCCGCGCTCGAGCTCTGGCTCAAACAATGGCTCGCCAATTTCCGCGGGTTTTTCGAAGAGCGGTGAGCTGCCTCTCCCGCTCGCGGGAGAGGGCGAGTCGCGCGGCACGCGCGACCGGGTGAGGGCTACCCTTCGATGCGCGAGAAATCGGCGACCTCGTGGGTCGCCTCGCGGATGGCGTTGAGCAGCCGCAGCCGGTTCTCGCGCAGGCGCGCCTCGTCGGCGTTGACGGTGACCTTGTCGAAGAAGGCGTCCACCGGCGCGCGCAGGCGCGACAGCACCCGCATGGCGCTCTCGAAATCCTCGCGCGCGATCGCGGCCGCGGCCTCGTCACGGGCCCCGGCGAGGGCGCGCGCAAGCGCCTTCTCCTCGTCCTGGGCGAAGGCACCCTCGTCCGGCGGGCCGTCATAGGCGCGGCCGTCCTTCTTCTCCTCGATGCGCAGGATGTTGGCGGCGCGGCGGTAGCCGACCAGCAGATGCTGGCCGTCCTCGGCGTCGAGGAAACGGCCGAGCGCCTCGACCCGGCGCACGATCATCAGAAGGTCGTCCTGGCCGGGCAGGGCGAATACCGCATCGATCAGATCGTGGCGCGCGCCCTGATCGCGCAGGTAGACCTTGAGGCGGTCGCCGAAGAAGGCGAGGAGGTCGACGCTCGTGCCGCTGACCTGATCGCGGTGCCACTGCACCACGCCGTGGCCGGTGCCGCCTGCGACTGCTGTCCTCGATGACCGCCCGATGCGTGCAAGGTGCCGCTCGAAGACGGGGACCAGGGGAAGGCGGAGCTCGTTCTCCAGCACCAGCCTGATCACGCCGAGAGCCGCCCGCCTGAGCGCATAGGGATCCTTCGATCCGGTCGGCTTTTCGTCGATGGCCCAGAAGCCGACGAGCGTGTCGAATTTGTCGGCCAGCGCCACGGCGACTGAAACCGGGCCGGTCGGCACCCGGTCGGACGGGCCGGCGGGCTTGTAGTGCTCCTCGACGGCTGCCGCGACGGATGCGGGCTCGCCCTGCGCGCTCGCGTAATAGCGGCCCATCAGGCCCTGCAGCTCGGGAAACTCGCCGACCATCTCGGTGACGAGATCGGCCTTGGCGAGCCGCGCCGCGCGGGTTGCCGGCGCCGCATCGGCGCCGACGATCGGCGCCAGCTCCGCGGCCAGCGTCGCGATGCGCTCGACGCGCTCGTATTGCGTGCCGAGCTTCTCGTGGAAGACGATGCTTTTCAGCTTCTCGAGCCGGTCCTCGAGCCTGGTCTTGAGATCGGTCTCCCAGAAGAATTTGGCGTCGGCGAGCCGCGCCCGCACGACGCGCTGGTTGCCGGCGACGATGGCCGCGCCGCCGTCCCTGGCGTCCATGTTGGAGACCAGGATGAAGCTGTTGGAGAGGCGCCCACCGGGGTCGCGCAGCACGAAGCATTTCTGGTTGGCGCGGATGGTGGCGCGGATCACTTCCGGCGGGATGTCGAGAAAGGCCTCGTCGAAGGTGCCCATCAGCACGACCGGCCACTCGACCAGTCCGGCCACTTCCTCGAGCAGCCCCTCGTCCTCGACGAGTTCCAGGCCGCGCGCGAAGGCGAGGTTTTTCGCTTCGGTGAGGATGATGTCCTTGCGCCGGTCGGCGTCGAGCACGACGCGGGCGCGTTCGAGCGACGACACGTAATCGTCGAAGCGGCGCACCTGGATCAGGTCCGGCGCCATGAAGCGGTGGCCCCAGGTGTAGTCGGCGGCGCGGATGCCGTCGACCTCGAACGGCACCACGTCGGGGATCTCGGTCTCGGGCCCGAAGGTGCAGACGATGGCGTGCAGCGGCCGCACCCAGCGCAGGCTCCCCGGCTTTTCCGAGCGCGCGCCCCAGCGCATCGATTTCGGCCACGGAAAATCGCGGATGATGCCCGGCAGGATCTCGGCGACGACCTCGGCGGTCGGGCGTCCGGGACGCTCGATCACCGCCACGTAGAACTCGCCCTTCTTCGGGTCCTTGTCGATGCGCGCCTGATCGAGCGAGGCGAGGCCGGCGCTCTTCAGGAAACCCTGCACGGCGTTGTCGGGCGCGCCGACGCGCGGGCCGCGCCGCTCCTCGCGCACGTCCTGCCCCTTGGCGGGCAGGCCCGCGACCTGCAGGGCCAGCCGGCGCGGCGTCGCAAAGGCGCGGGCGCCCTCGTAGAGGAAGCCGCGCTCGACCAGCGCGTCGGTGACGAGCTTGCGCAAATCCTCGGCCGCGCGGCGCTGCATGCGGGCCGGGATCTCCTCGGAAAACAGTTCAAGCAGCAGATCGGGCATCAGGCCGCGAGCCTCCCGCCCTCGGTCTTGAGCCAGGCGGCGCCGCAGGCCTTGGCGAGCTCGCGCACGCGCAGGATGTAGCTCTGCCGCTCGGTCACCGAGATCACGCCGCGGGCGTCGAGAAGGTTGAAGATGTGGCTCGCCTTGATGGCTTGGTCGTAGGCCGGCAGCGCCATTTCGTGGCGGTCGCCCTTGTCGCCGGCCTCGAGGTATGTGCGGCAGGCGGCCTCGGCGTCGCGGAAGTGCCGAAAGAGCATGTCCGTGTCGGCATGCTCGAAATTGTGTCGTGAATACTCCTGCTCGGCCTGTCGGAACACGTCGCCGTAGGTGACCTTGTCGTCGCCCGACAGGCCGTTGAAGTTGAGGTCGTAGACGTTCTCGACGCCCTGCACATACATGGCGAGGCGCTCGAGACCATAGGTCAGCTCGCCGGAGGCCGGCGCGCATTCGAAGCCGGCCACCTGCTGGAAGTAGGTGAACTGGGATACCTCCATGCCGTCGCACCAGCATTCCCAGCCGAGGCCCCAGGCGCCGAGGGTCGGGCTTTCCCAGTCGTCCTCGACGAAGCGGATGTCGTGCAAAGCCGCGTCGATGCCGATCGCCTCGAGCGATTTCAGGTAGAGGTCCTGGATGTCGGGCGGGCTCGGCTTCAGGATCACCTGGAACTGGTAGTAGTGCTGCAGGCGGTTCGGATTCTTGCCGTAGCGCCCGTCCTTGGGCCGGCGCGAAGGCTGAACATAGGCGGCGCGCCACGGCCGCGGCCCGAGGGCGCGCAAGGTCGTCGCCGGGTGAAAGGTGCCGGCCCCCACTTCCATGTCGTAGGGCTGCAGGATCACGCAGCCGCGCTCCGCCCAGAAGCGCTGAAGGGTCAGGATCAGGCCCTGGAAGGACCGCGTCGGGTGCAGATGCGCGGGCTCGCCCGTGGGCGCGACGCCGGCGGTGGGCGAGCGGAGCGAGCCGTGAAGACGAACGGCATCGCTCGTCGCCGCCGGGACGGCGGCGGACGGCTGCGGCGCCTGGGATTGAGCGCGATCGCTCGACATGGGCTGGTCCGTGGCGGGAGGGATGGGCACCCTTTAGGGAGCGGGCCTGCCAAGTCAAGCATCGTCGGGCGGACGCGCCGCAGGCGAGGCGGTCTTTGATGGCTCCGGCTGTTTCGTCGCCGTCATCAGGCCGAAACCACTGATGTGAGGTCGCGCACACATCCTGAAACAATGGCGTCGTAGCGTCTCCCATCAAACGAGCGCTCAAAGCGCCGGCGTCACAGGGACGAGGGAGAGCCGATCGTGAGAACGACGATCATCACCACAAGCGAGCCGGCACGCTTTGCTGCGGTCACCGCGGCAAGCGGCATCGGGCTGTCGCCATTCATGCTCGACGCCCGTTCCGGCAAGCGCACGGAGAGCACAGCGTACCATGGGCCTGGCCGCATGCCGGTCATCCTGGCGCGCGGCGCCACCGGCCGCGCCATGCCCCGCTTCGCCGTCCTCGAGGGCGGGGCGGCGCAACGGGCGCGCCTCCCCGGCGGAGGTTTCGGGCCGTCGCGCAGGACCAGGAGCGCCTGACGGTCCATCCAGACAAGTCGCGCCTGCCCCGGCTCGCTTCCGGGGCAGGCTTTCGCCGGGCCGACCCAGAGGTCTTCACACACATCCGCCGCCACGCCCTTGCCATCGCCGTGGAACGAAGAAGGCCGGTGCGCATTTCCGAAACAGCCAAGTTCTTTCGAGCATGTGCGCGAGCGCACCGCGACCGGCTCCCCCCCAGGGGAAGGTCGCGACACAGCAGCCCGCACGTGCTGCCGACCGCAGGGAGCAAACAATGAACCGCCTTTCGACCGTCCTGATCCTCACCGGCCTCGCCTCGGTCCTGACGCCCGTCGTCGTCAGCGCCACCGGGATCACCCCGGCCAAGCCCGCGGCCCAGGCCGAGAGCAAGGCGGAGGCGACGCCCGCCCAGGCCCGGGCCGGGGAGCCGGCCTGCACCCGCCGCGTCAAGGTCGTCTATGCCGGCTATGGCGAGGGTCGCGGCGCCGCCTGCGCGGTCACGGCCGAGGTCCAGCGCTGAGCCGATCCGCCGGCACGCCGGCCGCCTTGCGGTCGGCGCCGTCTCGTGACAACCACGCCGCCTGCTCCCTGCTACCCATTGAGAGGCATGATCCCGGATCAAGTCCGGGACAAGCCATCTTCGGCGAAGTGACCCTCACTCGGGATCAAGTCCGGGGCAGGCTTTTGCCGGATCATGCTGTCGGAGACCGGCCGGCGTGGCGTTGCGCGCGATCCTGTTCGACAAGGACGGAACCCTCATCGATTTCGATGCCACCTGGGGCCCGGCGGCCTACGAGGTGATGCGCACCCTGGCGGCCGGCGACGAGAGGGCCTTCGCCGAGCTCATCCGCGTCAGCGAATATATCGAGCATGAACGCCGCTTCCTGCCGAGCTCGCCGCTGGTCGCCGGCTCCTCGGCGCATTACGGGCCGCTTTGGGCGCAGGCGCTCGGCCGGACCCCGGGTACCGATCTCTACCGCGAGATGGACGAGCTGTTCCGCGTCTGGGGCCTGCGCCATCTCGCGCCGATCGGCGAGCCCGCCGCGGTGGCGCGCGCCCTGAGCGAGCGCACCCTGCGTCTCGGCATCGCCACCAACGACGCGGAAGCATCGGCGCGCAGCCAGGCCGAGGCGCTGGGGCTCATGCCGTTCCTCGACTTCATCGCCGGCTACGATTCCGGTTTCGGCGGCAAGCCGCATCCCGGCATGGTGCTCGCCTTCGCCGACCGCTTGGGCGTCGAGGCCGGCCAGGTCGCGCTCGTCGGCGATTCCCTGCACGACCTCGAGACGGCGCGTCTCGCCGGCGCGGTCGGCATCGCGGTGCTCACCGGCCCACTCAAGCGCGCCGCGCGCTCCGACCTCGAGCCGCATGCCGACCACGTGATCGAGTCGATCGCCGATCTGCCCGCCTTCATCGACACTCTCGGGACGGGCGAGTAGCAGATACGGCCTGTCCTATTCGCTATTCGCGCCTCGCTCCGAGTCCTCGTCGCGGGCGGCCTCGCGCCAGGCAAGCACGATGCGGTTGAGCTCGGCCAGATCGGTGCGCGACAGGCGGCCGAGGGTGCGCCGCACATAGGCCCCCTGGGCGGCGATGCCCTGCTCGGCGAGGGCGCGGCCGGCGCGCGTTAGGTGCAGGGCGTGCGAGCGCCGGTCGCCCGGGATGGCGCGGCGCTCCACCAGCCCGGCTTCCACGAGCCGGTCGACGAGGCCCGAGACGTTGCCCTTGGTGACGTAGAGATGCGCGGCGAGCTCCTGCTGGGTGAAGCCCTCGCGCTCGGTCAGGGTCGACAGGATGTCGAATTGCGGGATCGACAGCCCCAGCGCCTTGAGCTCCGCCGCGATCGCCGCGGCGACCCGGCGATGCAGGCGGATGAAGCGGAACCAGACCTGCAACGGTGCGGCGGTCTCCGCGGCGCGGACGACTTGGGGCTGGGGCATGGCGGGCTGAGTGCGATCCAGGCGAGATAGTTTACATAAGAACTATCTCGCCGCCAGCCTGGCCTGCCAACGTCCCTAAAGGGCAACCGGTTGCGAAAGGTTAACCTTGGGAGCCTTATCGAGGCAGGATGCCGGCGACCGGCGCCAGCCTTGGCGATAAGAAGTGGCGCGCCCTCGAGAGCCTCTGTAGACCGAGCCGATGCGTCGTCTGATCATCGAAGAGCCCGTCACCCGCTTCGCGCAATGGGCGCTGCCCGTCGCCTGGTTCGCGCTCGCCGTCACGGCCATCGCCGTGGCGCTGATCCGTTTCCAGTTCGTCGAGTTCTTCCCCGGCCTGGTGGCGCTGGCGGCGGGGCTGTTCCTGGCGATCGAGGCTGCCGGCCTGTCGTTCATCGCCTTCGTGCGCATCTGGCGCGAAGGCCGCCGCGGCCTCGGACGCGCCGTCAAGGCCCTGCTGCTGGCGATGGCCATTCTCGCCTATCCCGGCTGGTTCGGGCTCAAGGCCCTGACCCTGCCGCCGCTCACCGACGTGTCCACCGACATCGTCGATCCGCCGACCTTCTCGCGCTCGCGCGCCGCGCTCGAGGCGCGCGGCGGGCGCATCCCGCCGGACGTGGCGCCGGAATTGCGACGCCTGCAGCGCGCGGCCTATCCGCAGATCGCGCCGCTCACCCTCGATATCCCGCCCGATCAGGTCTACGAGCTGGTGCGCCGCGCGGCGCAGAACCGGAAATGGGAGGTCATCGAATCAGCGCGGCCGGGCGGCCGCGTCGGGCTCGGCCGCCTCGACGCCGTCGATCGCACCTTCCTCTTGCGCATCGCCGACGACGTCACGGTGCGCATCCGTCCGCGCGCCGACGGGGCGCGCATCGACGTGCGCTCCGCCTCGCGCATCGGCCAGCACGACCTCGGCCAGAACGCCCATCGCATCCAGCGCTTCCTCGAAGAGGTCTCCAACCTCGCCATCGCCATCCGGTGACATTTTTCTTCGTCATTCCGGGGCTTCGCCAACGGGTTCGGCCTTCGGCCGCCCCGGCATGACGAATATGACGTCAAGTGATGCGAAAC
>DATBIR010000067.1:0-12621 GCA_036556825.1 Beijerinckiaceae bacterium
CCACCACCACCACCACCACCACCACCGCCGCCACCGCCAGCGACAACAGCAGAGGGTTCGAGCGTGAACGACGACAGCTGCAACGACAGCGGCTGAATGGCGAGTACGAGGCCGAGGGCGAGGCTTGAGGTCAGCGTGAGCAACCGAGGCACGGTTTTCATGAGATGAGGTTCCACCGCAGCGTGATGAAACCTTGTCAGAATCTTATTCGCGGGAAGCGGAATAGTGCTGCGGTACCACATCCGTGCACGCCGGCAGGAAGGGCGATAGTAAGCGAGCCTGTCGCGGTAGAATTGGCCCGGTTACCGGCACGACCTCGCCGATCCAGTACCTTGCGCTGCGCGTCGCGGGCGCGGCGCGCCCGCGCCAGTTCCGGCGTGACCCGCCGCTCCGCCTGTGGCGTTACGCGACGTGCCGCCTTGTTCTCCGCCCGACCGGCAGGCTAAGCTTCGCGCGACCTTGAGGGGTCAGCCATGGTCACGCGGGTATCGACGGTTGCGTTCGAGGGCATCGAGGCGCGGCCCGTCGACGTGCAGGTGCAGATCGCGGCCGGCAACGTCGCCTTCCATGTCGTCGGGCTCGGCGACAAGGCGGTGGCGGAATCGCGCGAGCGCGTGCGCGCGGCACTGACCGCATCGGGCCTGGCCCTGCCGGCCAAGCGCATCATCGTCAATCTGGCGCCGGCCGACCTCCCCAAGGAGGGCAGCCATTACGACCTGCCGATTGCGCTCGCCATCATGGCGGCGATCGGCGCGGTGCCGGGCGACGCGCTCGCCGGCTTCACCGTGCTCGGCGAGCTCGCCCTCGACGGCTCGATCACGGCCGTCGCCGGCGTGCTGCCGGCAGCGATCGCCGCCAACGCCAGGTCGGAAGGCCTGATCTGTCCGGCCGCGTGCGGGCCGGAGGCGGCGTGGGCGTCGCGCGACATCGACATCCTGGCGCCGCGCTCGCTGATCCAGCTGGCCAATCACTTCAAGGGGCTGCAGGTGATGGCGCGGCCGGAGCCAGCGGTGGCGCCGGTCGGCGCCAGCCTGCCCGACCTGAAGGACATCAAAGGACAGGAGAGCGCCAAGCGGGCGCTCGAGATCGCCGCCGCCGGCGCGCACAACCTCCTCATGAGCGGGCCGCCGGGCGCGGGAAAGTCGATGCTGGCGCAGCGCCTGCCGTCGATCCTGCCGCCGCTCGCGCCGCGCGAGCTGCTCGAGGTGTCGATGATCCAGTCGGTCGCCGGCCAGCTCGCCAATGGCGCGCTGTCAAACCGCCGGCCGTTCCGCGCGCCGCACCATTCCGCCTCGATGCCGGCGCTGGTCGGCGGCGGCATCAATGCGCGGCCGGGCGAGGTGTCGCTCGCGCATCACGGCGTGCTCTTCCTCGACGAGTTTCCCGAGTTCCAGCCGCAGGTGCTCGACTCGCTGCGCCAGCCGCTCGAGACCGGCGAGGTGATGATCGCGCGCGCCAACCACCGCGTCACCTATCCGGCGCGTTTCCAGCTCGTCGCAGCCATGAATCCGTGCCGCTGCGGACAGGCGACCGAGCCAGGTTTCGTATGCCGGCGGCAGCCCAACGAGCGCTGCATCGCGCAATACCAGGCGCGGCTGTCGGGGCCGCTGCTCGACCGCATCGATCTCGTCATCGAGGTGCCGGCGGTGAGCGCCGCCGATCTCGTGCTGCCTCCGCCCGCCGAGGGCTCTGCCGAGATCGCGGCGCGCGTCGTCACCGCCCGCGAGATGCAGATCAAGCGCTACGCGGCGCTCGGCCGCGACGGCGTCACGACCAATGCCGCCTGCCCGCCGCCGGTACTGGAAGAGGTGGCGCAGCCGGACGCCGAGGGCCTCGCGCTGATCCGCAACGCCGCCGATGGCATGCGCCTGTCGGCGCGCGGCTTTCATCGCGTTCTGAAGGTGGCGCGCACGCTCGCCGATCTCGACGGCGAGGAACGCGTCAGGCGGCTGCATGTCGCCGAGGCGCTGTCCTACCGCTCGCATGCCGACCGGCGCGCGGCGGCGGCGTGAAGGCGCGCACGTCCCTTGCCGAGAAGCGGGGACGACCTGTCAAAAAACTGTGCGGGCGGGCGGCTCCCTGTGTTCACTGGTGAAAACCTCGACCGAATCAGGTATGTAGATGACACGGGAGCATCATCCTGAAATGCTTTTCCAAGCCATCGGTAAAAATACCGGGGCCTAAAGGGGTGGGGAGGCATTCAATGGCAGGCGTCATAAAAGCGGGCGCGAGCGGCAGCGAGCCGCCGGTCCCCGGCTACAACCTGTTTCGGCGCGTCGAGGACCCGGAATTCTTTTGCGCGGTGGCCCAGGACAAACCTGTGCCCGCCTTCCTCACCTCGGACGTCTGGCAGTTCGTCGGGAGCGAGCCAGAGGCCATGCGGCAGTTCCTGGCGCAACGCGCCGCGCATGTGCTGGCTGGAGATCAGCTGGACGGCTTCTACCTGTTCCACGCGCGGCGCCACGTCCAGCGCCCTGCCGTGCCGGAGATGGAAGAGGCAGCCTAGCTCCGGCCGTCTCCGCTTCGCCTCGGCATCAGCGGCGTCACGACGGCCGCACGTCGTAACGCGAGCCGTGGCCAAGGCGAGATTCGTCGGATCGAAGTTGCCCGAAATGGCCGAAACTTGGTCACGATCTCTGTCCGGTATTGCCGCGTTCTTGCCGCGAACGGCCAAGCTAGATGCATCGACTGAATAACCAAAATACAGGTTAGGAGGCTCAGCGATGCGCGCCACAGAAGAAATGGCGATAGAATCCGATCGGCTCGACTGGGCGCGGATCGAACGTACGTTGCGCGTCTCGATCAAGTTGATGAAACGCGGGCAGCGCGAGATCCAGCGCCTGCGAGACAGGGACGCTGCGCAAGTCCGTCCTGATCGAGCTGGCGACGATGCCGAATGACGAGACGCCCGCAAGCACGCTCGAGCTCTGGGCGGCGGCTCGCGAACGAGCCATCGCCGAATTGTCGAGGAAGGCTGCGACCCTTGCCGAAAACGGCCGCAGCGACGACGCGGAGCGCCTCGGCTGCGCGGCGCGCCTGCTCGCGCTGAGAGCGATGCACGAACGCGCCCGAGCCGCTGCGCTGAGGGCTCGCGCCGAGTTGCTCGCGGCGCAATGAAGGTCGCCTCCACGGGCCTGCAGATGCCTGGGTGTCGTTGGTCGTCACTTGCAGCAGGTCGCAAGAGGCGGCGCCAAATCGGGGCGGGGCTTTCATGCAGATCGTGGTCCAGGCTTTGTCGCCCGCCCCTTTCGCGCGAGCGCGTGGCGCCGTCCCCGTCCGAGGCATGAGGCGGCGGCCCGGGGTGCGGCACCTACAACATCTTTTCGAGGTTCGTCTTCAGGGCTGGCACGTCGAACGGCTTCGACACGAATGCGCTCGCGCCGGCAAGGGCGGCCCGGTTGACGCGCTCGGCCGCGTCGTCGATCGAGGTGAGGAGAAATGGAGTACCCTTCAAGCGCTCGTCCGCTCGGATAGCCTGGAGTAGGTCGAGACCGTTCATTTCGGGCATATTCCAGTCCGAGATCACGAGGCGATAGCTCTTGTTGCGCATCATGGCGAGCGCAATCGCACCGTTGGGGGCGGTGTCGACCACGTCGAAGCCAGCGCGCCTCAGCATCTTTGCCGCCAGCACCACGGATGCCTCGTCGTCATCCACGAGCAGGACCGCGGCATCGGCGTGGTCGGTCGCGGCGAAGCCTGTGCCCGCCGCGCCTTCGGCCGCGTCCTCGAACGGAAAGGTGAGGACGCGATTTCCGTCGGCGTCGCTGACCTCGAACCGGAAATCGGTCCAGTCCGGGATGTGGCGAAACCCCGGCGATTGCATGAGCTCGCGCGCTGCCGCGGCAGCCTTGCCGCGCAGGGCGCTCTCAGTCGGCAGGTCGAGGGAGAGGTCGATCGGAAAGAACTCGGCATTACGCCAGAGGTCAAATCGATAGTAGGACAACACCCGTTTCCATCAGCGGCAATGACGAATGTTTAGGTGTGTCGCCTCAATAACTGATTAAATTTGGATCAGGCCACCCGGTGCAAAGGGTCTTCGCGCCGATGTGCCGCGCGCAGAGGAGCGTGGAGCGGCCAGGGCCTCATAGCCGACGCAGACGAACGACGCCTTGATGTGATTTTCTCGGGCTCCAGACCTCCGCCATCGTTCGCAACACGCCGAGCAGCACGCGGCGAGCGACTGGCAAAGCCAGTACATGCGTCGCGCGCCTGTGGGTAAGCTGTGGGTTGTCCGGTGACGAATCGGACCGTCCTCCCGCACCCACAATCTCGCCCGAATCGTTAGGCATCGCGATCGGGCGATCGGCCGTTTCCGACGCGGGTGGGGGGCACAGCGGAAATATATTCTCGTTTTTGCTGTCCGTAGAGTTCGGCGCGCCCGGTCGCGATTTCCACGAGGGCAGAACATGAGTTCAGTTAGACGAGGGCGTGCGGCCGCCCTCATGATGGCGCTTGCCTTGTCCGCCTTGACAGGAACGCAAGCAGCCGAGGCCACGTCGAGGTCGGCTGCCAAGGAGGGCGTCGACAACCAGCAGAACACGGTCTCGATCGTGTCGGGTACGCCGGCCGGGACCTATCTGCAGATCGCCTACGATCTCTCGGCGGTGCTCGACGATCCGCATGGGCTGCGCGTGCTGCCGTTGATCGGCAAGGGAGGCGCCCAGAATATCCGCGACGTGCTGGCGCTGAAGGGCATCGACTTGGGCATCGCCCAGACCACCGATCTCGCGCGCCTGAAAGGCTCCAAGGAGCAACGCGACGTCGGCAACCGCCTCGTCTACATCACCAAGCTCTACAACGAGGAACTTCACGTCCTCGCCCGGCCCGAGATCCGGTCCCTGAAGGATCTCGAGGGCAAGCCCGTCAACTTCAGCGACATCGGCGGCGGCACGCAATTCGTGGCGCGCGAATTGTTCGACAAGAGCGGCGTGCGCGTTCACGAGGTCAATATGGGCCAGGCCGACGCCATCGAGAAGATGAAGTCGGGAGACGTGGCCGCCACGATTTATGTCGCCGGCAAGCCCGGGCCCGCCTTCGCGCGCGCCCCGAAGGACCTCGGCTTCCATTTCCTGCCGATCGCGTACGAGGCGAAATTCGAGGAGAGCTATTATCCTGCCGCCCTCCAGGCGAGCGATTATCCGGGGCTGGTCCCCGATGGCCGGTCGGTCGAAACCATCGCCGTGGGCGCAGTCCTGGTGGCCTATAATTGGCCCGAGAAAAGCGTCCGTCACAAACGCCTCGAGACGTTCGTGCAGGCGTTCTTCGACAAGATCGACGAATTCAAGAAGGCGCCACGTCATCCCAAGTGGCAGGAGGTCAATCTGGCTGCCGACGTGCCCGGCTGGCAGCGCTTCGCTCCGGCGGCGCGAATCCTGCGCGACGCGGCCACGCAAACCTCGTCGATCAAGCCCGCCGGCGACAATGCCGCACTGCGGGCCGACTTCGATCGCTTCGCCAAGGAACGTGGCCTGACCGGGTCAACCCGCGAGAAGATGTTCAACGACTTTCTCCGCTGGCGGGAGGGCGCGCGATGAATCAGTTGCCACGAGCGAGCCAGCTGCACCTGCCCGGGCACACGTTGAAGGAAGGCGCAACCCACAAGCCGGCGATGGGAACTGCCCCACCCGCCGTGAAAGGCCGGCTCAAACTCTCCGTCGCGACGCTGACGGTGATCAGCGGATTGTCCATCGGCGTCGTCACAAGCTGGGCCCTGGTGACGGAAATGCGCACGACGGCCAAGCCCGAAGCGCAGATAGCGGCGGCGGCGAACGCGATCGAGCAGGAGCCGACGCCGGGCGAGGCGCCCGTCGTCGCTCGCGCGCCCGCGCCGGTGACCGCGGTGGAGCAAAAGCCGACAGCCAGCGGGCCGCCGGCCGTCGCCGAGCCATCGCCGATTCCGATGCCCGCCGTTTCCGCAGAGGTGGTCAAGACCGGATCGATCAAGGCCGCGCCGCGCGTGAGCGAGCCGGGTCTCCTCCCCGTGACAGCGGAGGCAGTCGCCGTGAAACCGGAGGCTGCCGTCGTGAAAGCGGAGTTCGCCGCGGTGAGAAGCGGCGAAGCGGAGACGCGACCGCATGAGCCGCTCGCCGCGGCGGCCGCGCCGCAGACGCGTCCGACGATGACGGCGGCCGACGCGAATGGCTATCTCGCCAAGGCTGAAGCAGCCCTGCGCATCGGCGATCTCGCCGTGGCGCGCCTGTTCTTCGGCCGCCTCGCCGAAGCCGGCGATGCACGCGGCGCCGTCGGCATGGCGCGGACCTACGACGACAGCGAACTGAAGAAGCTGCCGGTCTTCGGTCTTCGGGGCGAGCGCGCCGAGGTCGAGCGCTGGCAGGCGCGAGCGCGGGAGCTGACGGCGAAATCCGCCTACGCGCGCAACTGAGCCGCACCCGGCCGGCCGCGCCGGCCGGAGACATGCGCCCGCCAAGGCGGGGCCGATGCAGATCGACCCCGCCGTCATCATCATGGTCGCGGATAAGCCCAGAACCATATGGCGCCCCGCCTTCGCGGGCCGACGCGACGGTTCCCCAAGCTGCCTATCTTTCCTTCGATTGATGATGCGTTGCCGTGAACCGTTCCGCGCGCACGGCCGGCGCGTGGCGTGGCCGCGACAGGTGGAACCTGTCGCTACTTCTTTTGCGGCCTGGCCGGCGCCGTTTCCAGGTGGACGGGCGCGGCACCCTCCTTGTCGTCGGCGAGCCGCTCCCAGGCCTCCGCCATTTGCAAGAGCTGGGCGTGGTATTTGCCGTGCTTCATCTGCCTTGCGAGGGTCCGGCATTCTTCCGCGTGCTTGCGAAATTCTTCTGCCTTGTTCATGGGGCTGCTCCACTACGCGCACCCACGCGGGCGGCCCCTTTACCACAGCGCTCACCGTAGAACCAGCTTACATGGTTCCTGCCGGCCCTTGAGCTTTGCGGCCAAGCCTTGGAACTCGCCCGCCACGCTGCCATCTCCTGTGCTTCACGGCGTGTCGGCGACCAAGCCGCAGGAAGCGCCTAGCGCATGGTGTGGCCGCGGTAGCGGCCCCCGTCCCTACTTCCGCGGCCCCTCGGGGGTGGCATTGCTTTTGCCCGCATCTGAAAAGGGCGGGCTTTCCGTGTTCGTCCGGTCCGGCTAATCTCGTATCGAGGTTCACGAAAGTGCCAGAAAACCACAAAAAGGACCAAGGCGTAATCACCCGCGCCGATGGCTCGGTCCGCGCCGTGGAACGGGCGCTGGCGCTGCTCGAGGCGATGGGCGACGAGGCGCGCGGCATCGGTCTCTCCGACCTCGCCCGTAAGGTGGGGGTTCCGATCTCGACCGTGCACCGCTTGCTCGTCACGCTTCAGGGCCGTGGCTTCGTGCGCTACGATCAGCGCGCTGGCGTGTGGGGCATCGGCCGCACGGCTCTCGCAGTCGGCGCCAACTTTGCCGAGACCCGCAATCTGATGGCGTCGGCGAAGCCGATCATCGAGCGGATCGGAGGAGAAAGCCGCGAGCTTATCAATCTAGGCGTCCTCGAGGATCGCCGCGTCATCTTCCTCTCGCGCTACGATCCCGGCGATCGGCGGGTGTCGCCGCCGCGCACCAGCCAGGCCATTCCCGCCCATTGTTCCAGCATCGGCAAAGCGATCATGGCGAGCCTGCCCGACCGAGAGCTGCATGCCCTGGTCGGCTCGCGCAAGCTGCCGGCCGTGACGGCGAAGTCGATCGTGGAGCCGCCGACGCTGCTGTCGGCCTGCCGCACGATCCGGCAGGCCGGCTTCGCCATCGACGACGAGGAGAACACGATCGGGCTGCGCTGCGTGGCGGCGCCTATCTTCGACGAATACGGACGCCCGGTTGCCGCCCTCTCAATCGCGGCCTCGGCGCAGCGCCTTAAAAACGAGCAGCTTGCCGCCTTTGGTGGCATGCTCGCCTCCGCGGCGCAGCGCATCACCGACGCCTGCGGGGGGTTGATGCCGCGCGCCTGACGGCGTTCGCTCCCTCCCCTGCTCGACCGAAGTTCCTCGGGCCAGCATTTGGCCGCGACCTTCCCACCTGGTGGAAAAGATCTTCCCACGGGCCCGCGCTGGGATACGCTGTGCACGCCCCTTGCAACCTCAGGCGCGCTGCCGATCGGCGGCGTCCCAACAGGAGTGCGAAGCATGATGCACGTTCGCAAACTCAAACTCCCCCTTGCGTTCGGGCTTGCCCTCGCGCTCGCCGGTCCAGCGGTGGCGCAGCAGAAGATCAGGCTGCAAGTCGCCGGCAATCTCCTCGCCACTGGCCTGATCCTCAAGAACAAGGAGCAGCCCTTCTTCGAGAATCTGGAGAAGAGCACCGGCCTGCCCATCGACGTTGACTACAAGCCGATGGATGTGACCGGGATCAAGGACATCGAGGGCCTGCGCGTCCTGCGCAGTGGCCTGTTCGACATCGTCACGCTGCGCCTGGCGCAGGTATCGCGGGACGAGCCGTTCTTCCTCGGCCTCGACATCGTCGGCCTGAACCCCGATTATGACACGGCGCGCAAGGTGGTGGGTGCCTATCGCGAGGCTTTCGACAAGCGTCTGCAGAGCCGCTACAACGCCAAGCTCCTCGGCCTGTGGCCGTTCGGCCCGCAGGTGGTATTCTGCAAACCGCAAATCGGCGGCCTCGCCGATCTCAAGGGCAAGAAAGTCCGCGTCTACGACCAGTCGCTGGCTAAGTTCATCGAAAAGCTCGGCGGCGTGCCGGTCACGATCTCTTTCGGCGAGACGCAGCAGGCCTTGAGTCTTGGCGTGACCGAATGCGCCATCACCGGCCCCAGCTCCGCCAACACCGCCGGCTGGCCCGAGGTGAGCAGCTACTTCATGCCGATCGGTTTCCAGATCGCGTTCAACGCCTACGCCATCAACTTGAACACCTGGAACAAGTTTTCGGCGGAACAGAAGACGAAGCTCGAGGCTTCGTTCAAGCAGCTCGAAGAGGACATCTGGGTCTACTCGAAAGATCTTTTCGACGACGCCGTGCGCTGCAACGTTGGCAAGGAGCCGTGTACGACGGTCAAGAAATACAGCATGACCGAGGTGCCGGTCACCGAGGCCGATCTCAAGCTGGTGCGCGAGGCCGTCGGCAGCGTGTCGCTGCCAGCCTTCTCCGAGGTGTGCGAAAAGTCCTTCGCAGGCTGCACGGCGGAGTGGAAGCGGCTGCTCGGCCCGATTGCCGGCATGTGAGCAGTCGCGGCCTGCTCCACGCGAGCGGGCTTTCGGGAGCGCGCGGGCGCATGTGGTTCGTGGACCGGTTCTGTTACGTGACGACCGTCGGTTTCGGCATCGCGATGGTCGCGTTTGCGGTGCTCGTCACGTTCGAGACGATCGCGCGCAAGTTCTTCGGCATGTCCCTGCAGGGGGTCGATGAGCTCGGCGGCTATGTGCTCGCGGCGACCTCGTCGCTCGCCTTCACGCTTGCCCTTGTCGACCGCGCGCATATCCGCATCGACCTGTTCCACCTCATGCTGCCGCAACCGGCGCGGGCGCTGCTCAATTGGCTTTCCACCGTGTTGCTCGCTGCCTTCGCCGTACTGATCGTCTATGTCGCGGCCATTGTCGTAACCGAGACGGTCGAGTTCAACAGCACTGCTCCGACCCCTTGGGCCACGCCGCTTGTCTGGCCGCAGAGCGTCTGGTTCGCTGCCCTGTTCGTCTTTCTCGTCTTCGCGCTAGGCATGGCTCTTCATGCCACGCGGCTGTTCGTGCGCGGACGCTGGGCCGAGCTGGACCGCCGCCACGGGCCGAAAGGGACGCAGGAAGAGCTCCAGGAGGAGCTCGAAGACCTGCGGCGCCGGTGAGGGATAAGCGCGATGCCGATCACCACCATTGCGATCGCGTTCTGCATCGGGCTGTTCATCCTGGTCATCGGGCTGCCGGTGGCGGGCGTGCTCGCGGGGCTCGGCGTCGCGGGCGGCTGGGGAACGCTCGGCTCGCGGTTCGTCTCATCCCTCGGCAGCGTGCTTTGGGGCGTGCAGAACGAGAACCTGCTCACCGCAATCCCGATGTTCATCCTGCTCGGCGAGATTCTCTTACGCAGCGGCCTCGCCGACAAGATGTATGTCGGCCTCTCGGTGTGGCTGTCGCGCCTGCCCGGGGGACTCCTGCACAGCAATATCGGCGGCTGCGCCCTTTTTGCGGCCACCTGCGGCTCATCCGTGGCCACTGCGGCAACCATCGGGACGGTGGCTCTGCCGGCCCTTGAGGAGCGCGGCTATGACCGGGCAAGCGCGCTCGGCTCGATCGCCGCGGGGGGCACGCTCGGCATCCTGATTCCGCCGAGCATCGCGATGCTGATCTATGGCTCCTTAACCAACAACTCGGTCGGGCAGCTGTTCATAGCCGGCATCATTCCGGGCATCCTGCTGTCCCTCTGCTTCATGCTCTACATCGCAATCTCGGCGAAGCTCGCGGGCAAGTCGGACCGCGAAAGCAGCCGCATCCCCTTCATCGACAAGCTGCGCAAGTCGGTCGACCTCGTTCCGCCGCTGATCATCTTCGGCGTCGTGATGGGCAGCCTCTATCTCGGGCTTGCGACGCCGACGGAGTCGGCGGCGCTCGGCGTCGTCATCGCCCTCGTGCTCGCGGGATGGTTCGGGCGGCTCGACTGGCCAATGCTGATGCACTGCTTCCGCCAGACCGCAATCCTGACCGGAACGATAATCCTGATCGTGTGCGGCGCGTTCATCCTCAACGTGACCCTGAGCCTGCTCGGCGTGCCGCAGGCGATGACGCGGCTGATCTCGACGCTGTCGATCGATCCGACCGAATTCATCTTCATCCTGATCGTCTTCTACCTGATCCTCGGCTGCTTCCTGGAAGTGCTCTCCATGCAGGTCACGACGATCCCGATCGTCTACCCGATCGCCACGGCGCTCGGCATCGACGCGATCTGGCTCGGCGTGTTCATCGTGCTGATGAGCGAACTCGCCATGATCACGCCACCGGTCGGCATGAATCTTTACGTGGTGCAGAGCATCCGCAATGACGCTGGCCCGATCAGCGACGTGATCCGCGGCATCGTGCCCTATGTGTTCATCATGCTGACATTCACGGTGCTGTTGTGGTTCGTGCCACAACTTGTGCTGTGGCTACCGCGAACCATGGCGGGCGGCTAGATGGACGCCGCCGACCTCACCGCCGCACAACTCTCGCGGGCCTATGCTGCGCAGGATCTCTCGCCTGTCGAGGCGCTCGAATCCTGCCTGGCGCGCGTCGAGCGTCTCAACCCCTTGCTCAACGCGATCGTCACGCTCGACACCGACGGCGCGCGCGCAGCTGCGCGGGCCAGCGAAACAAGGTGGCTGCAAGAGGCGCCCCTGAGCCCGCTCGACGGCGTTCCCGTCACGATCAAAGACAACCTGCTGGTGGCGGGCCTGCGCGCCACCTGGGGCTCGCGCCTTTACGCCGAGCATGTGCCGACCACCGACGAGCTTCCGGTGGCGCGGCTGCGCCAGGCCGGGCTCGTGATCCTCGGCAAGACCAACGTCCCCGAATTCACGCTGCAAGGTTATACCGACAACCTGCTGTTCGGGCCGACTCGCAACCCGTGGAACACGGCGCTGACGCCGGGCGGATCAAGCGGCGGCGCGGTTGCGTCGGTAGCCGCCGGCATGGCGCCGCTGGCGCTTGCCACCGACGGCGGCGGGTCGATCCGGCGTCCCGTCTCGCATACCGGCTTGTTCGGACTCAAGCCGAGCGTTGGACGAGTCGCACGCGGTCAGGGCTTTCCCGTCATTCTGCACGATTTCGAGGTGGTTGGTCCGATTGCGCGCAGCGCGCAGGACATCGACCTCGCCATGATGGTCCTGGCGGGAGCCGAAGCATGCGATTGGGCTTCGGTGCGCTGGCCGGCATGGCGCAAGCCCGAAACCGGTTGGCGCCCCCTTCGCATTCTGGTCATGCCGCAGTTCGGCGAGGAGCCGGTGGACGCCGAGATCGCGCGCAGCGTCGCCGAGGCGGTGGGCACGATCGCCGCCCTCGGCCATGACGTCGACGCCGGCCAATGTCCCTTCGACCTCGACAGGCTGGCGGGGATTTTTGCCGTGGTCTCGCAAGGCGGATTGTCGTGGCTCCTGCGCCGATCGCGAGGCCGCCGCGAGGAGCTCACGCCGGCCATCCAGACCATGGCCGAGGCGGGCCTCGCGCTCACCGCCGCGGATTACGTCGAGATGCTCTCATCAGTCGACGAGTTGAAGCGGGTTCTCGCCACCCTGTTCGCACGTTATGACGCGCTGCTGACACCCGCCGCCGCAGCGCTGCCGTGGCCGGCCGAACGCAGTCACCCGGAAGAGATCGCAGGCCGAAGCGTCGGTCCGCGGGGCCACGCCGTCTTTACTCCTTTCGCCAACGCCTCGGGCTGCCCGGCGCTGGCAGCGCCCTGCGCGCCCTCGGCCGGCGGACTGCCGATCGGCTTTCAGCTCGTCGCCGCGCCCGGCAACGACGAGTTGCTCGTGGCGCTGGCGCGGGCGTATGCCGACATGCGCCCGGACTGCATGCAAACGCCGGTCCTTGCGGCTGCAGCGTGAGGAGGTGGACGTGCTTGATGCCGCAGCTGTCGATGCCATCGCCGAGGCGCTCGTCGCTGCACGCCGCGACGGTGTGAAGATCAGCTCGCCCGACCGGCGCATCG
>DATBIR010000068.1:0-27334 GCA_036556825.1 Beijerinckiaceae bacterium
GGCATCGACGTCATCCCGGCTCTCGTCGGCGTATTCGCGGTGTCCGAAGTGATGCGCGCGATGATTACTCCCGACCCGCCGCCGATCCAGAAGCGCAAATACGGCAGTATCCTCAAGGGCCAGCTCTACCTCACAAGAAAATATTGGTGGCCGATGAGCCGCGGCAACATCGTCGGCATCATTATCGGCGTGCTGCCCGGCGCCGGCGCCGACATGGCGGCGTGGATCAGCTACGCCATGTCGAAACGCTTGTCGAAGGAGCCGCAGAAATTCGGCACCGGGCATCCGGAAGGCCTGGTCGAGGCAGGCGCCAGCAACAACGCCAGCCTCGCCTCCGGCTGGGTGCCGTCGCTCCTGTTCGGCATTCCCGGCGACACCATCACAGCCATCGCCATCGGTGTGCTCTACATGAAGGGGCTCAATCCCGGCCCGACGCTGTTCACCGAGCGCGCCTCGAGCATGTATGCGCTCTACATCATCTTCGTCATCGCCAACATCATCATGATCCCGCTCGGAATCGTCATGATCCGCATCGCCGCCTTCGTGCTGCGCGCGCCGCGCTCGGCGGTGATGCCGGTGATCATGGTGTGCGCCGCCGTCGGCGCCTTCGCCACCGGCAACAACCTGTTCGCCGTCGCCACCGTCGCCGCCTTCGGCATCCTCGGCTACGTGATGGAGGCCAACGGCTACCCGGTCGCGGCGCTGGTGCTCGGCATCATCATGGGCACGATGGTCGAGCAGAGCCTGGTCACCTCGCTGATCAAGTCCGACGGCAGCATCCTGCCGTTCCTCAACCGTCCGGTCTCGGCGATCCTCGCCGCCATGACGCTGGCGGCCTTCGCCTGGCCGTTATTCGTGTGGATGCGCCGCCGCTTCGCGCCGCAGCGCGTCGCGGCGGCGCAGTGACGCGTACGCGCTGCGACAACGGCGCCGCTTGATCGCCGGAGCGCGGCAAGGAACTTTCCGTGCGATGTCGATCCTGCGCCTGCTTCTCCTCGTCCTGTGTCTGTTCCTGATCCCGCTCGCCACGCATGCGGCGTGGTGGAGCCTGCGCGACGACCTCGCCCCGAGCTGGGGACGGGCCGACTGGTCGAGCGCCAACCTGCTGCCGAAAGCGGCGCAGGCGCCGCAGGCCATGGTCTATATCCTCGCCGGCCGCACCGGCCGCTGGCGCGGGATTTTCGCGCATCACAGCTGGATCGTCGTGAAGGAGGCGGGCGCCGCGCGCTACACGCGCTACGACAAGGTCGGCTGGGGTTCGCCCGTGCGCACCGATGGCTGGGCCGCCGACGGGCGCTGGTTCGGCAACGCACCCGAGGTCGTTCTCGGCCTTGAAGGCGAGGCCGCCGAGCGCGTCATCCCAAAGATCCGCGCCGCGGTCGCCAGCTACCGCTACCGCAGCTTCGGCGACTACCAGGCCTGGCCGGGGCCCAACTCGAACACCTTCGTCGCCCACGTCATGCAGGAGGTGCCCCAGCTCGGCGCAGCGCTGCCGCCGACCGCCATCGGCAAGGACTGGCACCCGAACGGCGAATGGGCCGGCCTGACGCCGAGCCGCACGGGCATACGGCTGTCCTTCGGCGGCTTCGCCGGCGTGGCGGTCGGATGGGTCGAAGGCATCGAGGTCAACATCCTCGGCCTTGTCGCCGGCCTCGACATCCGCCGCCCGGCGCTCAAGGTGCCCGGCTGGGGGCGCATCGGCTTCAGCGCCGTGTGACTCCCCTCCCGGTGCAGCGGGAATTACTTCTCGACGCGTCGCGCGCGAGTCGGCAAAAACACGCGCCATGACGGGCGCCAAGGCCGAACCGGACGTCGACGGGCTGTTGCGCGGCGAGCGCGCGGCGCTCGCCCGCGCCATCACCCTGATCGAATCGAAGCGCGCCGATCACCGCAAAAGTGCGCGCGCGCTGCTCGATGCCGTGATGCCGCATACGGGCCGCGCCATCCGCGTCGGCATCACCGGCGTGCCGGGCGTCGGCAAGTCGACGCTGATCGACGTGCTCGGCAGCAACCTGACCGCGCGAGGCCACAAGGTGGCCGTGCTCGCGGTCGACCCGAGCTCGGTTCGCACCGGAGGCGCGATTCTCGGCGACAAGACGCGCATGGCCCGGCTCGCCGCCGACCCGAACGCGTTCATCCGCCCCTCCCCGTCCTCGGGCACCCTCGGCGGCGTCGCGGCCCGGACGCGCGAGACGATGCTGCTGTGCGAGGCCGCCGGCTTCGACGTGATCCTGGTCGAGACGATCGGCGTCGGACAATCGGAGACCGCGGTCGCCGACCTCACCGACTTTTTCCTGGTCCTGATGCTGCCGGGCGCCGGCGACGAACTGCAGGGCATCAAGAAGGGCATCGTCGAGCTCGCCGACATGATCGCCGTCAACAAGGCCGACGGCGACGGCGCCACGCGAGCGCAGGCGGCGGCCGCGGAATACCGCGCCGCCCTGCATATCCTTACCGCCGCCTCGCCCACCTGGTCGCCGCCCGTGGTGACGATCTCCGGCCTCGCCAACCAGGGCCTCGACGGCCTGTGGCAAAAGGTGCTCGAGCACCGCGAGAAGCTGACCGCGTCGGGCGAGTTCGAGGCCAGGCGGCGGGCCCAGGACGGCAAGTGGATGTGGGCGCTCGTCGAGGAGCGCATGCACATGCGCCTCAGCCACGACCGCGCCTCGCGCGCCCGCGTCGCGGCGCTCGAGACGGCGGTGACGGAAGGCGCCCTGTCGCCGACGGCCGCCGCCGACGAGATCGCCGCGTTGCTCGGCCTGTGACCATGACGGCGACCCGCACGCGCCTCCTGGTCACGGGCTTCGGGCCTTTCCCCGGCATCGCCCACAATCCGAGCGCCGAGATCGCGCGGCGCGTCGCCGCCTCGCCACGCTGGCGCGTGCACGCGGTGGCGGCAGAGGCGCTGATCCTGCCGACCACCTACGCGGCGCTGGACGATGTCCTGGCGCCGGCCATCGCGGCCGCAGCGCCCGACGCGCTGCTCATGATCGGCGTCGCCGGCCGCTCGACCCGCGTGCGCATCGAGGCGCGCGCGCTCAACCGCGCCAGCATCCTCGCGCCCGACGCCGCCGGGCGGCGGCCAGGCCGCCTCACGCTGCAGGGTGGCGACGGCGCACGCCGACTAGGCCAAGACCCGGCGCGCCTGCACGCCCTCGTACAGCGGCACGGAGTGGCCTGCAGCATCTCGCAGAATGCCGGCCGCTACCTGTGCAACGCCGCCTATTACCAGGCGCTCGCGGCGGCGATCCCGGTCCTCTTCGTCCACATCCCGAAGGGCGCGGCGTGGAGCCGGCGCCGAACCGCCGCGAAACGCCGGCGTTCGTGGCCGGACTGCCTGAGCGGCGCCCTCGTCGATGTCGCTCTTCGGCTGCTGGTCGCGTCACGCAGCGGCCGCGATGCGCGCTTGTAGCTAACCCTAAGCGGCAAGCGGCCCGGCGGCCCGGACCTCGCCCACGACGATGCCGTTCCAGTTGACGATGTCGTGGCGCGCCGCGGCATCGATGACCGTGCGCTCCCTGTCGTCGAGCGGCAGGAATCTGCCGATCAGGGCCGCCATCATGACCTCGGCGGCGCGCCGGGTGCCGTCGTCCGCCTTGACGGCGAGGCCGAGGCCGAGCTCCGGCAGCGCGGCGCAATGCACGCCTTCGGCCCCGGTCTTGACGAAGGCACGCACCCCGAGCGCCTCCATCACGACGGTGTCGAAACGGCCCGTTCCGGCGACCATGAAGGGATTGGCGGCGACGGCCCGGCGGATGCGCCGCGCGGCGCGCACATGGCCGTCGGACATGCCGACATCGGCGCCGAACCTGGCCAGGCCGAGCGCGAGCGCATGCAGGGGCACCGCGTAGGTCGGGATCGAGCAGCCGTCGGTGGCGCGCGCCTCCTCGCCGTGCGGCGCACCGGTCACCGCTTCGAGGGCCGCCCGCACGGCCTGCTGCACCGGGTGACCGGGGCGCACGTAACCCTTCGGGTCGGCGCCGGAGCCGCAGGCGAGGCAGACGAAGCCGGCATGCTTGCCGGAACAGTTGTTGTGCAAGGCGCTCGGCGAGCCGCCGCGCGCCGCCAGGGCGCGCGTCGCCGCCTCGCCCAATGGCCAGTGGACGCCGCATTCGAGGCACGTCTCGTCGCGTCCAGCCTTGCGCAGTACCGCCGCCGCCGTTTCGACGTGCGGCATCTCGCCGGAATGCGAGGCGCAGGCGAGCGCGATCTCCGCGTCGGTGAGCCCCATCCGGTCGGCGATGCCGCTCTCGACCAGCGGCAGGGCCTGCAGCGCCTTGACCGCCGAGCGCGGATAGACGTGCCGGTCGACATCGCCGAGGGCGAGCAGGTTGTTCCCGTCGGCATCGATGACGACGGCGGCGCCGCTGTGCCGCGACTCGACCGTCTCGCCGCGCGTCACCTCGACCAGAACCGGATTAGCCATAGGCAGCCTTTCGTCTTGCGCGGGCCCCAGCCTACCGCTTTCGTAAAGCCGTTTCCGTTCCGGAGGAACGGTCGCGGCGGCCTGCCCCGCATTTTCGTCGCGATCCGTCCCCTCGGCCGGAACAGGGCCCGGCCGATCCGAAGGGGGTGGCCGTGACATGGCGGGGGCCGGGGCCGTTGCAGGTCCCGCGGGGCCCCTTTAAAGCCGGTCTTGACGCAATCCAGGTCGGGGGTTCCATGCGCGTTGCGATGATCGGGTCGGGCTATGTGGGCCTCGTCTCGGGGGCCTGCTTTGCCGATTTCGGCCACGTCGTGACCTGCGTCGACAAGGATCCGGCGAAGATCGCCGCCCTGCAGAGCGGCACGATGCCGATCTTCGAGCCGGGGCTGCCGGAGCTCGTCGCCAAGAACGTTCGCGACGATCGCCTGTTCTTCGCGACCGATCTCACGCAGGCGGTACGCGAGGCCGACACGGTGTTCATCGCCGTCGGCACGCCGTCGCGCCGCGGCGACGGCCACGCCGACCTCTCCTACGTCTATCAGGCGGCCGAGGAGATCGCCGCGATGATCGACGGCTTCACGGTGGTCGTGACCAAGTCGACGGTGCCGGTCGGCACGGGCGACGAGGTCGAGCGCATCATCCGCGAAAAGCGCCCTGACGCCGACTTCGCCGTCGTGTCGAATCCGGAATTCCTGCGCGAGGGCGCCGCGATCGCCGATTTCAAGCGTCCCGATCGCATCCTGATCGGCACCGACGACGAGCGCGCCAAGCTCGTGATGAGCGAGCTCTACCGGCCGCTTTACCTGAACCGGGCGCCGATCCTGGTCACCTCGCGGCGCACCGCCGAGCTCACCAAATACGCCGCCAACGCCTTCCTGGCGACGAAGATCACCTTCATCAACGAGATCGCCGAGCTGTGCGAGCAGGTCGGCGCCGACGTGCAGGAAGTGGCGCGCGGCATCGGCCTCGACAACCGCATCGGCTCGAAATTCCTGCATGCGGGGCCGGGCTACGGCGGCTCCTGCTTTCCCAAGGATACCCTCGCCCTGATCAAGACCGCGCAGGATCACGACGCGCCCATGCGCATCGTCGAGACGGTCGTCGCCGTGAACGACCAGCGCAAGCGCGCCATGGCGCGCAAGGTGATCGCCGCCTGCGGAGGCAATGTCCGCGGCAAGACCATCGCGGTGCTCGGGCTGACGTTCAAGCCCAACACCGACGACATGCGCGAAGCGCCGTCGCTGTCGATCATCCAGGCGCTGCAGGATGCCGGCGCGGTGATCCGCGCCCACGACCCGGAAGGCATCGAGCAGGCGCGCGCCTTCCTCGACAACGTCGACTATGCGCAAAGCCCTTACGATTGCGCCACGGGTGCGCACGCGCTCGTCATCATTACCGAATGGGACGCCTACCGCGCCCTCGACCTCGATTGGGTCAAGGACCGGCTGGCCGCGCCGGTCATCGTCGATCTGCGCAACATCTACCCGCCCGAGGACATGCGCCAGCGCGGCTTCATCTATGTGAGCGTCGGCCGGCCGCACGGCGAAGCGAAGTGACGGGCAGTCGGTCGGTCGCCAGTCGGCAGTCGACACGAGCCCCGCGAGCCCCATACTAATGCCAACTGCCGACTGGCAATGCCCGGAGCGATGTGATGCAGACCTTCTTCGTCGAGATCAAATGCAAGCTCGGCAAGACCTACGACGTTGCCAGCGCCCTCGCCGACCGCGAGATCGCGTCCGAGATCTACTCGACCGCGGGCAATTACGACATCCTCGCCAAGTTCCACGTCGACGACGGCGTCGATATCGGCCATTTCGTCGCCCAGAACGTGCAGACCATCCCGCAGATCCAGGACACCCGCACGGTCATCGCCTTCAAGGCGTTTTAGTCGTCCCTCCCCGCGACCTCTATCCTTCCCCGCGAGGGGAAGGTGGCGCGCATGCGCGAGCATGCGTGCCGGATGGGGCGGCAGCGCGACCTCCAAAGCGTTGGCGCTGCCGCCCCACCCCGGTCCGCTTCGCGGACTCGTCCCTCCCCTCACGGGCAGGGATTAAACTACCCCCTGCATCTCTCGATCAGGCCGTCGATGAAGCGTGCGCATTCCTCGAGTTGCGCGATGGCGATCCATTCGTCGGCCTTATGCGCCTGGTCGATCGAGCCGGGCCCGACCACGACGGTCGGCACGCCGGCGATCTGCTGAAACAGCCCGGCCTCGGTCCCGAAGGCGACCTTGGCGTGGTCGCGGCGGCCGGTGAGCGACTTGGCCAGCGCCACCACCGCGTGGTCCGGCGCCATGTCCAGGCCGGGAAAGCCCGCCATCACCTTGAAATCGAAGCCGGCATCCGGGTCGATCGCCTTCATCTCGGGCTCGAGCCTTGCGCGCGCGTAGGTGATGATCTCGTCGACCAGGGCATCCGGGTCATCGGCGCCGACGGCGCGCACCTCGAACAGAAGTTCGGCGTGGTCGGGCACGATGTTCAGGGCGGTGCCGCCGCGCAGCACGCCGACGTGAACGGTCGAATAGGGCACGTCGTAGAGCGGGTCGCGCGCGCCTTCGGCGGCGAGTCGGCGCGCCATGGTCTGGATCTTCGCCACGAGCCGCGCCGCCCATTCGACGGCGTTGACGCCCTGCGGCGCCAGCGAGGAATGACAGGTCCGCCCGCGCACCTCGACGCGCAGGCTGCGCTTGCCCTTGTGGCCGATGATCACGCCCATCAGGGTCGGCTCGCCGACGAAGCAGGCCTGCGGCCGCACCCTGTTCTTTGCGATCTGCTCGACGATGCCGCGCGCGCCGATGCAGCCGACCTCCTCGTCGTAGGAGAAGGCGAGATGGATCGGACGCGCCAGCGGCCGCTCGCGCATGCGTTCGGCCATGGCGAGGCAGACGGCGAGAAAGCCTTTCATGTCGCACGCCCCGCGTGCATAGAGGCGTCCGTCGTCGCGCCGCAGGCGGAACGGGTCGCTTGCCCAGACCTGCCCGTCGACCGGCACCACGTCGGTGTGGCCGGACAGGATGAAGCCGGGCATGTCGGGCGGCCCGATGGTCGCCCACAGATTGGCCTTCTCGCCGCCGGCGCCGTAAATGCGCTCCGAGGCGATCCCGAGCCGCGCCAGGTAGTCTTCGACCCAGCCGATCAGGGCCAGGTTCGAATTCCGGCTCGTCGTATCGAAGGCGACCAGCGCCGACAGCACCTCGGCAATCGTCTCGGGAGTCATGTCTGCACCTTCGCTATGCCCCGGCGAAACGGCCGCCGTTGCGCCGAACGGATCATACGGTTCAAAGACCAGCGAACCGCACGGCCGCGATATTTATGCGCCATTTCCGCCCAGATCCGGCCCCAAGACAAGCCGGGCCGTTGCCCAGGGGGATCCCGGGAGGCACACGGCCGATCCGCGCTTGCTTGCATGTGCGGCGCGATCGTTGTTCCATTCCGGCAACGGGACGGCGGGCATCGCCGCGGAGGAAACGGATGAGGCACAGGGTCAAGCGGCTTGCGGTCATATGCCTGCCTGCCGCCCTCGCCTGCGCCACGCCGGCGGACGCCCAGGACCTGCGAATCGGCCTCGCCTCCGAGCCGACCGCGATCGATCCGCACTTTCACAATCTCGCCGCCAACAACGCGTTGCGCCGGCATATCTTCGAAAGTCTGGTCGGACAGGACGCGCAGCAGCGGCCGCAGCCCGAGCTCGCCACCTCGTGGCGCGCGCTCGACGACACCACCTGGGAATTCAAGCTGCGGCCCGACGTGAAATTCTCCAACGGCATGGAGTTCACCGCCCGCGACGTGGTCTACTCGATCTGCCGGGTTCCGACGGTCGAGAACTCGCCATCATCCTTCGCCGCCGCGACGCGCGCCATCACCGCCGTCTATACATCGGATCCGCTGACGCTGATCATGCGGACGGCGAAACCCGCGCCGCTGCTGCCGGTGAGCCTGTCGACAGTCGGGATCATCTCGGCCGAGGCGAACGGCGCCGCAGACGTCAGATACGGCCCCAGCGGTTGCGAGAATTTCGGCACGCCGCCGCAAGCGGGCGATTTCAACGACCCCGCCAGGGCAATCGGCACGGGGCCGTTCAAGCTGGTCGACTCGACGCGCGGCAGCCACATCCTGCTCGAGCGCAACGACGCCTATTGGGGCGAGAAGCCGGTCTGGGCGCGCGTGACGTTCCGGCCGATGCCGGGCGCGGGGCCGCGCGTGGCGGCGCTGCTGGCCGGCGACGTCGACGTTATCGAGAGCCCGCCGATCCCCGATTTCAACAGGATCGAAAACGCCGGCTTCCAGATCGCCGAAGGTCCGTCCAACCGCATCATCTACCTGCAACTCGACCAGTACAAGGATCCGGGCTGGAAGACTCCCGGCGTCACCGGCAGCGACGGCAAGAACCCGTTCCTCGACAGGCGCGTGCGCCAGGCGGTTTCCAAGGCCATCAATCGGCGGGCCATCGTCGACGGCGTCATGGGCGGCCACGCGGTGCCGGCAGGCGAACTCCTGCCGCATCCGCTGTTCGGGGCGACGCCGGGCTCTCCGGTCGAGACGTTCGATCCGGACGGCGCCCGAAAGCTGCTCGCCGATGCGGGCTATCCGAACGGCTTCGAGGTGATCCTCGGGACGCCGAACGACCGCTACATCCACGACGAACAGGTCGCGCAGGCTGTCGCGCGGATGCTCACGCGGGTCGGCATCAGGACCAATGTCGACGCCATGACCGCCTCGACCTTCGCCACCCGCCGCAACAAGTTCGAGTTCTCGATGTATCTCGCCGGCCGGGCCGCCGAGAGCGGCGAAATGTCGAACGCGCTCAACGCGCTCGTGGTGACGCTGCAGCCCGACAAGGGCCTCGGCGGAGCCAATCGCGGCCGCTATTCGAACAAGCAGGTGGACGAGCTCACGATCAAGGCGATGGCGACTGTCGACGACGCAGCGCGCGAGAAGACGCTGCGCGAAGCATCGAAGACCGCGATGCGCGACTACGCCGTCATCCCGCTGCATTTCGAAGTCGCCGCCTGGGCCTTCAGGAAAGGGCTTTCTTACGAGCCGCGCGCCGACCAGCACACGCTCGCCATGAAGGTGCGGCAGGCGGGCCCGTGACGCCACCGTCGTGCGCCGCCGATATCCTGGGCCGGATGATGCTACAGGACGCAAAGGCCCGGGCCGAGCCACGGATGCTCCTTGTCGGGGTTGCCGGCAACGCGGCGGCGCCGCAGGGCCGCCGCTTCTTCGTGCGGTGCGCCCGGCCGCAGGCGGGCATGCGGTGATGCAGGAGCTGCCGCGCCGCGTGCGCATGGGAGCGCGCACCATCCATGTCGCCGACGACCAGCCGACCTTCTGGGACCGGGTCGAGGCGGGACGCTGGGAGCCGGGGACGCTGGCGCTCATCGATCAACTCGTCGACGGCGGCACGACCTTCCTCGATCTCGGCGCCTGGGTCGGGCCGACGGCGCTCTACGCGGCGACGCGCGCGCGGCGCGTCATCGCGGTCGAGGCCGACCCGGCGGCGCTCGATCAGCTCAAGCGCAACCTCTCGGTCAACCCAGATCTCGCCCAGCGCATCGACATCGTGGCGGGCGCGATCGACGCGCGCGAGGGCCCGGTCACGCTCGGAGCGCGGCGGAAGGCCGGCGATTCCATGTCGAGCACGCTGCTGGCGAATTCGGAGCATACATGGACGGCAGCGGCGATCACCCCGGCGCAACTCGCCGGCCGGCTCCGGCCCGACGAGCGGCTCGTCCTCAAGATCGACATCGAAGGCGCAGAATATGCGCTGCTGCCGCATCTCGCACCGCTTCTCGACCGCGCCGACGCGATCCTTGCCGCGTTTCATCCGACCATTCTCGCGGCGGCCCTCGGCAATCGCCGCGAGGCGGCGCGCCAGACCCGCGCCGCTCTCTCCGCCCTTGCCCGCTTCACCGCGCATCGGGTGACTCGCGATGGCGCCGGCGGGCGCAGCCTTGCGCCGGAGCTCGTGCGCTGGGGTCTGCGCGGACGCCTCCCGGGCGACGAGTGGCTGTTCGTCAGGCGTCGAGCGAGCGCGCCACCTCGGTGAGCGAATCGAGCGTTTTCACAACGTGCACCGTCAGCGTCTCGCCGCGCCCGCGCACGGACACGGCGTGCGTCTCGGCGCCGTCGATGACGAGGCCGGAGGCGTGCAGGGCCGCGTCGGAGATCACCAGCACGGAGCCGAATTCCTTGTTGAGGCTTTCGAGGCGGCTGGCGATGTTGACGCTGTCGCCAAGCGCCGTGAGCCCGGCGTTGCGGCCGCCGACCCGACCGAGCACGGCCGGGCCCATATGGATGCCGAGGCCCATATGCAGCTTTCCCGCCAGCGTCGCCTCGAACTCGTCGTTGAGGCGGTCGAGCGCGCGCAGCATGGCGCGCGCCGCATAGAGCGCGTCGCGGCTGCCGGCGCCGCGCGCCGGCTCGACGCCGAACAACGCCATGACGCCGTCGCCGAGAAACTTGTCGACCTCGCCGCCGTGGCGCTCGATCGCTTGCGACATCAGCTCGAAATAGCGGTTCAGCAGAAAGACGGAATCGTAAGGGTAGAGGCGTTCGGCGAGCGAGGTGAAGCTGCGCAGGTCGGCGAACATCACGGTGATGCGGCGCTCAACGCCCCAGCGCTGCGCGTCGCGGGCGAGCGTTGGCTGCGCCTCGCGGAGCGGGATCAGCGGCCGCACGGTGAGCGCATGCTCGGGCCTGACCTGACAGGCCAGCCGCACGCCGGGCGGCGCATGGATGCGCGTCAGCGCCGCGTTTTCGGTCGGGTTCGGCGGCGGCAAGGTCTCGCCGCCTTCGCTGACCAGCACACGGCAGGTCGTGCAGCGTCCACGGCCGCCGCAGACGGCGGCATGCGGTACGCCGGCGGCGCGGCTGATCTCGAGCAGCGTTGCGCCGGACGCCCCCCTGACGCGGCGGCCTCCGGGATAGGTGATCGCCGGGCCGCGCCGCAGCCAGTTGCCGAGGCGCATGAGCACGAGCGCCGCGAAGGCCGCGCCGAACGCCAGCCACAGCGCCGTCTCGGCGTCGTCGGCGAGCCCGGCGCCGCCCGCCGCCTGGGCCGCGGTGAAGACCGGCTCGCTAAACCGCATCTGCGCGACGCGCCGTCCCGCCTCGATCCACCCGGTAATGGCGAGCGTCGGCACGAGCACCGCAAAAGCGAGAAGGACGGCGCGCCAGCGGGCATACCAGACCTTGGTCTTCAGCCAGTGATGCAGGCCGATCATCGCATGCAGCCACACGACGACGATGAGCAGCGTCTGCTTCTCCGCAAGCCCGGGCCACAAAATCCTCAGTTCGGCGGTGTAGACGTCGTCGAAACCGTAGAAGCTGTTGAGGCCGCGGGTCCCGACCACGTGCCGCACGAGGAGGAACGGGATCGTCAAGCCGAGGGCGATCTGCAAGGCCTCCCAGGCCGGCATGCGCCATGTGCGGCGGTTGACGAGCTTCCACAGGGCGAGCCCGATGTGGACAGCGGCGGCCCCGTAGAGAAGGAGCGTGCCGGGCCATGAGCGCCAGACGGCCCGGCGCACCGCCTGCACCTCCATCATCGCATCGAGCGAGACGTGCCCGAGCGCGTGGTTGAGGAAATGCGTCAGCGCGAAGGTGAACAGGACGAGCCCCGACGCCAGCCGCCAGGTCTGCGCATCGCCCCAGTGTCGGCGTTGCCGCAGGCGTGCGAGCCATCCGTCCATGGCACCATGCGTAAGCGCCTCGCTCATGCGGCGGCCATCCGCCGCCACCCCACCACGTCGCGCGGCTCCGGCACGCCCGGCAGCTCGATGCGGAAGCGCTCGAACCCGTGCCTGCGATCGGGCGCAAAACCTTCGCGGGCGGCGGCCGCAATCACGGCGCCGTCGGCGAGCGCGGCAGTGCCGAGGCTCTTGTTGGCTTTCTCCAGCTTCGCCGCCAGGTTCACGGGGTCGCCGATGACCGTGAATTCGAGGCGCGAGCGCTCGCCGACGGTGCCGCACAGCACGTCGCCGCCGGTGATCGCGAAGCCGAGCTCGATGCGCCAGCCCTTGGCCCGCGATACGACTTTCGAAAGCTCCTCGGCCTCGTCCAACAGGGTGAGCAGCGTGCGCAACGCGTCGGCCGCCGGCGTCGTCGAAGGCCTGGCGCAGCCGAAGGTCGCCAGGATCCCGTCGCCGAGAAACTTGTCGATGGCGCCGCCATTGCGGACGATCACGCCGCTGACCCGACGCTGGTAGTCGACCAGCAGCTGCATCACGTCGCGGGCCGGCCAGCGCGCCGCCAGGCTGGTGAAGTCGCGGATGTCGGAAACCAGGATAGCCCCTCGCCTCACCTCGCCAAAGCCGGGCTGCAGCAGCTCGTCCTCACGCGTGATGCGCGCCGCCACTTCGGGCGCGAAAAACCGCGACAGGTCGTCACGCGCCGTGGTCTCGGATGCCGCGCGCACCACCTGACGGCGGCCGCGCACGATGGCGAGCGTGAGAACGCCCGTGACGAGCAGGATGGCGACGACCTTTTCGACCTCTGCTCCGATCAGCACGACGTTGCCGGTCATGTAATCCACGAAATCGCGCGTCACTGCCGGTTCAGGCGTGTAGCGCACGGCATAGAGGGTCATCAGCGTCCAGCCGATGGCGGCTGTGGCGCCCGAGATCAGCACGGCGACCGGCTCGAAGCGCAGGGCGCGCACGGCGATCAGCAGGAACACGAACAGAAAGGTCGGAGCTTTCAGATAGAAGGCGGCGGCCTGACCGTAGTGGCGATGGAAGCTCCAGATCAGCACGAACAGCAGGCCGAAATCGGCGATGATAAAGGCGACCTGCGCGATCGGCCCGAGGGGCGCCCGGTAGGCCAGGCGCAGGCGAATGAGGCTCAGCACCAGGATCACGCCGACGATCGTCGGCACGGCGTAGAGCGTGCCCATCGAGTCGAGGGCTTTCGGCGCCGCCAGGTAAAGCGCGCCGAGGAAGCTCGCGACCGTAACCAGGACCCAGGCGCCCAGGATGTCGGCACGCTGCAATTCGGCGTCGACGAGGCTCTGGACGCGCGGCGGCAGCCGCTGCAGGTGGCGCACGGCCGAGCGGCCGCGCCGCAACAGGCGACGACGCCAGCCGGCCTGATCGGCGCTCGCTTGCTCAGAGGCCATGGCGGCGCTCTTGACTGGCCGCGATCAGGCTCGCGAGCGCGCCGCGAGCTGGGCGTTGGTCTTCTCGAGGCGGCTGGCAATCTCGCGCATGATGGCGAGCGACATCTGCGGGAATTGCGTCAGCAGTTCAAGAAAGACCCGCTTGTCGATCCTGAGTGCGGTCGTCGCTTCCGCGGCCGTAATGGTCGCCGAACGCGGGCTGTCGGACAGAATGCCCATTTCGCCGACGAGCGCATTCTTCCCGAGTTCGGCGACCTTGATTTCGCCGGTCGGCGTGTTCAGCGACACGTCCGCGCGGCCTTCGAGGATCACATAGGCGGCATCGGCCGCGTCACCCTGATTGAAGAACCGTTGCCCGGATGCGAACTGGACGCGCTCGCTCGTGAAGGCGAGCAGCTTGAGCCGGGCCTGGTCGATGTCCCGGAACATCGGCACCTGGCGCAGGGATTGGACTTCCGTATCCAAGGTCATGTTATGCCTCCCGCGACGCGTTTTTCCATTCGATCCTCACGTTCAGCCCAACTGGGCGGTTGATCTTCAGCCGGCCGGGACGATTCCCGTGCTTCCAGCTCCGCGTGCGCATCGCGGAAGCGGATCACGGCGTCGAAGCCTTCGGTCTGGCGGTCGTTGGCCAGCACTGCGAACAAGGTCTGCTCCCTGAACAGGTCGACCAGGACCCGCAGGATCTGCTGCGCCCGCATTTCGCCGAACGGCGCCAACGCCCCGTCCATCACGAAAATGTCGGGGCGCTTGACGATGCAGCGGACGAGGCTGACGCTCGCTCTTTGCGAGGCGTTGAGCAAGCGCCCGGCCGGGCCGACCTGATGGTCGAGGCCGACGCGCTCGATATCGGCTCGCAGGCCGAGCTCGTGGATCACGGCCGACACGACCTCCATCACGCGCGGCTGTGCATTGGCGACGCTGTGGCTGATGCGGCCGAACAGGAGATTGTCCCTGAGGGGCGCCGCTGGGTTGACCTTGTCGGGATCGTAGAATTCGACGCCGGGATCCCCGGAGCGTTCGAGCATGTCGCGGACGGGCCGGCGCGCATCCACGATGCGCCCTGCCAGATCGTCCTTGAGAAGCCCGAGGCGGTGGCGCGGCTCGATATAGGCCAGCGGCAGCGCCAGGAGCTGCGTGCGGTCGTCCCTCTGGACGGTACCGCGGCCGGCGCGGCGCCGCAGGATCTTTTCGTATTCGGGCAATTCGTCGGCGGCGATGAACGAGAACTGCTCGAACAACGGATGTCCGGGCGGAATGCCACGGAAAATCTCGGTCATGGTCTCGGCGATGCGCGCGCCCATGGCAACGAGCTCGTCGGCCAGTCCTGCGCGATCGAGCGCCTCGCGAAAGCCCCTGTGCTCGACGAGATTGCGGCCCGTCAGCGCGCGCGAGGTCGGCACCCCGAACAACAGGTTCTCGGCCACGGTGGCCTGGATGTTGTAGCGCTCGGGATCGAAGGGTTCGACGAGCTCGGCCATGCCGCCGATCTGCAGCTTTTCGCGCAGGAGGCTTCTGGCCTCGATCACCCGCCCGGCGAGGTCGGGGTAGCGCTGGGGATCGACCGTCCCCGCCAGCCCGAAACGATAGAGATCCTCCTCCAGCCCCATGCGCTTGAGCAGGTCGACCAGCATGCCGTCGAGCTCGTCGGGATGGGCGACGCCGGCAAGCTCGCAATCGATCCATCGCGCATGAATGTTTTCGAGCGGATTGCCGGTGCGGCGCGCCTCGGCGATCCGCCGCGCCGCCTCGCGTGCGTCTTCCTCCGGGTCGGCCGGATCGGCGAGCGGGTGATGGCGCAGGCCATAAACGAGATTGTCGCGGATGCTGCCCGGAAACAGGATCGCCTCGACGCCGGCATAGGCCATGCGCCGGCCGATCACGGGCTTCGGCAGAGCCGCCAGATCATGCCCGCCGATCTTGATGACGCCGGAATAGTCGTTCGTGCGCCTCGCCAGGATGCGCGCGAAAGTGCTTGCCGCCGGGCTTCCGTCGCTGACCAGGGCGATGCGCGAGGGCAGCGAGCACGCGAACGCGGCAGCGTCGATGACCGGGCCGCCATGCGGGTCGCTGACCGAGAGCTCGCTGACCTCGAGCTTGCCGACGAGGGCGACATCCTCGACGGGCGCGGCGATCTCCTCGGCCGGCAGCAGCCGCTCGGGCGCGAAATGCTGCACGACCTGGTCGTATTTGACCTGCACGTCGAGCCGCTGCTGGTCCCAGTCGATCAGTTCCTTGAGGGGCGGCGGAAGCTCGCGGTAGGCGGCGATCACGGCGACCAGCTGACCGATATCGAGCTGGCCGCGCAAGGCGAAATAACCGCCGACCGAATAGAAGAAAAACGGCGTCATCTGCGCCAGGAAATTGTTCAGGAACTTGACCATGAACTTGCGCTTGTAGATGCGAAAGCGCAGGTCGAAGAGCTCGAACAGCCGTTGTCCGATCTCGGCGCGTTCCCATGTCCCGGCGTGGTGCACGTGAACGACCTCGATGCCGTCCACCACCTCGCCGACCCGGCCGGCGAGGCGGCGTGACGCGAGCTGCCGCTGCTTGCCGAGGCGCAAGAGTTCGCGGCGCAGCCGCGGGATGATCAGGAACTGCACGCCGACGATGCCGCCGGCGAGGAGGCCGAGCCACACATTCTGGATGATGATGAAGATCAGCGCCGTGGCCGCCTGCGTGCCGAGGAACAGCGGAAGGATGTAGGCATCGCCGATGAAGCCGCCGATCGGCTCGACCTCGTCCTTGATGATCGTTGCGGTCTCGGACGATTTGACCGTGCGCAGCGCATTCGGCGTGAAGCGCAGGACGAGCGTGAAGAGCTCGAAGCGCATGCGCCGCAGCATGCGTTCACCGAGCGCACCCTTGGAAACATTGATCCAGTATTTGAAGCCGCCGTTGACGACGACGAGAAGCAGAAACAGCGTCGAGAGGCCGAAGAGCAGCCCGAGGCGGTCGACCTGGAAGCCCTCGAACAGCTGCACCTGGCCGCCACCCAGCCATTGCGGCCAGTCGAAGCCGATGACCAGGAAGGAGGCCGTGCTCTGCCCCCGCTCGAAGGCTCGCCCCTGAATCGCCTCGTTGACGATCCGGCGAGGCAGGTCGAGAGAGGCGAAATAGAACGGGAGCGAGGCCAGGACGACCGCGAAGATGATGAGCTGGTCCCGCCTGGAATGGCGCCAGATGTAGCGAAACAGGTTCGGATCCATGAGCCGCCGATCGATTTGGGCGCCGTGCGCGGCGCTGTTCGCACATCCCGGGCCGCAGCTGTTCTAGGTCTCGGCAGCGACGCCGGGAGTATAAGGGGCTCGCCGGGCTCGGCAAAGGCCATTACACGGCGCCGCGGGCATTCGCCCCAAGGTGCATCCGGGGCCCCCCATCGTCACGCCGACAGGCCGCACCGCGTCTGATTCCGCGGACGATTTTGCCCGTGGCGAGCGGCTCGATCCCGATCCGACACGGTATCATGGCCCTCGCGGGGGGCCAGGGCGGTGCAAAATAACCACGATGCGCCAACGCGCCGGGCCAATGCTTGCGAGGGGTTCCCATAGGGCCGCCCGGGCGGTATGCCTATAGGCTCGGCGTGTTCAAAAACAATCGTTCTACGCTGTCGCCGTCGTGCTCACGTGGTGGTCAGGACCCCGCATGGTTAACGAAACCAGAGATGCGGAAGCCGCCTTGCGGCCGGATGGACGCGGAGGGGCGCGCGTTCTCATCTACAGTCACGATACCTTCGGCCTCGGCCATCTGCGGCGGTCGCGCGCCATTGCCAATGCGCTGGTGCACGAGCACCCCGGATTGTCGGTCATCATCCTGTCGGGCTCGCCGGTGATCGGCAATTTCGAGTTCGACAGCGGCGTCGACTATGTCCGCATCCCCGGCGTCACGAAGCTGGCGGACGGCAGCTACCGCAGCCTCAACCTCAACATGTCCATCGACGAGGCGGTCGCCTTGCGCGAGGGCATCATCCTCAAGACCGCCCAGACCTTCGGGCCGGACCTTCTCATCGTCGACAAGGAGCCGACCGGCTTTCGCGGCGAGCTGATGCCGGCGCTGGACTGGCTGCGGGAGCATGACTGCCGCTTCGTGCTCGGCATCCGCGACGTGCTGGACGGTCCGGAGCTGCTGGTGCCGGAATGGGAGCGCAAGGGCGCCTGCGAGGCCCTGCGCTACTACGACGACATCTGGGTCTACGGCTTGAAGGAGATCTATGAGCCACTGGCCGCGCTCGACCTGTCGCGCGATGTCGAGCGGCGCATCACCTATACCGGTTACCTCCAGCGCGAGCTGCCGCAGCAGCCGTCCCTGAGCCGCTATCCGAAGATCACCAAGTCTCCCTTCATCCTGGTCACGACCGGGGGTGGCGGCGATGGCGAGGACCTGATCGACTGGGTTCTGTCCGCCTACGAAGCGGATGCCTCGATCGAAATGCCGGCCCTCGTGGTGTTCGGACCGTTCATCGACCGGGAGCGCAGACGCGGCTTCCTCGAGCGCATCGGACGGCACCCGAAGCTCGATGCCATCGCCTTCGACAGCAAGATCGAGCTCCTGATGAAGAAGGCCGCGGCCATCGTGGCGATGGGCGGCTACAACACGTTCTGCGAGATCCTGTCCTTCGACAAGCCGGCGCTGATCGTGCCGCGGACGCGCCCGCGCCTCGAGCAGCATATTCGTGCCGTGCAGGCCGAGAAGCTCGGGCTCGTCAGAATGCTCGGCGAGGACCAGGCCCGCCGCGACCCGATGCGCATGGCGGCCGCGTTGCGCGCCCTGCTCGTCCAGCCGCGTCCCTCCGACGTGATCGTGCCGGGGCTGCTCGACGGCTTCGACGTGATCCGCGAACGTGTCGCCGCCACGTTGCGGCGGCGCGTGGCGATAGCCGAGGCGGCCGAGTAGCCCGATCGCCCATGCGCGCACCCCGCCGGATCGCGGTCGTCGTCAAAGGCTACCCGAGGCTCTCCGAGACCTTCATCGTCCAGGAGCTTCTCGCCCTCGAGGAACGCGGCATTCCACTCGACATCTGGTCCCTGCGCCGCCCGACCGACAAGGCCGTGCACCCGATGCACAAGCGCATCCGCGCTTCTGTGACCTACCTGCCGGAATATCTCTATCAGGAGCCGCTGCGCGTTCTGCGCGGCCTGTTCTGGAGCGCGCGGCAGCCCCGGATCGGCGCCTTGCTGCGGGTCTTCTGGCGGGACCTGCGCCGCGACCCGACGCCCAACCGCCTGCGCCGGCTCGGCCAGGCCTTCGTCATGGCCCGGGAGCTGCCGGAGGCGGTGACGCACATCCACGTGCATTACCTGCATACGCCTGCCTCGGTGGTCCGCTATGCGGCGCGGCTGACCGGTCGCAGCTGGACCTTCTCGGCGCACGCCAAGGATATCTGGACGATTCCCGCCTGGGAGAAGCGCGAGAAGATCGCCGACGCGGCCTGGGGCGTCACCTGCACGGCGCAGGGCGCGGCGCATCTCAACGCCCTGGCGCCCGCCCCGGATCGCGTCACGCTTGCCTATCATGGTCTCGACCTCGGCCGCTTTCCGGCACCTCCTGCCTCGCGCCCCGTCCGCGACGGTTCGGACGCCGCCGACCCGGTGCGCATCGTCTCCGTCGGCCGCGCCGTGGCCAAGAAGGGCTTCGACGACCTCCTCAGGGCGCTGGCCAGCTTGCCCGAGGGGCTGCACTGGCGCTTCGCCCATGTCGGCGGGGGCGAGCTTCTCGACGCTTTGAAAGCGCAGGCCGCGGCGAGCGGCTTTGCCGGCAAGACCGCCTGGCTCGGCGCCAGGCCCCAGCCGGACGTGATCGCCCTGTTGCGCGAGGCCGACCTGTTCGTCCTGCCCGCCAAGGAGGCCCGGTCGGGCGACCGCGACGGGCTTCCCAACGTGCTGATGGAAGCGGCAAGCCAGGCCCTGGCGATCATCGCCACCGATTTCGCCGGCATTCCCGAATTCATCCGCGACGGCAGCGAGGGACAGCTGGTCGCTCCGGGTGACTGGGAGGCGCTGTCGAACGCGATCAACCTGCTGGTCCGCGACCCGGAGCGCCGCGCCCGTCTCGGATCGGCCGCCCATCAGCGCCTGCGCCGCGACTTCACGACGGACCGGACCGCCGATCTTCTGGCGGCGCGGTTTCGCTCGCTGTCGGGCCTTGACCCATTGCACAAGCAGGAAGCCGCCGAGTGAATCAGGCGGTTCCCATCGCCTTCTACGCGCCGCTCAAAAGCCCGCATCACCCCGCGTCTTCCGGCGACCGGACCATGGCGCGCCTGCTGTTCATGGCGCTTGAGCGCGCCGGCTTCGCGCCCGATCTCGCCAGCGAGCTGCGGACCTTCGACGGCACCGGCGATGCGACGGCTCAGGAGCGCCTGCGGATCGAGTCGGAAGGCGAGGCCGACCGGCTGCTCGATCTGTACCGGGCATGCAGCGCCGGCCTGCGGCCGCGCCTGTGGTTCACCTATCACGTCTATTACAAAGCCCCGGACTGGATCGGGCCACGGGTCGCCGAGCGCCTCGGCATCCCCTATGTGATCGCCGAAGGCTCGCGCGCAGCGAAGCGCGCCGACGGACCGTGGGCCCTCGCCCACCGCGGCGCCGAAGCCGCGCTCGATCGAGCCTCTGCCATCTTCGTGATGACGCCCGTGGATCGCCAAGCCCTGGAGCGGGCGCGGCCGTCGCGACAGGTTCTCGTCGACCTGCCGCCCTTCACGGATGCGGCCGAATGGGCGGACGCCCCCTCCTCCGCTCCCCGGCACGTGAGAGAGCCGCATTCCGGCTTGCGTCTCCTCACCGTCGCAATGATGCGCGGCGGCGACAAGCTCGCGTCCTACGCCATCCTGGCCGAGGCGCTTGCCGGCCTCGGGCCTGGCGAATGGCGCCTCGATGTCGTCGGCGACGGCAGCGCGCGCGCCGAGGTGGAGACGCTGTTGGCCCCGTTCGGGTCACGCGTGCGCTTTCATGGGCATATCGGCGACCGCGCCCGCCTCTGCGAGATGTATCGGCAAGCCGATGTCTTCGTCTGGCCCGCGGTCAACGAGGCCTACGGCATGGTCCTCCTCGAGGCGCAAGCCTTCGGCTGTCCCGTCGTGGCCGGCGCCTACGGCGGCGTCGCCAGCGTGGTTCGCAACGACGAAACCGGTGTCCTCACGAGCCCGGGCGACGCCATGGCTCTGGCCCGCGCGGTGACGGCGCTGCGCGATGCGCCGGAACGGCGGCGCGCGCTCGCCGCCGCGGCGCGCCGCTTCGTCGCCGACGAGCGGGGACTGGAACAGGCCAGCGCGCGGCTGCGCACGTCCCTGGTGCCGATCATCGGAGCGCGCGCGATCTCATGAGCCTGCGCGCCCTGATCGCCGTCACACACCTGCTCGGAGCCGGCCACCTGACGCGCGCCGCGGCGCTCGCCCGCGCTCTCGCGCGCGCCGGACATGACGTGACGCTCGTGTCCGGCGGAATGCCGGCGCGTCTGATCGACATGGGCGGCGTGCGCAGCGTGCAGTTGCCGCCCGTGTGTACGGTCGGCACCGACTTCCGGACCCTGCTCGAGGAGAACGGCCGGCCGGTCGCGCCGGAGCAGCTCCATTCAAGGCGTCATCTGCTCGCAAACACGCTGGATGAACTGGGTCCCGACGTCGTGGTAACCGAGCTGTTTCCATTCGGCCGGCGCGTGCTGGCGCAGGAATTCGTGGAGCTTGTGGAGCGCGCCCGGGCGCAGCGGCCGGCGCCGCTGATCCTTGCCTCGGTGCGCGACATCCTGGTCGCGCCCGAACGCCGGGACCGCGTTGCCGAGGCGCATGCGCGCCTTCGCACCTTCTACGACGCCGTGTTGGTCCATGGCGATTCGAGCCTGGTGCCGCTGGACGCGTCGTGGCCGCTCGACGACGGTGTGCGCCCGCTGATCCGCTACACCGGCTACGTCGACGCGGGTCCACCCGCAGGCGAGGCCGACGGCGACGCCGACAGCGCCAGCGACATCGTCGTCTCGGGCGGCTCGAGCGCGGCCGGCCTCCCGCTGTATCGTGCCGCGATAGCCGCCGGCCCGCTGCTCGCCGAGCGGCGCTTGCGGGTCCTCGTCGGCGCCGGCGTTCCCGATGGCGTGTTCGCCGAGCTGCGGGGCGCATCCGGCGGCAACGTCGCCGTGGAGCGGGCCCGGCCCGACTTTCGCCGCCTGCTCGCCGGCGCTACCGTGTCGGTCAGCCAGTCGGGCTACAACACCGTTGTCGACGTGCTGCGCGGCGGGGTCCGCGCCATCTTCGTTCCGTTCGAGGCGGGTCGCGAAACCGAGCAGCGGCTCCGCGCCGAGCGCCTGAAGACGCTCGGCCTCGCCGAGATCGTCCCGGAAGCGGATCTGTCGGCCGCGACACTGGCCGACGCTGTCCGCCGGGCGCTCGGACGCCCTCCGGCGAACGCCGCGCCGATTAGCCTCGATGGCGCCCAACGGAGCGTAGCCATCGTCGAAGAGCTGGCGCGGGAACGCGCGACGAAGCCCGCCTCGGCGCGGCGGCCGTCCCGCTGGGATGCTCTCGACAGCGCCCTGGCGCAATTCGCCGACGCCGGCAGGCCGGTCCCGTTCTGGTGGCGCGACGACGACGCGGTCGCCCATACGCCGCAGCTCGACCGGCTGCTCGCGCTCGCCGGGCGTCTCGAGCTGCCGCTCGCCCTCGCCGTCATACCGGCTTCGTTGCAAGGCTCCCTGGTCGAGCGCCTCGCCGACGAGCCGCTCGCGGCGGTGCTGGTGCACGGGCTTTCGCATGCCAACCACGCGCCGCCGGGACATAAAAAGGCGGAGTTCGGCCGGCACCGCAGCCTCGGCCAGCTCGCCGGCGATGCCGCGCAAGGTCTCGGATCGGTCCGCGCCGCCTTCGCCGGGGGGGCAATGCCGGTTTTCGTGCCGCCGTGGAACCGGCTCACCCCCGAGTTGCCGGCGTTGCTGCCGGGGCTCGGCTTCGCCGGGCTCTCGACCTTCGGCGAGCGCCGGGCGTCCGTGCCTGGACTGACGCACGTCAATACCCATATCGACCCGATCGACTGGCGGCATGGCCGCGGCCTGCGGCCGCCCGATGCCCTCGTGGCGGAGGTCGCCCGGATCGTGCATGCAAGCGCGGGCGGCGCGAATCGAGCGGGTCCGATCGGGCTTCTGACGCACCATCTAGTGCATGACGAGGCGACCTGGGCTTTCTGCGAGGAACTGCTCGGAAGGCTCGCGGCGCATTCGTCTGTGCGCTTCCACACGGCCGAGTCGGTCTTTCTGCGCAACAATGTTGGCGCCGGATTGTCGTCGTATCGCCGTTAGAACATAACATTGGATCCGGCGATCGAGGCTTGGGATGGAGACACCGCTTTTGTCGGTCCGCGATCTCGCGGTCGATTTTTCCACGGACTCGGGCAATTTCCGCGCGGTCGACGGGCTGTCATTGGATGTTCCGCGCGGCAAGACCGTCGCTATCGTCGGCGAATCGGGATCGGGCAAATCGGTGACCGCGCAGGCGATCCTGCGCATCCTGCCCAAGGTCGCGCGCATCTCGGGCGGATCGATTGTCTTCAACGACCCGGCGAACCCGCAATCGTCGCTCGACATCGCCCGCCTCGACGCCAATGGCGAGCGCATGCGCGCCTTGCGCGGCTCGCGCATCGCGATGATCTTCCAGGAGCCGATGACCTCGCTGTCGCCGCTGCACACGGTCGGCGACCAGGTCACCGAAGCGTTGCTCGTGCACGACAGCGTCAGTCGCGACGAGGCCCGGGCGCGCGCCCTCGACGTGTTCGCGCGGGCCGGCTTTCCCGACCCGAAACGCGCGCTCGTCACCTACCCCTTCGAGCTGTCCGGAGGCCTGCGCCAGCGCGCCATGATCGCCATGGCGCTGATCACGCGCCCTGCCCTCCTCATCGCCGACGAGCCGACGACCGCGCTCGACGTGACCACGCAGGCGCAGATCCTCGACCTGATGAAGGAGCTGCAGGCCTCGACCGGCATGTCGCTGCTGCTGATCACGCACGATCTCGGGGTGGTCGCCAACATGGCCGACGAGGTCGTGGTGATGTATCGCGGGCGCGTGATGGAGGGCGGGCCACGGGAGGACATCTTCCGCCGGGCGCGGCACCCCTACCTCAAGGCGTTGATGCGGGCGGTGCCGCGTTTCGACATGCGGCCGGACGAGCGCCTGACGCCGATCCGCGAGGTCAAGAGTGCGGTGCTCGCGCGTAAGGGGGAGACGACGCGCCTCCGCTCGACCGGGCCGATCCTCAAGGCGGAAGGCATCGGCAAGTCCTTCACGCTGCGCTCCGGCTGGTTCAGCGGGCGCATGCGCACCATCCACGCGGTGAAGGGCGTCGATCTCGAACTGCCGCGCGGAGCGACGCTGGGCCTCGTCGGCGAATCCGGGTGCGGCAAGACCACGGTCTCGAAGATCATCACGCGTGCGCTGGCGCCGGACAGCGGCCATGTCTTCTTCGACGACGGCTCCGGGCCGAAGGACGTGCACAAGCTCCAGGATGCCGAGCTCAAGACGTATCGCCGGTCCGTGCAATTCGTGTTTCAGGACCCATTCTCGTCGCTCAATCCGCGCATGACGGTTTACGAGATCCTGACCGAGCCGCTTCTGATCCACGGCATCGGCACCGCCGACGAGCGTTACGAGCGCTCCAAGGCGCTGCTCGAGATGGTCGGCCTCGATCATCGTCACCTGCGCCGTTATCCGCATTCGTTTTCCGGTGGACAGCGCCAGCGGCTCGGGATCGCCCGAGCCCTCGCCCTGGAACCGCAGGTGCTCCTGTGCGACGAGCCGGTCTCGGCGCTCGACGTGTCGGTGCAGGCGCAGGTGCTCAATCTGCTCAAGGATCTCCAGGCGGCCCTCGGCCTCTCCTATCTGTTCGTGTCGCACAATCTCGCCGTCGTCGACTACATCGCCGACGAGATCGCCGTGATGTGCCGCGGCTACATCGTCGAGAAGGCGCCCAAGGCGTCGCTCTTCCGCAATCCGGTGCATCCCTACACGCAGGCTTTGCTTGCCGCCGTGCCGGAGCCGGATATCGACCGGCCGCTCGACTTCGCCAAGCTGCGCAGCGACCGCTTTTCGAATCCGCTGGAATGGCCGGAGCGCTTCAGGCTCACCGATTTCGAGCCCGGCTCGATGGTCGAGATCGAGGCCGATCACTACGTGCGCTTGCCTGGTGGCGAGACGGCCAAGGCGGCATGATGCCCTGCGGTTGTGACGCGCGCCGCCGGTCAAGGTGTGCGCGCCGCGACCGCCGGGTTATAGAGATCGAATGTAGGGACGGTCGACAAACAACAAGCGACCGTCCTGGAGGGACAGGGATGACGTCACGTTCGCTCGCGCCGACCCACGGTCGACGCCGCCGCCTGAAGGCGCTTCTGGCCCTGGCGGGGTTGAGCCTCGTCGCCTCGCCCGCAATCGCGCAACCCTATTCTGAAACCCCGTTCTTCGCCGACAAGGTTGCCAGGAAGGAGCTGCCGCCGGTTGCGGAGCGGCTTCCGGGCACCCCGATCGTCGTCGATCTGGCGCCCCGCAACCGCACCATCGGCAAGCCGGGCGGCGACATCGTCAGCCTGGTGTCGCGGGCCCGCGACATCAGATACCTGTCGGGCAACTCGTATTCCCGTCTGGTCGGTTACGACGAGAAGCTCGAGTTGCATCCCGACCTTCTGGAGCATGTCGAGGCGGAGGGAGCGCGCGTCTTCACCTTCACGCTGCGCCAAGGCCACCGCTGGTCCGACGGCCAGCCGTTCACGACGGAGGATTTTCGCTACTATTGGGAGGACATCGCCCAGAACAGGGAGCTGAGCCCGGCGGGCGCGCCCGACTTCATGCTGGTCGACGGCCAGGCGCCGCGGGTCGAGGTGCTCGATGCGCGCCGCATCCGCTACAGCTGGGAGAAGCCGAACCCGCGCTTCCTGCCGACCCTGGCGCAGCCGCGCGATCCGTTCATCTACCGTCCGGCGCATTACCTCAAGCAGTTCCACACGAAATACGCCCACAGGACGGCGCTCGACGAAGCGGCCAAGAAGCAGAAGCTGAAGTCCTGGGCTGCCCTGCACAACCGGCTCGACGACATGTTCGAGCAGTCCAATCCCGACCTGCCGACGCTGCAGGCATGGCGCATCATCAACGCGGCGCCGGCCACGCGCTTCGTCTTCGAGCGCAATCCGTTCTACCACCGCGTCGATGCCGACGGGCAGCAGCTGCCCTATATCGACCGCATCATCATGGACGTCTCGGCCGGCGGCCTCATGGCGGCCAAGGCCAATGCAGGCGAGACCGATCTCCTGTTCCGCGGCCTCAACATGGGCGACATCCCGATCCTGAAGGAGGGCGAACGGGCGAAGGGCTACAAGACGCTGCTGTGGCCGAAGGCGCGCGGCACCGAAATCGCCCTTTATCCGAACCTCAATACGGCCGACCCGGTGTGGCGGGCGCTAAACCGCGACGTACGCTTCCGGCGCGCCCTGTCGCTCGGTATCGATCGCAAGACGCTTAACAACGCGCTGTTGTTCGGCCTCGGCACGGAAGGCAACAACACGGTCGTGCCGGAGAGCCCGCTATTCTCGCCGGAGCTGCGCACCAAATATGCGATCTACGATCCGGCCGAGGCCTCGCGCCTGCTCGACGAGGTCGGGCTGACCAGGCGCAACGGCGCCGGCGTGCGTCTGCTGCCCGACGGCCGCGAGCTGGAGATCATCGTCGAGACGGACGGCGAAGGCGGTCTGATCGTCGACGGCCTGACCCTGATCAGCGAATTCTGGCGCGAGATCGGCGTCAAACTATTCGTCAAACCGCAGGACCGCACGGTGCTGCGCAACCGGGCCTATTCCGGCCTCACCGTGATGGTCGCGGCCGAGGGGCTCGACAACGCGCTACCGACGCCGCTGATGCCGCCGACCGAACTCGCGCCGATGTCGCAGGCCTTCTACGCATGGCCGAAATGGGGGCAGTTCGTCGAGACCAAAGGCAAGAATGGCGAAGTCTGCGATCTCCACGAAGCGCGCCAGCTGCTCGAGCTTTATCAGCGCTGGATGTCGACCGGCGACAAGGACGAGCAGGTCCGGATCTGGCGCGAGATGCTGCGCAACCACGCCGAGAACCAGTGGAGCATCGGCACGGTCTCCGGCGCGCTGCAGCCCGTGGTCGCCAAGGCCGGCCTCAGGAACGTGCCCGAGCGCGCCCTCTACAGCTGGGAGCCGACGGCGATGCTCGGCGTCTACCGCATGGACGAGTTTTACTGGGAGCGCGCCATGGGCCGCGAAGCACGCCTCGGCAGCGCCGGGCGCGCAGGCCTCATGAGCGGTGGTGCGCCGGTCGAGGCGGCGCCGGGCGCCGCCGCCGCGGCCGAGATGCAGGCGCGCCGATGATCAAGTTCCTTCTCCGGCGCCTCGTCACGATGGCCGTGACGCTTCTGATCATCTCGGCCCTCGTCTTCCTGATCATCAAGCTGCCGCCGGGAGATTTTCTGAGCAACCAGATCGCCGAGCTGCGCGCGCAGGGGGAAGCCGCGTCCGCCGCCAAGGCCGAGTTCCTGATCCAGCAATACGGCCTCGATCGGCCTGTCTGGGAGCAGTATCTCGTCTGGATCGGCGTCTGGCCCGGACCGAACGGTTTTTCAGGACTGCTGCAGGGCGACTGGGGCTGGTCCTTCGAGTTCGACAAGCCAGTCCACGAGGTCGTCGGCGATGCACTCTGGCTGACCCTCCTCGTCAATCTCGCGGTCGTCGTCTTCGTGCATCTCGTGTCGATCCCGATCGCCATATATTCGGCGACGCGGCAATATTCCGTCGGCGACTATTTCGCCA
>DATBIR010000069.1:0-4248 GCA_036556825.1 Beijerinckiaceae bacterium
CCTTTGCGGATCTCGACATTCTGCGCTTTCGCGGTGGCGTCGAGCTCGTCGTTGGAGATGCCGTAGCCGTCGTCGAGGCTGTCGACCTTTTTGAAGCGCGCCACGTCGAGCAGCACGCCACGGCCGACCATCTTGTCGCGCGTATGCTCGATGCCGAGCTTGTGCACCCCGCCGCCGTCCACGTGCTTGGCGTTGTGCCCGTTGTACATCTTGTCGTCGAGGAAGATGTGGCCGAGCGAATCCCAGTGCGTCGCCGACTGCACCGGCATGTTGATGGCGTCGTCCGCGTAGCGCAGCTTGTTGGTCTCGTCGAAGCGCCCGGCGAGCGCATCGGTGCCGGTCGCCAGCATGGTGTGGATCGGGTTCCAGCGCCCGCCGAACAGTCCGCTCTGCGGCCCGTGCCGGTCGAGCGGAATGCCCATGCCGAACACCTTGCCTTTGCGCACGAGCTGCGCGGCGGCGGCGATGTTGTCGGGCGTCACGTGGTTGAGCGTGCCGATCTGGTCCTCTTTGCCCCAGCGGCCCCAGTTGCTCAGCTTGTCCGCGGCTTCGTAGATCGCCGCCTTTCCAACCTTGATGTCCATGCCTGCTCCCTGCAATCGCAGTTGTCCGCGCGGCGCTTCAACGCGCCGCGAACATGTCGTCTCCATTCTTTCCTGGTGGTCAGAACGCGACCTTGTCGGCTCCCTTGAGCGCCAGAACCTCGCGCGCCTCGTCGGGCGTGGCGATCTGCAGCCCCATGCCTTCGAGGATCTGGCGCACCAGCCTGACCTGCTCGGCGTTCGATTTGGCGAGCTTGCCGGGGCCGGCCCACAGCGAATCCTCGAGGCCGACGCGCACGTTGCCGCCCATCGCCGCCGCCATCGACGCGATGCGCATCTGCGAGGACCCGGCGCCGAGCACCGACCAGCGATACTGGTCGCCGAACAGCCGGTCGGCCGTGCGCTTCATGTGCATCACGTCTTCGGGATGCGTGCCGATGCCGCCGAGGATGCCGAACACCGACTGCACGAACAGCGGCGGCCTGACGAGGCCGCGGTCGAGGAAATGCGCGAGGTTATAGAGATGCGCGATGTCGTAGCACTCGAACTCGAAGCGCGTGTCGTTGCCGTAGCAGGTCTTCAGGATGTATTCGATGTCCTTGAACGAGTTGCGGAACACGAGGTCGCGCGTCGCCTCGAGGAATTCCGGCTCCCAGTCGTGCTTGAAATCCTTGTAGCGGTCGAGCAGGTGGTAAAGGCCGAAGTTGATCGATCCCATGTTGAGCGAGGCGACTTCCGGCTTGAACTCCGCCGCCGGCCGCACGCGTTCCTCGACGCGCATGTAAGGGCTGCCGCCGGTGGTGATGTTGATGGCGGCGCTGGTCTGCTGCTTGATGCGCGGCAGGAAGCGGCCGAAAGCCTCGGGCGTCTGGTCGGGCTTGCCGGTCTGCGGGTCGCGCGCATGCAGGTGCAGGACGGCGGCGCCGGCCTCGGCGGCGGCAACCGCCTCGGCGATGATTTCGTCCGGCGTCACCGGCAGATGCGGCGACATCGAGGGCGTGTGGATGGCCCCGGTCACCGCACAGGTGATGACGACCTTGCGCGCTGTTGCCACTCGTGTTCCTCCCCGCCTCGATGTCCCAGCGCGCTTGCGCTTCGTGCTGTTGTTGGCGATCCTAAATAGCAGGCCAAGGCCGTCAAGGCCGCGCAGGCGCCGGCATCGGTCGAGCAGCCCGGACGAGGGAGCATGACAGACACCATCACGCTCGTGGTGAACGGGCAGGCGCGCGACGTCGCCGCGGACCCGGACGCGCCGCTGCTGGCGGTGCTGCGCAACGCCCTCGGCCTCAAGGGATCGCGCTTCGGCTGCGGCCACGAGCAGTGCGGCGCCTGCATGGTCCTTGTCGACGGCGAGCCGGTCTATGCCTGCACGCGGCCGCTCGGCACGATCGCCGGCAAGGCGGTGACCACGGTGGAAGGCCTCGGCGCGCAGGACCGGCCGCATCCGCTCCAGGAGGCCTTTTTGGCCGAGCAGGCCGGGCAATGCGGCTACTGCCTGTCCGGCATCCTGGTCTCCGCCAAGGCGCTGCTCGACAGAAATCCGCAGCCATCGCGCGCCGAGATTGCCGCGGCGCTCGACCGCCATCTGTGCCGGTGCGGCGCCCACAACCGCATCGTCCGGGCGGTGCAGCGGGCCGCGGCCGTCTTGCGCGAAGGCGCCCCCGCATGATCCCCAACACGCTGCCGCAAAGCCTGATCGACCACCCGCGCCTCGACCAGTGGATTGCGTTCGAGGACGGCGGCACGGTGCGCGTCGCCACTGGCAAGGTCGAACTCGGGCAAGGCATCCTCACCGCCCTCGTCCAGATCGCCGCCGAGGAGCTCGACGTCGCGCCCGAGCGCCTGCACCTCGTCAGCGGCGAGACCGGCCATACGCCGAACGAAGGCTACACCGCCGGCAGCCTGTCCGTGGAGGTGTCGGGCGGCTCGATCCGCCTCGTCTGCGCCGAGACGCGGGCGCTCTTCCTTGATTTGGCGGCGGCCGGCCTTGCCTGCCCGGTCGCCGAGCTCACGGTCGAGGACGGCCGCATCCGGCGCAAGGGCGCCGACACCGGCCTCGACTACTGGGCCCTCGCCGAGCGCGTCGACCTGACCCGCGAGATCAGGGGCAACGCCCTGACCAAGCGCCCGGCCGAGTTCCGCGTCATCGGCCAGAGCGTGCCGCGCCGCGACCTGCCGGACAAGATTTTCGGCGCGCCCTTCGTGCACGACCTGGCGCCGCCCGGCCTGCTGCACGCGCGCGTGCTGCGCCAGCCCTGGCGCGGCGCCCGCCTCGCCGCGCTCGACGACGCCGCCATCCGGCGCGCGGCCAAAGGCCCGTTCGAGCTGTTCCGCGAGGGCGACTTCGTCGCCTTCCTGGCCGAGGACGAGACGGTCGCGGCCGCTGCCGTCGAGCGCGCGCGAGAGCTGGCGGCGTGGGACGGCGGCGAGCGCCTCGCGGCGGAGCACGGCGAGCCCGGCTGGGTCAGGACGCAGGCGACCGTCGACCGCATCGTGCAGCCGGGCGACGCGCCCGCCGGCCAGCCGGTCACGACCGTGGCGGCGAGCTATACGAAACCGTTCATCGCCCACGGCTCGATCGGCCCCTCCTGCGCGCTCGCTCTCTGCGAGGACGGCCGTCTGACCGTGTGGACGCATTCGCAAGGCGTCTATCTCTTGCGCAACGCCATCGCGCGCGGGCTCGGCCTCGACTTCGGCGCCGTGAGCGTGCTGCACCGGCAGGGCGCCGGCTGCTACGGCCACAACGGCGCCGACGACGCCGCCTTCGACGCGGCGCTGGTCGCGCTGCGCCGGCCGGGCCGCCCGGTGCGCGTGCTGTGGAGCCGCGAGGACGAACTCTCGGCCTCGCCCTTCGGCACCGCCATGGCGATCGATCTCAAGGCCGGGCTCGGCGCCGACGGGCGGCCGGTCGGCTGGGAGTTTTCCGTCACCAGCCCGCCGCACGGGCAGCGGCCCGGCATGAACCAGGGCGTCAACCTGCTCGGCGCCGCGGCGCTGCCGAACCCGCCGCCGGTCCCCGATCCGCAGGACGTGCCGGACGCGCGCGGCGGCGGCGCCACACGCAACGCCGTTGCGCTCTACGACATCCCGCAGCGCGTGGTGCACCGCTTCGTCCCGCATCTGCCGGTGCGCACCTCGTCGATGCGCGGCCTCGGCGCCTTCGGCAACGTCTTCGCCATCGAGAGTTTCATGGATGAGCTCGCCGCCGCGGGCGGCGAGGACCCGGTCCGCTACCGCCTGTCGCTGATGAGCGACCCGCGTGCGCGCAACGTCATCGAGACGGCGGCGGCGATGGCGGGATGGCGCGCCGACGAGGACAGCGGCAGCGGCCGCGCCAAAGGCATCGCCTTCAGCCGCTACAAGAACCGCGCCGCCTATCTCGCGCTGGTCGTCGAGGTCGAGGTCGAGGAGGAGGTGCGCATGCGCCGCGCCTGGTGCGCGATGGATGCCGGTATGATCGTCAACCCCGACGGCGCCGTCAACCAGGTCGAGGGCGGCATCATCCAGGCAGCGAGCTGGACGCTGAAGGAGCAGGTCCGCTTCGCCGATGGGCGCGTCGCCACCGACCGCGGGGAGACCTACCCGAGCCTGCGCTTCTCCGAGGTTCCGGAGGTCGAGGTGCGCCTCGTCGGCAGCCGCGACGCCGAGCCGCTCGGCGTCGGCGAGGCGGCGCAGGGCCCGACCGCGGCGGCGATCGCCAACGCCG
>DATBIR010000070.1:0-4146 GCA_036556825.1 Beijerinckiaceae bacterium
TGCGGTCGATGCCGGTCTCTTCCGGATAGTACATGTAGCCGGCCATCGACACATCGGCGATGGTCGGCCGCTCGCCGATCATGAAGGGCCGAGTCGCGAGATGCCGGTCGACGATGCCGAAGGCCGTCGTGGCGCGCGTGCGCAGGAATTCGGTGACCGCCGTCTCGCCGGTCTTCTGGATGCCGAGCATGAAGCGCAGGGTCGCGAAATAGCTCGTGAATTTGTGGTTGTCGTAAAACATCCAGCGCAGCGTTTCGAGGCGCTCCTCGTCGTTGCGCCAGAGGAAGCAGCCGGTGCGCTCGGCCAGATAGGCGAGGATGACGCCGCTTTGGCTCAGGCGCCGTCCGCCATGTTCGAGCACGGGCGCCTCGCCCATTTCGTTGACCTCCGCGCGGAAGGGATCGCCGCGCGTCTCGCCGCCGAAATAGTCGACGAAGCGCGGCCGCCAGTCGCAGCCGCACAATTCGAGCATCAGGGCCGCCTTGTAGGCGTTCCCGGATTCGCCGAAGCAGTGAAGGATGAAATCCGCCATGGCCAAGCTCCCCGCGGGCCATGGTGCGCGCGCCGAGGCGCGTGGCGCAAGACTTCGGCACGCGCGCATCGATGACGATTCGTCATCGGTGCGATCACGCGTCGTGATCGCCGGCCGGCTCTGCGGCTCAGCGCGTCAGGGACAGCGGGGCGCCCGACTTGGACAGATTGCCTGTCATGCCGTCGCCGCCGGAGCGCAGGCGCGCCGTGACGGCGCCGCCGGGCTGGTAGAGATAGACCTCGCCGTCGCGGTAGTCCCAGGCGTTGATGCGAGCCAGATCCTTGTTGGAGCAGCCGGACGTGGATGCCCGGTAGAGGTCGAGCGCCGGCGAACTCGACAGCTGCACGCGGCACGTGCCCCCGGTCGCGTCGCGCGCCGTCCAGCCGCCGATCATGGCCGAGCGCCCGCCGCTCGTGACGGCAGCCTGCCGCGGCTGCGTCGGCGCCGGGATGGCGGGCACGTCGGAGACGACCGGACCGGAACCGTAGGGACCGGCGCCGTAAGGGTCGCCGCCCGGCGGCGGCAACGGCTCGGCGGTGACGGCTCCCGACGGCGCCGCCGGCACCTCTTCCATCATCTCCGGCGTGTTGTAGACGGGCCCTGCGCTCGCGACCGGCCCCGACCCGCCGAAGCGCGCCGTCTGGCAGGCGCCGAGCGCCATGACGGCGACGAGAATTGCGGCCGTGGCCGCACGTTTGCGCATCATACCGGTCTCGAGCCCCGAAATTTTTGGACGAGAGCGGCCGCCCGAATCCAATGCCGCGTCTTCTATCACGGCTGTTGGCCCGAAATATGGTTCGATCAAGATGCGCGCCCCGGAGCAAAACGAAAAAAGCCGCGGGACGGCGGCTTTTCCGGATGGTGTGGCAGCGAGAGCACGACCGGCGCCGCCGCGGCGGCGGCTGCCTCGTCCCCGGCGCGCTGTCGCGCCGAATCTCTTCGCGCACAGCGGAGCCTCAAAGGCCTCACACGGCGCGCGCCACCATCATCTTCTTGATCTCGGCGATGGCCTTGGCGGGATTGAGGCCCTTCGGGCAGGTATTGGCGCAATTCATGATCGTGTGGCAGCGGTAGAGCCGGAAGGGATCGTGCAGATTGTCGAGCCGCTCGCCGGTCGACTCGTCGCGGGAATCGATCAGCCAGCGATATGCGTGCAGAAGCGCGGCCGGGCCGAGGAAACGGTCGCCGTTCCACCAGTAGCTCGGGCACGAGGTCGTGCAGCAGGCGCACAGGATGCACTCGTAGAGGCCATCGAGCTTGCTGCGCTCTTCCGGAGTCTGCCGCCATTCCGTCTCGGGCTCGGGCGTCTCCGTCTTCAGCCACGGCTCGACGGTGGAATACTGCGCGAAGAAGCTCGTCAGGTCCGGCACCAGATCCTTGAGCACCGGCATGTGCGGCAGCGGGTAGATCTTCACCGTGTCCGACTTGCAGTCGTCGATGGCGAGGGTGCAGGCGAGCGTGTTCTCGCCCATGATGTTCATGGCGCAGGACCCGCAGATGCCCTCGCGGCAGGAACGCCGGAACACGAGCGTCGGATCGACCTTGTTCTTGATCCAGATCAGCGCATCGAGGACCATCGGGCCGCAATCGTCCCGGTCGACGTGATAGGTCTCGATGCGCGGATTTTTGCCGTCGTCCGGATTCCAGCGGTAGATGCGGAACGCCGTCGTGCGCTTGCCGGACGGCTTCGGCCAGGTCCTGCCTTCGCTGTATTTGGAATTCTTGGGAAGCGTGAACTGGGCCATGAGGGTCTCTAGCTCTTAGTCTCGTCGTCGCCGGCCTCGGGCCGCCGACCGCTTCGATACACGCGCGCTTAATACACGCGTGCCTTTGGCTCGATGTACTGGATGTCGTTGGACATCGTGTAGGTGTGCACCGGGCGGTAATCGATCTTCACCTCGTGCGCGCGCTCGTCGAGCCACACGAGGGTGTGCTTCATCCAGTTCCTGTCGTCGCGGTCGGGATAGTCCTCGCGCGCATGGGCGCCGCGGGATTCGGTGCGCACCACGGCGCTTTCCATCGTGACGACGGCCTGCTGGATCAGGTTGTCGAATTCGAGCGTCTCTATGAGGTCGGTGTTCCAGACCAGCGAGCGGTCGGTGATGTGGATGTCGCTCTCGCCGCGCCAGACGTCGTGGATCAGTCGCTTGCCTTCCTCGAGCACCTCGCCGGTGCGGAACACGGCGCAGTTGTTCTGCATGGTGCGCTGCATGCGGTCGCGCAGCTGCGCCGTCGGCGTGCCGCCGGCGGCGTGGCGGAAGCGGTCGAGTCGCGCCAGCGCCTTGTCGGCCGAATCCTTCGGCAGATCGGCATGCTTCTCGTTCGGTTCGAGAATCTCGGCGCAGCGCAAAGCCGCGGCGCGGCCGAACACCACGAGATCGATCAGCGAGTTCGAGCCAAGGCGGTTGGCGCCGTGCACCGACACGCACGCGGCCTCGCCGAGCGCCATGAGGCCCGGCACCACGTGATCCGCGTCGCCGTTGCGCAGCGTCACGACCTCTCCGTGATAATTCGTCGGGATGCCGCCCATGTTGTAATGCACGGTCGGGATCACCGGGATCGGCTCCTTGGTGACGTCGACGCCGGCAAAGATCTTGGCGCTTTCGGAAATGCCCGGCAGGCGCTCCGCCAGGATTTTCGGGTCGAGGTGGTCGAGATGAAGGTAGATGTGGTCCGCATTCCTGCCGACCCCACGCCCTTCGCGGATCTCGATGGTCATGGAGCGCGAGACGACGTCGCGCGACGCGAGGTCCTTTGCCGACGGCGCGTAGCGCTCCATGAAGCGCTCGCCCGCCCCGTTGGTCAGGTAGCCGCCCTCGCCGCGCGCGCCTTCGGTGATCAGGCAGCCCGACCCGTAGATGCCGGTCGGGTGGAATTGCACGAACTCCATGTCCTGCAGCGACAGGCCGGCGCGCAGCACCATGGCGTTGCCGTCGCCCGTGCAGGTATGCGCCGAGGTCGCCGAGAAATAGGCGCGGCCGTAGCCGCCCGTCGCCAGGATCGTCATGTGGGCGCGGAAGCGGTGCACCTCGCCGGTGGCGATGTTGAGCGCGATCACGCCGCGGCAGCGGCCTTCCTCCATGATCAGGTCGAGGGCGAAATACTCGACGAAGAAGTTGGTCTGGTTGCGCACCGCCTGGCCATACATGGTGTGCAGCATGGCGTGGCCGGTGCGGTCGGCTGCCGCACAGGTGCGCTGCGCGATGCCCTTGCCGTAATCGGTGGTCATGCCGCCGAACGGGCGCTGGTAGATCTTGCCGTCCTCGGTGCGCGAGAACGGCACGCCCCAGTGTTCGAGCTCGTAGACGGCGGCGGGGGCGTTGCGCGTCAGGTACTCGATCGCGTCCTGATCGCCCAGCCAGTCCGACCCCTTGACGGTGTCGAACATGTGCCACTGCCACTTGTCTTCGCCCATGTTGCCGAGCGCGGCGGAAATGCCGCCCTGGGCGGCGACGGTGTGCGAGCGCGTGGGGAAGACCTTGGTGATGCAGGCGGTCTTGAGGCCAGCTTGCGCGGCGCCGAGCGCGGCGCGGAGGCCCGAGCCGCCGGCGCCGACGACAACCACGTCAAACGTGTGATCGATCCAGGTGTAAGCGGCCAAGCGGGTCAGGCTC
>DATBIR010000071.1:0-2584 GCA_036556825.1 Beijerinckiaceae bacterium
GTCCGGGTCGGCGAGCCGCCTTGCCTCGGCGGCGATGCGCTTCGGATCGACGCGTCCGTCCATGCCGCGGCACCACTGCACGTTCCAGCTAAGGAGACGCATTCAGCCGGGATACGCCGCCGGTATCGGCGAAGGGCAGGCGGCTTCGTCCGCGGGCCGGCCTTCGCAATATTCCAGCCGCGCGCTCTCCTGGCATGCGGCCCACGACAGCCCGCGCTTGCCGCCGCAGCGCCTGCATTGCAGCGCCTCGAGCCCGCCGAGCGACGAGCACGGATCGGCAAGCTCCTTCCCGGGCGACGGCGGTTTTTTCACGGCCGCCGGCACGGCGACGCGTGCCACTGCCGGCGTGCTGACCAATGCAGCGCTCGCCGCGAGCGGCTCCTCGGCGATCAGGTTGATGTCGGGTTCAAGCTCGGCCAGGACTTCGGCCGCGACAATCTCGCCCCAATGGAAGTAGGAAAGGTAAAGGACCGCTGCGCCGGAGAAAAAAACCAGCGTGGTGGTGCCGAGCTCGGCGAGCCGGCGGCGGCGCGCACCCTGCACGCCGATCAGGGCAACAAACAGGAGCAGCCACCCGATCGTCAGCGCGGCCGTCCTCGCTGCCACCAGGGCTCCCTCGCTGTAGCCCGCCGCGGCCAGAAGACCTGCGCCTAACACCAACGAGCCGCCGAGCACGGTGAGGAACATGGGACAGGCGAAATATTAGCCCCTCGCCGGAGCATTGCGCGTCGTGCCGGAACAGGCGCATGATGGGCAAGCAGGGGGGCGACCATGCGTCGATCACTGATCTTGCGCCGATTGCTGCTGTTACTCACCTTTTCGGCGACGCCGGCGCTTGCGCAGGACAAGCCTGACGAAACGCTGAACGCGGTCGTGGGCGTAAGCGCGAAGATCCAGGCGAATGCGCGCAGCGCCGAGACGCTCGGCCTGCAGCGCCGCGGGACGGGCGTGCTGGTGCGCAGCGGCTACGCGCTCACCATCGGCTACCTGGTGATCGAGGCGGAGGCGGTGCAGGTGACCGGCGCCGACGGGCGCACGCTGCCGGCGACGGTCGCGGCGTACGACCATGCTTCGGGCTTCGCACTGCTGAAGGTCGTCGGCGCCCTGGCGGCGAAGCCGCTGCCGCTCGGCGACTCGGCCGCGCTCGGCGAGCGCGACCCGGCGATGGCGGTCACGGCGAGCGCGCGCGACAGCCCGACGCTCGTCTACGTGGTCTCGCGCAGGGCGTTCTCGGGAAGCTGGGAGTACCTGCTCGACTCGGCGATCTTCACCTACCCGCCGGTCATGGACTGGTCGGGCGCGCCGCTCATCGGCGCGAAGGGCGAGTTGCTCGGCATCGGCTCGCTCATCGTTCCCGACGCGAGCGGCCAGGGCACGCCGTCGCCGGGCAACATGTTCGTTCCGATCGAGCTGCTCAAGCCGATCCTCGACGACCTGATCGCGAAGGGCAGGCGCAACGGCCCGGCGCGCCCGTGGCTCGGCGTCAACGCCGACGAGGTGAGGGGACGGCTTTTCGTCGGGCGAGTCTCGCCCGACGGGCCGGCGGCGCGCGCCGGCCTGAAGAGCGGCGACATCGTTCTCGCCGTGGGCGCCGACGAGGTCACGACGCTCGCCGATTTCTACCGCAAGGTGTGGGGCCGCGGCCCGGCCGGCGCCGCGGTGCCGCTCAAGGTGCTGCAGGGATCGCGGGTGCGGGACGTGACGGTGCGGTCCATCGACCGCATCGAGTACTTCCGCCCGTCGAAGACTTACTAGGGGGAGGGCTTTCGCGCCGGGGAGTATAGGGATAGGATGCCCGCCATCGGCATGAGGTTTTTCACGGCGTGACCGAAACTCCTCCGACGGAAGAGGAAAAGGCTCAAATCCGCCAGCGCCTGCTGGCGCTCGAGGTCGAGCACCACGATCTCGACGACGTGATCGGCCGCCTCGTGGGCGATCCGTCGCAGGACCAGCTGCAGCTGCGCCGCCTGAAGAAGCGCAAGCTCCTGCTCAAGGACCAGATCCAGCGCCTGCGCGCGCGCCTGATTCCCGACATCATCGCTTGATCGCGCTGATCCAGCGCGTCGCCGGCGCCGACGTGAAGGTGGCCGGCGAGCCGGTCGGCGTCATCGGCGCCGGCATCGTCGCGCTGGTCGGCGTCGAGCGCGGCGACACCGAGTTCGAGGCGCTCCTGCTGGCCGAGCGTGTGGCGAGCTACCGCATCTTCGCCGACGGCGCGGGCAAGATGAACCTCTCGCTCAAGGACGTGCGCGGCCAGATCCTCGCGGTGCCGCAGTTCACGCTCGCCGCCGACACGACGAGCGGCCTGCGCCCGAGCTTCTCGAGCGCGGCGACGCCGGCGCAGGCCGAGCCGCTCTTTAACCGCTTCGTCGAGAGACTGAAGGACTGGTCGCCGCGCGTGCAGACCGGGCGCTTCGGCGCCGACATGCAGGTCAGCCTGGTGAACGACGGGCCCGTGACCTTCTGGCTGCAGGTTTCTCCGCGCATTTCTCCACCGGGTAGGTCCTGAACCGCGCCGGCGAGACGATCTCGAGCATCTCGATGTCCCTCGAATGGCGGATCTCGCGGTGGCGGATGTTCGGCG
>DATBIR010000072.1:0-9132 GCA_036556825.1 Beijerinckiaceae bacterium
CTCACGGCTTGATCAGCGTGCCGGCGCCGTGTTCGGTGAACAGTTCGAGCAGGACGACGTGCGGCGTCCGGCCGTTCAGGATCACGACGCCCTCGACGCCGCGTGCGAGCGCCGCGATGCAGGTCTCGACCTTCGGGATCATGCCGCCGGAGATCGTGCCGTCGGCGATGAGAGCTTTCGCCTCGCCGACGGTGAGTTCGTCGATCAGCCGGCCGGCCCGGTCGAGCACTCCGGGGACGTCGGTCAGGAACAGGAGGCGGGTGGCGGCGAGCGCCCCGGCGACTGCGCCGGCGAAGGTGTCGGCGTTGATGTTGTAGGTCTCGCCGTTGCGGCCGGGCGCGACCGGGGCGATCACCGGGATCATCTCGGAGCGGGCGAGAAGGTCGACACCACCGTGCTCAACACCGTGCTCGGCCGCGAGCTCATTCCGGTGCTGGCGCCGGTCGCAAGCGCGGCCAACGGCGGCACCTTCAACGTCAACGCCGACACCTTCGCCGGCGCCATCGCCGGCGCGCTCAAGGCCAAGCGCTTCCTGCTGCTGACCGACGTGCCGGGCGTGCTCGACAAGAACAAGAAGCTGATCGAGAAGCTGTCCGCCGCGCAGGTGCGCTCGCTGATCGCCGACGGCACGATCTCCGGCGGCATGATCCCCAAGGTGGAGACGTGCCTCTACGCGCTCGACCAGGGCGTCGAGGGCGTGGTGATCCTGGACGGCAAAGTGCCGCACGCGGTGCTGCTCGAGCTGTTCACCGACCACGGCGCCGGCACGCTGATCCGGCGCGGGTGACGCTATCCCTCCCCGCGAGGGGAGGGCGGACTCGGGTGCGTACGCACCCGAGCCGGGTGGGGTGGAAGCGCGACGAATAGGCGTTGGCGCTGCCGCCCCACCCGGTCGGCTTCGCCGACTCGGCCCTCCCCTCGCAAGTCGGGTGTTCCCGACTTGCGTTGTTGTAGTGGCAGATCTCGGGAACACCCGAGATCTGCGGGGAGGGATAAGGCGTTAAGCCGCCTTCACGCCGGCGAGGAACTCCTCGACCTGGACGCCGAGGGATTCGGCGTTGCGGGCCAGCTCCTGTGCGGCCGCCAGCACCTGCGCGGCGGCGGCCCCGGTCTCGCTGGCGCCGCGGTTGACGTCGACGATCTTGCCGGTGACGAGTTGCGTGCCCTGCGCGGCCTCGTGCACGTTGCGGGCGATCTCCTGCGTCGCCGCGCCCTGCTCCTCGACCGCCGCCGCGACCGCGCCCGAGATCGCGCTCATCTCGTCGATCGTCTTGCCGATGCTCTGGATGGCCGCCACCGCCTGCTGCGTCTCGGCCTGGATCGAGGCCACCTGCGCCGAAATCTCCTCGGTGGCGCGCGCCGTCTGCGCGGCCAGCGACTTCACCTCGCTGGCCACCACCGCAAAGCCCTTGCCGGCCTCGCCGGCGCGCGCCGCCTCGATGGTGGCGTTGAGCGCCAGAAGATTGGTCTGGCCGGCGATGGTGTTGATCAACGCCACCACGTCGCCGATCTTCTCGGCGCCGGCGGCGAGCGCCTGCACGATGCGGTCCGTGCGCTTGGCATCGTCGACGGCGCGACTCGACATGCCGGTCGACTGCGCCACCTGGCCGGCAATCTCGCGGATCGAGGACGTCAGCTCCTCGGTGGCGGCGGCAACCGTCTGCACGTTGACCGAGGTCTGCTCGGCGGCGCTCGTCACGCCGGCCGCTTGCGTGCTGGTGCCGTCGGCGGTGACCGACATCGACCGCGCCGTCGCTTCCATCTCGGTCGCGGCGGTGGCCAGATGGCCGACGAGGCCGCCGACCTTGCGCTCGAAATTCTGCGCCATCTCGGCGAGCAGGCGCTGCTTCTGCGCCGCTTCGCCAGCGTCGCGCTCCCTGGCCTCATCCTCGAGCCGGCGGCGTTCGATCAGGCCTTCCTTGAAGACCTGGACGGCGTCGGCGATCTGGCCGATCTCGGTCTTCTCGCCGCGCGCCGGGATCGTCACCGCAAGATCGCCGGCCGCCAGCGCCCGCATCGGCTGCACGACCGAGGCGATGCCGCGCGAGATGCCGCGCACGATCACGCGTGCGCATAACGCGGTCAGCAGAAGCGCAAGGGCGAGCGCCACCATGGTGAGGTTCGTGCTTTGCCGGTAGACGGCGACGCCGCTCGCCGTCGCCTGCTCGGTGGCCGCCTCGCTGAGCTCGCTGATCTGGTCGAGCGCCGAGGTGGCGCCGCGCGCCACCGGGGTCGCCTTCGTGGCGAAGTGGCGGTTCGCCTCCTTGCCTTCGCCGCGCAGGCCGATTTCGAGGACCTTGGCCATCTCGGCCGTCCAGGTGGCGAAACCGGCATCGAATTTCTGGAGGGCGGCCTGCTGTTCCGCCGACAACGGAATGCCGTCGAAGCGCTTGCGCGCCGCGGTGATCTCGCCGGCGCGCTGCTTGATCTCCTTGTCCAGCTTGGCGATGTCGGCCGCATTCTCGGTGAGGAACAGCCGGTAGAAGCTCGTGCGATAGCGCGCCATCGCCATGTCGAGCGCGGCCGCCGCCCGCACCGCCGGGAAGCGGTCTTCGGTCACCTCACGCAGAAGCTCGCCGGTGGAGCGCAGGCTATAGAGGCCGAATGTGCCGAGGCCGACAAACAGGACCGCCATCAGCGAGAAGGCAGCAACGAGCCGCGTGCGAATCGTGAGCTTGCGAGCGCCGGACATGGACAAAGGTCTTTCTCCCGAGAGCATTGCCGGCGGTTGTATGGGCGCCTTCGTTTCACCCGCGTAAACTTGCGGCGGGCATCCACAGCACCGCGCGTCATCATCTCCGGTCAGCGAAGCCTGGCCAGGAATGCAGACGAAAACGGCGCCTGGCCTCCTTCCTTCAGGTCGCGCTGGCCCGCATCCGGGCGAAGCTTATCCAATCGACGTTTTCAGGCGCCCGAGTATATTGGCTCGTCCGCTACGGACTCCAGGGAGGAAGCAAAAATGAAGCAAATTCTACTTGGTGCTGGGCTCATTGCTTTCGCCGCCGGCGCGTCGGCCCAGGACAGGCGCCCCGATTACGGCCCCGCGGTCGACGCTGCCGCCGCAAAGAAGATCGCGGCCAGCGTCATCGCCGAGTGTCAGAAAAACAGCTGGAACGTCGCCGTCGCCGTGGTCGATAACCACGGCTTCCTGGTCTACTTCGAGCGCATGAATAATACCCAGACCGCCAGCATGGACATCGCCGTCGGCAAGGCCAGGTCGGCGGCGACCTATCGACGCCCGACGCGCGTCTTCATGGATACGATCAACAAGGGAGGGCCGGCGACAGCCACGCTGCCCGGCGTCTTCGCCTCGCCGGGCGGGCTGCCGATCATGGTCGACGGCAAGGTCGCCGGCGGGGTCGGGGTGAGCGGCGTCACCGGCGACCAGGACGAGCAATGTGCCAAGGCGGGCCTTGGCACTACATAGTCCGGTCATGCTGCAGTCCCGCAGGCGGGCATCGGCGCGGTGCGACAACACCGTGCCGAAACTCTTTGCGTAACTGCTCGTTAACGCTATCCTAGCAACCTGAATGGGGCCGTTCGGGCCCCATTTTCGTCTGCCCATGAACGCCGTGCCGCAACTCAAGCCCCACCTCTCCGCCACCGACGCGCGGCGGTTCGGGCATGTCCACACCTGGATCTTCGACCTCGACAATACGCTCTATCCGAGCGAGGCGCGGGTGTGGCCCCAGGTCGATGACCGCATCACGCTGTTCATCGCCAACCACTACGGCATCGACGGCCTGTCGGCGCGGGCGCTGCAAAAATACTTCTACCACCGCTACGGCACCACCCTCAAAGCGCTGATGGACGAGGACGGCATCGATCCGTACGAGTTCCTCGATTTCGCGCACGACATCGACCATTCGGACATCGAGCTCAACCCGCTGCTCGGCGAAGCGATCGAGAAGCTGCCCGGGCGCAAGCTGATCCTCACCAACGGCTCGCGCAAGCACGCCGAGACCGTTGCCATGAAGCTCGGCATCTATGACCATTTCGAGGACGTGTTCGACATCGTCGCGTCCGATTACGTGCCGAAGCCCGAGCGGCGCGCCTACGAGAAGTTCCTCACCACGCATGCGGTCGACCCGGAGAGATCGGCGATCTTCGAGGATATCGCCAAGAACCTGGTCGTGCCGCACGACCTCGGCATGACCACCACCCTCGTGATCCCGAAAGCCATCGACCCGTTCCGCGAGAGCTTCGAGCAGGAAGCAGTCGAGGCGCCGCACATCGACTACATCACCAACGACCTCGCCGGCTTCCTCAAGGATCGGCTCGGCGTGGACGCGGGATAGCGCACTCCTGCACACCCCTTCCTTGTCATTGCCGCGCTTCACGTTCGGCCCGGCGACATGGCCGACAGTGGGTTGCCCCCCTTCCCTGTCATCACCGGGCTTGTCCCGGTGATCTCGATACGAAAGGCTCCGCCTTTCCGATCGGGATGCCCGGGCCCAGCCCGGGCATCACAAAGAGAGAGAGAGAGAGAGAGAGAGAGAGAGAGAGAGAGAAGAGCGCTGCTCAGGTTTTCAAACGATAGCCGGTCCTGAAGATCCACCAGGTCAGCGTCAGGCAGACGGCGAGGAAGAGCAGCGTCATGGCGAGGCTCACGCCGACGCTGACGTCGGCGGTCTCGAAGAAGCTCCAGCGGAAGCCGCTGATCAGGTAGACGACCGGATTGAGCAGCGCCAGCTTCTGCCAGATCGGCGGCAGCACGCTGACCGAATAGAAGGTGCCGCCGAGAAAGGTGAGCGGCGTCAGGATCAAGAGCGGCACGAGCTGCAGCTTCTCGAACCCGTCCGCCCAGATGCCGATGATGAAGCCGAGCAGGCTGAAGGTCACGGCGGTGAGCAGCAGGAAGGCGAGCATCCAGAACGGATGCGCGATGCGCAACGGCACGAACAGGCCGGCGGTGGCGAGGATGATCAGGCCGAGGATGATCGACTTGGTGGCGGCGGCGCCGACATAGCCGATGACGATCTCGATATACGAGACCGGCGCCGACAGGAGCTCGTAGATGGTGCCGGTGAAGCGCGGGACGTAGATGCCGAAGGAGGCGTTGGCGACGCTCTGCGTCAGCAGCATCAGCATGATCAGGCCGGGCACGATGAAGGCGCCGTATTCCACGCCCTCGATCTCGGTGATGCGCGAGCCGATGGCGGCGCCGAACACCACGAAATACAGAGAGGTCGAGATGACTGGCGAGACGATGCTCTGCAAGAGCGTGCGTCCGGTGCGCGCCATCTCGAACAGGTAGATGGCGCGCACGGCCTCGAGATTCATCGCCTTCATGTGCGCCTCACGAGATCGACAAAGATGTCTTCGAGCGAGCTTTGGGTGGTCTGCAGATCGCGGAAGGTGATGCCGGCCGCGGCGACATCGTCGAGCAGGCGCGTGATGCCGGTGCGCTCGCCCTGCGTGTCGTAGCTGTAGACCAGCTCGGTGCCCTGGTCGCCGAGGGTCAGGCGGTGCGCCGCCAGCGCGTCCGGGATCGCATCGAGCCGGTGATGCAGGTGCAGCGTGAGCTGCTTCTGGCCGAGCTTGCGCATCAGCGCCACCTTGTCCTCAACGAGAATGATCTCGCCCTTGTTGATCACGCCGACCCGGTCGGCCATCTCCTCGGCCTCCTCGATGTAGTGCGTGGTCAGGATCACGGTCACGCCAGTGGCGCGCAGGTTGCGCACGAGCTGCCACATGTCCTGGCGGAGCTGCACGTCGACGCCGGCGGTCGGCTCGTCGAGAAACAGGATCTGCGGCTCGTGCGCGAGCGCCTTGGCGATCAGCACGCGCCGCTTCATGCCGCCCGAGAGGGTCATGATCTTGGCGTCGCGCTTGTCCCAGAGCGAAAGGTCCTTGAGGACTCTTGCGATGTGGTCGCGGTCGGCGCGCTTGCCGAACAGGCCGCGGCTGAACGACACCGTCGCCCACACGGTCTCGAAGGCATCCGTGGTGAGCTCCTGCGGCACGAGGCCGATCAGCGAGCGTGCGGCGCGGAAGTCGGTGATGATGTCATGGCCATCGACGCTCACCCTGCCGGCGGACGGGTTCACGATCCCGCAGATGATGTTGATCAGCGTCGTCTTGCCGGCCCCGTTCGGCCCGAGCAGCGCAAAAATCTCGCCGCGCCGGATGTCGAGGTCGACGTGCTTCAGGGCCTGGAACCCCGACGCGTAGGTCTTGCTCAGGTCCGAGACGTGGATGATCGCAGCCATGGTCCTCGTCGCCCGCGGAAAGCCTGCCGGTATAGGGGTGCAGGGGGCGAGGTGTTAAGCGGCGGCGACGCGGAAGTCCAATTCCCCCCGGGCATGCCGCCGCTGCGCTTTGCACCTGCGCCGGCGCACCCTAAGAGAGCCCGATGCGCTCGCAGATTCCCGACTGGACCACCGTGGGCCGGATCGCCGAGACGATGGCGATCGGCGCCATCGGCGGCTTGCTCTTCCACTATCTCGGCTTTCCGGCCGGCCTCGTGTCCGGATCGATCGTCGCCGCGGCGATCGCGGCCCTCGCGGGGCGCCCGCTGATGGTGCCGCCGCGCATGGTGCGGGTGATTCTCGTGCTGGTCGGCATCGCCCTCGGCTCGGTGGTCACGCCGGACACGTTGAAGGGCTTCGCCACCTACCCGGCCAGCATCGCGCTGCTGGTGGTCTCGACCATCGGCATCACGGCCGCGGCGGGCGCCTATCTGCTCATCGTGCACCGCTGGAACCCGGTCTCGGCCCTGCTCGGCGCCAGCCCCGGCGCCCTGGCGCAGGCCATCGCCCTGTCGGCCGAGATCGGCGCCGATGCGCGCGGCGTCGTCGTGGTGCAGACCCTGCGCGTCGTGCTGCTGGCCATCGGCATCCCGGCCGGGCTCGCCTGGTTCGGCCTGTCCGGCGGCGCGCCGCCCGCCCCCGCCACCGTCGCCGGGACCTCGCTCGGCGAACTCGCCATCCTCGTCGTCGTGTCGACGACCGCGTCGATCGTCCTCGTCAAGGTCGGCTTCTCGGCCGGCTGGCTGTTCGGCGCCATGCTCGGCTCCGCCGCCCTGCACGGCAGCGGCCTGATCGAGGCGCGCCTGCCCTGGTGGCTCGCCAACGGCGCCATGGTCACCATGGGCGCGGTGACCGGCTCGCGCTTCGCCTCCTTAAGCCCGCGCATGCTGCTGAGCTACCTGCTCGCCGCGCTCGGCTCCTTCGCCGTCGGCAGCGCCGTCGCGGCGGCCTTCGCCATCACGGTGGTGATGCTGCTGCCGGTGCCGGCCGCCGACGTGGTCATGGCCTTCTCGCCGGGCGCGCAGGACACGATGATGCTGCTCGCTCTCGCCCTGCATCTCGACCCGGTCTTCGTCGGCGCGCACCACCTCGCCCGCTACATGATCGTCTCGGTCGGCATCCCGCTCGCCGCCAACATGATCATCCGGCGCACGAGGAAGAAAGCCGAATAGCTGCTTCTCTCCCCCTGCCGGGAGAGGGCGCGGTGCATTGACAAAATCTCTGCCCCGGCCGACAGTCGCGCCGTTTCCGAGGGGGGCCGCGCCAAGCGGCTGAGATACGGCTCGATGCGCCGTGACCCTTGAACCTGATCCGGGTCATTCCGGCGGAGGAACTGGAACCTTATCCCCCGCGAATTCTGCCCCGGGTCTCCGTCACTCCCGAAGCGACGATCATCGCTTCGGCAACGAGGAGCAGGAGATCCATCCATGACCGTGCACGTCGACAAGCCCAAGGGCGTCCCGCAAAGCGTCACCACCGGCCCGATCGAGGGCTCGCGCAAGATCTATGCGTCGCCCGAAGGCCGGCCCGACATCCGCGTGCCGCTGCGCGAGATCGCGCTCACCGACCCGAACGAGGCGCCGGTGCGCGTCTACGACCCGTCGGGGCCGTATACCGAGACCGACGCGCGCATCGACGTGAACACGGGCCTGCGGCTCGTGCGCGATGAATGGATCGCCGCGCGCGGCTACGCCGCCGTCGCGCCGCGTCCCGTCAAGCCCGAGGACAACGGCAACATCTCGCCCGAGAAGCTCGTGCCGCCCTGCCCGGCCGAGCGCGTCGTGCGCAAGGGCGCGGCTGGCCAGCGGGTCACGCAATACGAGTTCGCAAAAGCCGGCATCGTCACCGAGGAGATGATCTACGTCGCCCACCGCGAGAACCTGGCGCGGGAGAAGATGCTCGAGCGCGCCGAGCAGGCGCTCGCCGACGGGGAGAGCTTCGGCGCCGCCATCCCGCCCTTCATCACGCCGGAATTCGTGCGCGACGAGGTGGCGCGCGGGCGCGCCATCATCCCGGCCAACATCAACCATCCCGAGCTCGAGCCGATGGCCATCGGCCGCAACTTCCTCGTCAAGATCAACGCCAATATCGGCAATTCGGCGGTCGTCTCGACCGCCGCCGAGGAGGTCGAGAAGATGGTGTGGGCGATCCGCTGGGGCGCCGACACGGTGATGGACCTGTCCACCGGCCGCAACATCCACAACATCCGCGGCTGGATCCTGCGCAACGCACCGGTGCCGATCGGCACGGTGCCGATCTACCAGGCGCTCGAGAAGGTCGACGGCGATCCGACGAAACTCACCTGGGAGGTGTTCAAGGACACGCTGATCGAGCAGGCCGAGCAGGGCGTCGACTATTTCACGATCCATGCCGGCGTGCGCCTGCCCTACGTGCCGCTGACGGCGCGGCGCGTCACCGGCATCGTCTCGCGCGGCGGCTCGATCATGGCGCGCTGGTGCCTCGCGCACCACAAGGAGAGCTTTCTCTACGAGCGCTTCGACGAGATCTGCGACATCATGCGAGCCTACGACGTGTCGTTCTCGCTCGGCGACGGGCTGCGCCCCGGCTCGATCGCCGACGCCAACGACGCGGCGCAATTCGCCGAGCTCGAGACGCTCGGCGAGCTCACGAAAATCGCCTGGGAGAAGGGCTGCCAGGTGATGATCGAAGGCCCCGGCCACGTGCCGATGCACAAGATCAAGGTCAACATGGACAAGCAGCTCGCCGCCTGCGGCGAGGCGCCCTTCTACACGCTCGGACCGCTCACCACCGACGTGGCGCCGGGCTACGACCACATCACGAGCGCCATCGGCGCGGCCATGATCGGCTGGTTCGGCACGGCGATGCTCTGCTACGTGACGCCGAAGGAGCATCTCGGCCT
>DATBIR010000073.1:0-10222 GCA_036556825.1 Beijerinckiaceae bacterium
GACTCGATCCGGCCTTCCTCAAAAGCCTCGAGCAGCAGTTCGATTTGGACAAGCCCGCCCACGTGCGTTTCTTCAAGATGTTGTGGAACTATCTGCGTTTCGATTTCGGCAAGAGCTATTTTCGCGATGTCTCGGTCCTCCAGCTGATCAAGGAGAAGCTGCCGGTCTCGATTACGCTCGGGCTGTGGATGACGCTGCTCTCCTACGCCATCTCGATTCCCCTGGGCATCAGGAAGGCTGTCAGGGACGGAACGCCCTTCGACGTGTGGACCTCTGCAGCCGTGATCGTCGGCTACGCCATCCCGGGCTTCCTGTTCGCCATTCTCCTGATCGTTCTGTTCGCGGGCGGCTCCTTCTGGCAGATATTTCCTTTGCGCGGCCTGTGGTCCGACGAGTGGAGCGGCGTGCCCTGGTATCAGTGGATCACCAATCCGCGCGCCCTCGCCGATTACTTCTGGCACATTGCGCTGCCCATTACCGCCATGGCGCTCGGCGCTTTCGCCACCTCGACCCTGCTGACCAAGAACTCGTTCCTGGACGAAATCCGCAAGCAATATGTGCTGACGGCGCGCATGAAAGGCCTGTCGGAGCGGCAGGTGCTCTACGGGCACGTTTTCCGCAATGCCATGCTGATCGTGATCGCCGGTTTTCCGGGAGCCTTCATCAATGCCTTCTTCGCCGGCTCGCTTTTGATCGAGACGATCTTTTCGCTCGACGGCCTCGGCCTTCTCTCGTTCGAGTCGATCGTCAACCGCGACTATCCCGTGGTGTTCGCCAGCCTCTACATTTTCTCCCTGCTCGGCCTCGTCGTGAACCTGATCTCCGATCTGACCTACACGTGGATCGATCCGCGCATCGATTTCGAGACGCGGGAAGCGTGACGCGGTCATGAACATCGCCCCGAAGTCTCCAGAGCTCGACCGCGTCCCGGTCGCCTCTCCGGCCGCGGCGCCGGTGGCGCCGCCGCTGCCGCGCGAGGGCTTTGTTCGGCTGTCGCCGCTCAACCGCCGGCGCCTGCAGAATTTCAAGGCAAACCGGCGCGGCTACTGGTCCTTCTGGATCTTCCTCGTTCTCTTCGTCCTCAGCCTGTTGGCCGAGCTCATCGCCAACGACCGGCCGATCGTCGCCTATTACAAGGGCGAGTGGCTGGCCCCTGTCGTGGTTGATTACCCCGAGGAGAAGTTCGGCGGCTTTCTTGCCCGCACCGATTACCGTGACCCGGTGATCCGCAAGGAGATCGAGGACAACGGCTGGATGATCTGGCCGCCGGTCCGCTTCTCCTACAACACGCACAATCTCGACCTGCCGGTGCCCGCGCCGGCGCCGCCGACATGGATGCTCGCGGACGCGCAGTGCCGCCCGCTGGCCGAGCGCACCGGCGGCACGGGCTGCCGCGACATCGAGTGGAACTGGCTCGGCACCGACGACCAGGGCCGCGACGTGGTCGCGCGGCTCATCTATGGCTTCCGCCTGTCGGTGCTGTTCGGGCTGGTCCTTGCCGTCGTTTCGTCAGTGATCGGCGTTCTGGCCGGAGCGGTGCAGGGCTATTTCGGCGGCTGGACGGACCTGATCTTCCAGCGCTTCATCGAGATCTGGACGTCGCTGCCCTCGCTGTATCTCTTGATCATCGTGTCGTCGATCATCACCCCCAGCTTCTGGGTGCTGCTCGGGATCCTCCTGCTCTTCTCCTGGGTCTCGCTGGTCGGCGTCGTGCGTGCCGAGTTCCTGCGCGCCCGCAACTTCGAATACGTACGCGCCGCGCGCGCCCTGGGGCTGTCGAACGCCACCATCATGTTCAAGCATCTTTTGCCGAATGCGATGGTGGCGACGCTCACCTTCCTGCCCTTCATCCTCAACGGCTCGATCACGACCCTGACCTCGCTCGATTTCCTTGGCTTCGGCCTGCCGCCGGGCTCGCCCTCGCTCGGCGAGCTCCTGGCTCAGGGCAAGGCCAACCTTCAGGCGCCGTGGCTCGGCCTGACCGGCTTCTTCGTGATCGCCTTCATGCTGTCGCTGCTGATCTTCGTCGGCGAGGCCGTGCGTGACGCCTTCGATCCACGGAAGACGTTCACATGACCGCGCCCCTGCTCAAGATCGAGGATCTTTCGGTCGCCTTCCGGCAGGGCGGCAAGGACACGCTCGCGGTCGACCGGGTCTCGTTCGACGTCAAGCCCGGCGAGACGGTGGCGCTGGTCGGCGAATCCGGATCCGGCAAGTCGGTGTCGGCGCTCTCGATCCTGAAGTTGCTGCCGTATCCGGCGGCCCATCACCCGTCGGGGAAGATCCTGTTCAAGGGCCAGGACCTCCTTGCCGCGGGCGAGGCGCAGATGCGCGCCGTGCGCGGTGACGACATCGCCATGGTGTTCCAGGAGCCGATGACGTCCCTCAACCCGCTGCACACGGTCGAGCAACAGGTCGGGGAGATCCTGAAGCTGCATCGCGGCTTGTCCGATCGCGCTGCGCGCGCCCGCACCCTGGAGCTGCTCGAGCTCGTCGGCATCCGCGAGGCGGAAAGCCGGCTCGGCGCGTATCCGCATCAGCTTTCGGGCGGCCAGCGCCAGCGCGTGATGATCGCCATGGCGCTCGCCAACGAGCCGGACCTGTTCATCGCCGACGAGCCCACGACGGCCCTCGACGTCACGGTCCAGGCCCAGATCCTGAAGCTGCTCGCCGATCTCAAGAGCCGCCTCGGCATGGCCATGCTGTTCATCACGCACGATCTCGGCATCGTCCGCAAGATTGCCGAACGCGTGTGCGTCATGACGAACGGCAAGATCGTCGAGCAAGGCCCTGTCGCGGAGGTGTTTTCCAATCCTCGCCACCCGTATACGCAAAAGCTGCTCGCCGCCGAGCCGAAGGGTCGCGCCAACCCGCTTGCGGCGGGCGCGCCGACGGTCGTCGAGGCTGGGCCGGTCAAGGTCTGGTTCCCGATCAAGCGCGGCTTCCTTCGTCGGACGGTCGGCCACGTCAAGGCTGTCGACGGCGTCTCGATCCGCGTGCGCGAAGGCGAGACGGTCGGCGTCGTCGGCGAATCCGGCTCGGGCAAGACGACGCTCGGCCTCGCCATCCTGCGCCTGATCGCCTCGGACGGTCCGGTCGTCATTCTCGGCAAGCGCATCGACGGGCTGCCGTCGCGCGCCATCCGGCCGATGCGCAAGAACATGCAGGTGGTGTTCCAGGACCCTTACGGCTCGTTGTCGCCCCGTCTCTCGGTCGCCGAGATCGTCGAGGAGGGCCTGCTCGTGCAGGACAAGGGACTCGACTATCGGGCCCGGCGCGAGGTCGTGGCCAAGGCATTGCGCGACGTCGGGCTTGATCCCGCCGCTATGGATCGCTATCCGCACGAATTTTCCGGGGGTCAGCGTCAGCGCATCGCGATTGCCCGCGCCATGGCCCTGGAGCCGAAATTCATCATGCTCGACGAGCCGACCTCTGCTCTCGACATGTCGGTGCAGGCGCAGATCGTCGAGTTGTTGCGCGACCTGCAGAAGCAGCGCAATCTTGCCTACATGTTCATCAGCCACGACCTCAAGGTGGTGCGCGCCCTCGCCAATCACGTCCTCGTCATGAAGGACGGGCGCATCGTCGAGGAGGGACCGGCCGAGCGCATCTTCGCCGAGCCGCAGACCGCATATACCCGCGCTCTGTTCGCCGCCGCCTTCAACCTCGAGACCGCCGCCAACGACGTGGTGCGGGAATGACAAGTCCGGCGGCCAGCGTCCTCGACCTGATCGGCAATACGCCGCTTGTTGAGATCACACGTTTCGACACCGGCCCGTGCCGCCTCTTTCTCAAGCTCGAGAGCGCCAATCCGAGCGGCTCGCTGAAGGACCGGCCGGCGCGCGCCATGATCGAGGCGGCCGAGGCGAGCGGCGCCCTCAAGGCGGGCGGCACGGTCGTCGAGGCGACAGCCGGCAATACCGGCGTCGGCCTGGCGCTTGTGGCATCGCGCAAGGGCTACCGCACCGTGCTCGTCGTGCCCGACAAGATGTCGCGCGAGAAGATCATGCATGCGCGCGCGCTCGGCGCGGAAGTCGTGATGACGCGATCCGATGTCGGCAAGGGCCATCCCGACTATTATCAGGACGTGGCGCAGGCGATCACCGACAAGACGCCCGGCGCCTTCTACGTCAATCAGTTCGCCAATCCCGCCAACCCGGCCTCGCACCAGACGACCACCGGGCCGGAGATCCTTGCGCAGATGCACGGCGACGTCGATGCGGTCGTGGTCGGCGTCGGCTCGGGCGGCACGCTCACCGGCATCGGCCGCCATATGCGATCGGCCTCGCCGAAGACCGAGATGGTGCTGGCCGATCCCGCCGGATCGATCCTCGCGCCTTTCATCGAGACCGGCGTGATGGGCGAGGCCGGATCGTGGGCGGTGGAAGGCATCGGCGAGGATTTCGTGCCGCCGAACTGCGATCTTGCGCTCGTGCGCAAAGCCTATTCGGTCGAGGACCCGGAGAGCTTCGCGGCCGCGCGCGATCTCTTGCGCAGGGAAGGCATACTCGCCGGCTCGTCGTCCGGCACGCTGCTCGCGGCTGCGCTCCGTTATTGCCGCGAGCAGAGCGCCCCGAAGCGCGTCGTGACCCTCGTCTGCGACAGCGGCGCCAAGTATCTCTCGAAGGTGTTCAATGACGCCTACATCGCCCAGGAGGGTTGGCTCGGGCGGCCGCTGACCGGCACGGTGCGCGACGTGGTCATCAATCGCTTCGACGAGGGCGCCGAAATCTTTGTGCAGCCGAACGAAACCGTCCAGTCCGCCTTCGCGCGCATGCGCGCCGCCGACATCTCGCAGCTGCCGGTGATCGAGGAGGGTCGCGTCGTCGGTCTCGTCGACGAGAGCGATCTGCTCGACGCATTCGTCCGGGCCGGGGCGGACATGTCGGTCGTGTTCAGGAAACCCGTCCGCGACGTGATGGTGACCCGTCTGGAGACGATCGCCGCGGACGCGCCGGTCACCGACCTTCTTCCGCTGTTTGCGCGCGATCTCGTACCGCTCGTGATGGACAGCGGCGCGTTTCTCGGCCTCGTGACGCGCATCGACCTCATCAACTATTTCCGGGTTCGCAACAGATGACGCGCAGCAACCAGCTCGCCTTCGACACACGCTGCATCCATGCCGGCCAGGAGCCGGACCCCACGACCGGGGCAGTGATGATGCCGATATACGCTACCTCCACTTACGCCCAGACAAGTCCGGGCGTGCACAAGGGCTACGAATACGCGCGCACGCACAACCCGACGCGCATGGCCTTCGAGCGCTGCATCGCCGATCTCGAGAACGGCTCGGCGGCGTTCGCTTTTGCGTCCGGCCTCGCCGCCACTGCGACCACGCTCGATTTGCTTGATCACGGCGCGCATATCGTCGCCTCCGACGACCTCTACGGCGGCACCCGCCGGCTGTTCGAAAGGGTGCGGCGGCGTTCGGCAGGTCTCGACGTCAGCTATGTCGACCTCACCAGGCCTGACGAGCTCGAGGACGCCTTGCGGCCGACTACGCGCCTCGTCTGGGTCGAGACGCCCACCAACCCGCTTCTCAAACTCGTCGATCTAGAATCCGTGGCTGCGATCGCGCGGCGGCGCGGGATCTGGATCGTGGCGGACAACACCTTCGCGAGCCCCTATGTGCAGCGGCCGCTCGAATTTGGCTTCGACATCGTCGTCCATTCGGCGACCAAATACCTCAACGGTCATTCCGATATGGTCGGCGGCGTCGTCGTCGTCGGCCACGACGGCGAGCTGCGCGACCGGCTCGCATTCCTTCAGAACGCCGTCGGCGCCATCTCCGGGCCGTTCGACAGCTTTCTCGCCAACCGCGGGCTCAAGACCCTCGCCTTGCGCATGGAGCGCCATTGCAGCTCCGCGCTGCGCATCGCGGAGTTCCTGTCGGCGCATCCGCGCATCGGCAACGTGATTTATCCGGGACTGGCGTCGCATCCCCAGCACGCGCTGGCGCGGCGGCAGATGCGCGGCTTCGGCGGCATCGTCACGGCGCGCATCAACGGCGGCCTTGACGCGGCCAGGCGCTTTCTCGAGCGCTGCCGTCTCTTCACCCTCGCCGAGAGCCTTGGCGGCGTCGAAAGCCTGATCGAGCATCCCGCCATCATGACGCACGCGTCGGTCCCTCCCGAGGTGCGGGCGTCGCTCGGCATCGACGACGGGCTCGTGCGCCTGTCGGTCGGGATCGAGGACGCGGACGATCTCATGGCCGATCTCAGGAGCGCGCTGGAGTGACGGAGGGCTTATGCCTCGGGCGCTCCTGATCGTGCTCGATTCCGTCGGCATCGGCGGCGCCGAGGATGCAGCGGCCTATGGCGATGTCGGCGCCGACACGCTCGGGCACATCGCCGAGGCGTGCGCGCGGGGGGAGGGCGACCGTGCCGGCCTGCGGCAGGGAGCGCTGCACCTGCCCAACCTCGCCGCGCTCGGCATCGGGCTGGCCGCCGCCGCTTCGACCGGGCGGATGCCGCCGGACCTCGGCTCGGGAAACGGCGTCAGCGGAGCGTGGGGCTACGGGGTCGAGACCTCGAAGGGCAAGGACACGCCGTCGGGACACTGGGAAATCGCGGGCGTGCCCGTGGCGTTCGGCTGGGGCTACTTTCCGGACTCGCGGCCCGCCTTTCCGGCCGAGTTGACCGAGGCGCTGATCCGCGAGGCGAGGCTCCCTGGCATTCTCGGCAACCGGCATGCGTCAGGCACCGCCATCGTCGACGAGCTTGGTGCCGAGCACATGATCACGGGAAAGCCGATCTGCTACACCTCGGTCGACAGCGTGTTCCAGATCGCCGCCCACGAGCAGAGATTCGGGCTCGAGCGCCTTTACGAGGTCTGCCGCGTCGCGCGCCGCTTATGCGACCCGCTCAAGATCGGCAGGGTGATTGCGCGGCCGTTCATCGGCTCGGTCGCAGCCGGTTTCACGCGTACCGGCAATCGCAAGGATTTCGCGATCCCTCCGCCTGCCGAAACCATTCTCGACCAGCTCGAGAAGGCCGGGCGGGCGGTCGTGAGCGTCGGCAAGATCGGCGATATTTTCGCCCACCGCGGCACCGGCACGGAGCTCAAGCCGCATGGCAATGACGCCTGCCTGTCCGCCGCGCTGGATGCCTTCCGCGCGCTGCCCGATGGCGGCCTGGTGTTCGTGAACCTGGTCGATTTCGACACGGAGTGGGGACATCGCCGCGACGTGCCGGGCTATGCTGCGGCGCTCGAGGCTTTCGATCGCCGCGTGCCGGAGATCCGCGCCGTGCTCGCCAGCGGCGATCTGGCGGTGATCACCGCCGATCACGGCAACGATCCGACCTGGCGCGGCACCGACCACACCCGGGAGCACACGCCGATCCTCGCTTTCGGGCCCGGCGTGCCCGCCGGCGCGATCGGCCGGCGCGGCACCTTCGCCGACATCGCTGCCAGCATCGCGGCGCATCTCGGCTTGACCGCGGGCGTCGGCGAACCTTTCCTGCCGCGTCAGCGCTGACCGTCCGGTGACGAAGGAAGGAGGCTCGGGGCCGGCTTGATGTGCCCGAAGTCTTGGGCCCCGCCGCACGAGGAATCGTGGCCGCGCCGGACGGCGCCTTCGATATCGGCGCGCACGACGCCGATATCGCGCAGCATGTAATCATCGAACTCGGCCAGTTGCCGCATGCTGCGGCGGACCTTGATCTCCCGTGCGATCCCGCCGGCAACCCGGGCGAGCAGACCCACGGTCCAAGCCAGCCTCGACGTGGTGATTGCTTGCTCCCGCACGGGCAGGGCGCGGATCGTGGCGACAGCCGACATGGAAACCTCCAAAAGGGTGCCTCGCGCGATGGCGAGTCTGTGTTCCCTTTGAAATAGAGGTCGCGCTTGTATTAGGAAAACGAATGTTTATTATGCACGAAATAAGGAACGTTTATCGAGGCGCGCCATGACGAGGAACATTGATACCGCGCTGATCAGGGCCTTCGTGGCCGTGGCGGAGACCGGCGGCATGACCGCAGCCGCCAATATCCTCAACCTGACCCAGGCGGCCGTCAGCCAGCAGATCAAGCGGCTCGAGGAAGCGTTCGAGGCGCAGCTTTTTGAACGTGAGCGGCGTGGCCTGCGCCTCACGGGGCCTGGCGAGCGGCTGTTCGCCAAGGCGAAGCGGCTGCTCGCCGTCAACGACGAGATCTGGGCCGACATGACGACGCCGAGCTACACGGGCGAGGTGCGGCTCGGCATCCCTTACGACATCGTCAGCACCTATCTGCCGCCGGTTCTGAAGAGCTTCTCGCAAGCTTATCCGAAGATTTCGATGTCCCTCGAATGTCGGCCGTCGGTCCATCTTCTCGAAGCTTTGGATGCGGGCGCGCTCGACGTCGTCATCACGACCGAGCTCGGTTGTGGGCCTCATGGCGAAAGCCTGGTCATGGATCGCCTCGTGTGGGCCGGCGCCAAGGGCGGTACCGCGCACCGGCAGCGTCCGCTGCCGTTGACCTGCGGCAACGAGAGCTGCGCCTTTCGTCCGCCGACCCTGCAGGCGCTGATGGCGGCTGGCATCGATTGGCGGCCGGTGTCGGAGATCAACAACATGGATGCCTTGAACGTGACGGTTCAGACCGATCTGTCGGTCGGCGCGCTGCTGGCCTCCACCGTTCCGGTCGGCCTCGAAATTCTCGGCCCCGAATCAGGTCTGCCGAGCCTGCCGCCATTCTCGATCAACCTCTACCTGCCGAAGACCGGCGCGACGCCGGTCGGCGCCGAACTCGCGCGCCACGTCCGCGAGGGATTTGTGACGCGGCCGCGGCAGGCGGCATAGATGTCTCCCCATGCGTGCGAGCGAATCTACTCTATCCTCCGCGTGCGTTTGCTTCGGCGACCTTGGCCATTTCGGCTGAAAATGCTCTGCGACTGTGGCGTCGCGACTGTTGACGCCCTCACGACTTTGCCGCAGCTTTGCGTAGGGTGGCGACACAAGGCTCTCCAGCGAGCGCTTTGGGGAGCCTTAATCATTCAAGGGGCAGGATAAGCCCATGAACAATCCGAACCGTTCGACCCATATCCGCCTTACCTCGCATCCGGAGCCCGGCACGGCCGCAACGCGCTTCCCGATTCGCTGGGGCGCGGCGACGGCGCGGGAGCGCGGCCCGGTGATCGGTTCGGTCACCAATCCGGCGGATCGCAACGTGATCGGCGCGCATGGCGGCGCCTATTCGCTCTATCGCGCCCTCGCCATCTCGGCGCGGGCGCTCAATCCCCTGGCGCGCCCGGATCTGCGCAACACCCACCCCGTCATCGACATCGGCCCGCACCCGCAATGGCACGAGCCTGGCAGGATCGTCTCGCTCGATCCGTGGGGACACAAGATCGGGGACGTCTTCGCCGACGAGATCGCGGGCGGCACCGACATCAGGCCCTCGATCGCTGTGACGAAGGCGCGCCTCAACCTGCCCGAGATCCTCGCCGCCATGAGCGGGCGGCGGCTCGCGGCCGACGGCGAAATTCTGCACGCGTCGGGCGACATCTCGGTCACGAAGATCGCCATCGATCCGGTGTGGCACCTGCCGGGCGTGGCCGAGCGTTTCGGCGTGAGCGAGCGTGACCTGCGCCGCACCCTGTTCGAGCAGACCGGCGGCATGTTCCCGGAGCTGGTCACGCGCTCCGACATGCAGGTCTTCCTGCCGCCGATCGGCGGCATCACCGTCTACATCGTCGGCGAGGTCGCGGCGCTCACCAATCCGAAGCGCACCGTCGCCTGCCGCGTGCACGACGAATGCAACGGCTCTGACGTGTTCGGCTCGGATATCTGCACCTGCCGGCCTTATCTGGTACACGGCATCGAGGAATGCGTGAAGGAGGCGCAGAAGGGCGGCGCCGGCGTCGTGGTCTACAACCGCAAGGAGGGCAGGGCGCTCGGCGAGGTCACGAAATTCCTGGTCTACAACGCCCGCAAACGCCAGGAGGGCGGCGACCAGGCCGCGACCTATTTCGAGCGCACCGAATGCGTCGCCGGCGTCCAGGACGCGCGCTTCCAGCAGCTGATGCCGGATGTGCTGCACTGGCTCGGCATCCGTCGCATCGACCGCCTGATGTCCATGTCGAACATGAAACACGATGCCATCGTCGGCTCGGGAATCGAGGTGGTGGAGCGCGTGCCCATTCCGGACGAGCTGGTGCCGCCGGATGCGCAGGTCGAGCTCGAGGCCAAGAAGGCGGCCGGCTATTATACGCCTGCCGGCGCGCTCGACCCCGCCGCGCTCAA
>DATBIR010000074.1:0-12772 GCA_036556825.1 Beijerinckiaceae bacterium
ACACCAAAGGCCCGCTGCGATTGCGATGCTGCTTTTCATTGCCCCCTCCTCGATCCCCTCGCCGCCGGGCTATGAGCCTCATGCCTGCGAAACTCACTTCAGCACATAAACCGTGTCGAAGTATGGAGACAGGTGGGCACACGGGACGCACGCGCGCATTGGGCGCATGGTCTTTGCGCTTTTATGCAGCGGCCTTGGCGAAGATCTCAGCGACCCGACGTCCACGTTCTGCCGGATCAAGTGATTGCGGCTTCGCCATGCGCGCGGCGATGAGGAGCGCATTGCGCGTCGCGCCGAGATTGGCGATGCCCTTGCCGGCGATCTCGTAGGCCGTGCCATGGGCGGGCGTGCAGATCGGGAAGGGGAAGCCGCCGATCAGCGTGACGCCCTTGTCGAAGCCCATCAGCTTCATGGCGATCTGGCCCTGGTCGTGGTACATGGTGAGCACGGCGTCGAAATCGCCGTTCCTGGCGCGCAGGAACACCGTGTCGGACGGAAAGGGGCCCTCGACGGCGAAGCCGCGTGATGCGGCTTCGCGCACCGCCGGCTCCATCACGTCGATCTCCTCGCGGCCGAAATTGCCACCGTCGCCGGCATGCGGGTTGAGCGCCGCCACGGCGATGCGCGGTCGCGTGAAGCCGGCGGCCCGCATCGCCGCGTCGGTCAGGGCGAGGCTGCGCAGGATCGCCTCCGGCGTGATCGCCGCCGCCACCGCCGACAGCGGGATATGCGAGGTGACGCGCGCATTCCACAGCTTCGGCAGCACGTTGAACTCGCTGGCGGGGCCCTCGCTCTGCAGCACGTCGCGCACGAAGCGGATCTCGTCGTCGTAGCCCGCATAGGCGAGGCGCATCGCCTGCTTGTTGAACGGCGTGAAGAACACCGCGTCGGCACGTCCCTCTTGCGCAAATAGAAGGGCGCGCCGGAAATTGTCGGTGGCGAAGCGCCCGCCGGCGAGGCTCGCCTTGGCGAGCGTCACGTCGGACGGGCTCAGGTTGGAGAGGTCGACCATGACGGGGCGCCGGGATTGCCGCGGCAGCTCCTCGGCGCTGTCGACGCTGTCGATGTCGATGTCGACGCCGGCAACTTTGGCCCCACCTTCGAGAATGCGCCGGTCCCCGAACACCACCAGCTGCGCCGCGTCCCTGACCTCGTCGAGGACGAGGAGTTTTGCTGCGAGCTCGGGGCTGATCCCCGCCGGGTCGCCCATGGCGAAGGCAATGGTCGGACGCGGGCGAGGCGAGTTGGCAGAGGCGCTCACGGAAAACTCCCTTTGGCGTTGGGCCGGTGCTGTTTAAGCACGACCCGGCGAAGCAGTCACCGCTCGTCCAATAACATTTATGACCTCACGATGCCGACAAGGTGCCGGAGGAGGGCCACGGTAGGTCTCGACTCCTACAACCATGCTGCTACGCTCGCGGGGCTATTCGGAGTGGCATCATGCGCCTCTTCGTTCTTCTGCTCGCGCTCGTCGCTGCCGATGCGGCTGCCGCGCAGGATTTCCCGCCAGCCGTCCGGCGCTACATCCAGACCGAGCTTCAGCCTCACGCGCGAGCCTATGAACGATGCGCCGAGCAGCACCTGCGCGACCGGGCCGCGGCAACTCCCTATTCGACCTTCGACGCCCACGAAGCCTCGATCAAGCCGGTCTGCGGCCATCATATCCGCACCATCATCGCCGCGGTGATTGGCGTCGGCCAAAATGAGAGATCGGCCATCGATCTCGTCAATGACTATTACGGTTACGTGCAGCCGAAGCTGCGCAATGCGTTCGAAACGCAGGCGGCCCTGCGGCGCAGCGAGCTGGAGATCGCCGCTGCACGCGAACGTGAGCGGCAGCGCATGTCGGCGGAGCAGAAAAGGCTCCTCGACGCGGAGGTCGCTGCCCTGGAGGAATGCCTCGACGTCAAAATCGAGGACTTCGCTCTGTTCTCGACCGAGAAGGCCGAAACCTTGGCCGACGCCGCCATGACCTCATGCTCGCCGAATTATGCAAGGACGGGGCGCCTGCTTGCGGCGGTTTTCAACATCGGCGAGGAGGTGGATTCGGTGATGCAAGGCAGGTTGCGCGACGACCGCCGCTACCTCGTCGCGAAGGTCGTCGCGATCCGCGCCGAGCTCGTGAAACGGGCAATACAAGGGGCGCGTCCCGACGAGGCGACGCCGCCTCCTACTGGCCAGGGCAGGCTGTACTAGGTTGAGGCGCAGCTCATGCCCGACGTGACCGCGCGACGGTGACGCGGGAACGCTCCCGCGTCACCCTAAGTCGATGCGCCCTCAACTCGCTTGCATGCGCACCTCGGCCACGGCCTGGGTCATGAACTCGGCCATGACCTGGCGCAGCCGGTCTTCCGTCCAGTAGCTCGACACGGCGCCGAGATCGGCGGCGAGCCTGCGCGGCACGTCCGCGTCAGCCTCGGGATCGATCACGGCGTCGACGGCGCGGCGCACGTAATCGTCGGCTTCACGCACATTGAGGCCGAGCTGCGCCGCCGCCCAGCGCGCCGCCAGCTTGTTGCGCCGCGCCAGGGCGCGGAAGCGCATCTCCTCGTCGTGCACGAACATCTGCTCGAAGGCGCGCTCCCTCTCCTCGAACATCGTCATGGCGCGGCTCCCTGCTGTGCCCGGAGGCGGCTTGCCTCGAAGCGCATGGCAAGGCGGCGTATCGCATTCTCCGTGACGCCGTCCTGCTGCATCACCAGGCGCACGATCGGATCCGTCAGAAGTTCGTCCAGCGACGGCTCGCAGGGGGACGAGGCGAGGTGACTGCCGCCGCCCGTCCCTGGCGGGCCGGCGGGCCACGGTTGTGCTGCTGTAATCGTATCGAAAGACATCATGATCGCTCCACGCGAAGAAAGGCGAACGAGGTTCGCCGCGGTTTGTGCGAAAGGCTTCGGCCTTTAGGCCGCGTGGAGATCGGGAGGGCCGGTCTGCGGCGCTGCGCACGGCGCATGCAGGACGAGCGCGAACGAGCGCGCCCGCGCGACGGGGTCGCGCATCGTCTCCGGCAGCAAGACGAACGGACGCACCGCCAGGGGCAGGTCCGGACGCTCGTTCCGTGAGCGGTCGGCATCGTCCTCGCCGGCGATCAACGGTGAGGCGAGCGCGGCGGGGCTGTTTTTCCCGTGATCGAGGCTGGCTTGTTGGAACTGAAGGGCAGCCGGGCGAAGGGCATGCAGCTCGGCGCGGTCGGAATGCGCCGCCAGCGCCAGCCAGGCGAGCAGGAGCCCGCAAGCAAGCCGTGTCGGCAAGACGAGAATGCCGTTCATGCTGCGCCCGTCGGGGCACGCGAGCCGCCGGACGGGCCAGCATGCGCCGTGACGGCAAGGACAACCTGCCTTCTTGGCTTTTTGAAGACGGCTGCCGCGGGGCACGCGGCCGGGTCGTGCGGCCGTGTCGATCAATGGCCGCGAGAAGCGCGTCGTCTTTACTCGCTCCCCCGTACCTCCTTGAGCCGGTAGAGCGCCTCGAGCGCCTGTTTCGGCGTGAGGTCATCCGGGTCGATGGCGTCGAGCGTGTCGCGCAGGGTGTCGCGGGGCGGGGCAGGGGGCGTCGCCGTGCGCACCGGCGCGGCGAACAGCGGCAGGTCGTCGATCAGCGTGCGCGTCGGGCGCTCGCGGTCGACGCGTTCGAGCTCGCTCAAAATGGCCTTGGCGCGGTCGATCACGGCCGGCGGCAGCCCGGCGAGGCGCGCCACCTGCAGTCCGTAGGAGCGGTCGGCGGCGCCGGCCACGACCTCGTGCAGGAAGACCACCTCGCCCTGCCATTCGGTGACGCGCAGCGTCGCGTTGGCGAGGCGCGGCAGGCGCTCGGCCAGGGCGGTGAGTTCGTGGAAATGGGTCGCGAACAGGGCGCGGCAGCGGTTGCTCTCGTGCAGGTGCTCGATCGCCGCCCAGGCGATGGACAGGCCGTCGAAAGTGGCGGTGCCGCGGCCGATCTCGTCGAGGATCACGAGCGAGCGCGCGCTCGCCTGGTTGAGGATCGCCGCCGTCTCGACCATCTCGACCATGAAGGTGGACCGGCCCCGCGCCAGGTCGTCGGCGGCGCCGACGCGTGAGAACAGGCGGTCGACGACGCCGAGATGCGCGGCCCGGGCCGGCACGAACGAGCCCATCTGCGCCAGCACGGCGATGATCGCGTTCTGGCGCAGATAGGTCGACTTGCCGCCCATGTTGGGTCCGGTGACGAGCAGTATCCGTCCGGCATTCGAGCCTGAGAGGTCGCAGTCGTTGGCGATGAACGCCGTGCCCTCGCGCCTGAGCGCCGCCTCGACCACCGGGTGACGCGCGCCGGCCACGTGGAAGGCGTGACTCTGGTCGATCTTCGGGCGCGTCCAGTCGAGGCTCGCCGCCAGCTCGGCGAGGGCGGCGCTCACGTCGACGACGGCAGCAGCTTCTGCCGCCGCGGCGATCGCCGCCGACTGCGCCATGACGCGCGCCACCATGTCGTCGAAGATGCCGAGCTCGAGGCGCAGGGCGCGGTCCGTCGCCGAGGCGATCTTGGCCTCGAGCTCGCCGAGCTCGACGCTCGTGAAGCGCATGGCCCCGGCCATGGTCTGGCGGTGCACGAAGGTCACGTTCCACGGCGCCTTCAGGAAGTCTTCGCCGGCGGCCTGCGGCACCTCGACGAAATAGCCGAGCATGTGGTTGTGCTTGATGCGCAGGCTGCGGCAGCCGGTGTCGGCCGCGTAACGCGCCTGCAGCGCGGCGATGAAGCGGCGCGAATCGTGACCGAGCTCGCGCGCCTCGTCGAGCTGGGTATCGAAATTCTGGCGCACGAAGCCACCGTCGCGTTTCGACAGCGGCAGCTCGTCGGCGAGCGTCGCGGCGAGGGCTTCGGCAATGTCGCGCGCGACACCTGACAGCGCTTCGCCCGCTTCGCCGAGCTCCGCCGGCGGCGCGTCGGCGCCGGCGAGCGTGCGGCCGATCTCGCCGGCGGCGAAAATGCCGTCGCGCAGGCAGGCGAGGTCGCGCGGGCCGCCGCGGCCGAGGCTGAGCCGCGACAACGCCCGCGCCATGTCGGGCGCGCGCGTGAGGATGGCGCGCAGGCGTTCGCGCAGCTCGCCGCGCGCGACGAGCCATTGCACCGCATCGTGTCGGCGCACGATCGCTGCGACGTCGGTCAGCGGCCCGCTCAGGCGTTCGGCGAGCAGCCGCGCGCCCCCCGGCGTCACGGTGAGGTCGATGGTGGCGAGCAGGCTGCCGCTGCGCTCGCCGGCGAGCGTGCGCGTCAGCTCGAGATTGGCGCGTGTCGCGGCATCGATCGCCAGGGTCGCGCTCACCGTCTCCCGCGTTGGCGGCGACAGCGATGGGCGCTGCCCGACTTGCGTGCGCTCGATGTAGAGCAGCGCGCTGCCGGCGGCGGCGATCTCGGCGCGGCTGAAGGCGCCGAACGCATCGAGCGCGGCGACGCCGAAAAAATCCTTGATGCGCCGCTCGGCCGAGGACGGGTCGAGGCCCTCGCGGGCGAGCGGCGTCACGGCGGCGCGCGTCTCGCGCCACAGGCTCGCCAGTTCGGCATCGTCATGGATGCCGTCGGGCAGGATGATCTCGCGCGGATCGAGCCGGGCGATCTCCGCGGCGACGCCGTCGCCGTCGGTCTCGCTGACCAGGAAACGCCCGGTGGAGATGTCGATGGCGGCAATCCCGTAGGCCCAGGCGATGTCGGACAGCCGCCGACGCGCCACCGCCACGAGCAGGTTGGCGCGGGCCGGGTCGAGCAGGTTGTCCTCGGTGATGGTGCCGGGCGTGACCAGCCGCACCACGGCGCGGCGCACGACCGACTTGCCGCCGCGCTTGCGCGCTTCGGCGGGGTCCTCGGTCTGCTCGCATACGGCGACGCGGTGACCCCGGGCGATCAGGCGCTGCAGATAGTCGTCGGCCCGCTCGATCGGCACCCCGCACATGGGGATGTCGAGCCCCTGGTGCTTGCCGCGCTTGGTCAGCACGATGTTGAGCGCGCGGCTCGCCGTCTCCGCGTCCTCGAAGAACAGCTCGTAGAAATCGCCCATCCTGTAGAACAGGAGGCAATCCGGATGCCCGGCCTTGATCTCAAGATATTGCGCCATCATCGGTGTGACGCGGGCGCCGTCGTCGCTGGCCTTGGCCACGGCCCGGACCGCTGATGCCTTTGCGGAGGGCATGCCGGCGTCCGGCTCGCGCTCAGCGGGGTTGTCGTCTTCGGCGAAGCGGGGCGTGGCCATCCTCATGGCAGAGCCATAGCAAAGCGGCGGGCGGCTTTCACCCGGCGCCGGCGCGGCCCTTGTGACGCAGCAGTGGACAACCCCGGCCTTGAGCCTTTTCCGAAGCTGCCATAAGGGTCTTGGACCTACCTCCCACAGCCGTCCCTCACAGGCGAAAGATCGCGCGAATGAACGAGCAAAGCCCCGTCCGCCGCAACCGTCCGACCTTCACCGACCAGGAAGCGTTGCAGTTCCATGCCCAGGGGCGGCCCGGCAAGCTCGAGGTCGTGGCGACCAAGCCCATGGCGACGCAGCGCGATCTGTCGCTCGCCTATTCGCCGGGAGTCGCCGTGCCGGTCCTGGCGATCGCCGAGAATCCGGGCTGCGCCTACGATTACACCGCCAAGGGCAACATGGTCGGCGTCGTCTCCAACGGCACCGCCATCCTCGGGCTCGGCAATCGCGGCGCGCTCGCCTCGAAGCCGGTGATGGAGGGCAAGGCGGTCCTGTTCAAGCGCTTCGCCGACATCGACGCCTTCGACCTCGAGGTCGGCACCGAGGACCCGGACGAGGTGATCAACTGCGTGCGCTTCCTCGGCCCCACTTTTGGCGGCATCAACCTCGAGGACATCAAGGCGCCGGAATGCTTCATCATCGAGGAACGCCTGCGCGAGCTCATGGACATCCCGGTATTCCATGACGACCAGCATGGCACCGCCATCATCGCCGCGGCGGGGCTGATCAACGCGCTGCATCTCACCGGCCGCGACATCGCCTCCACCAGGCTCGTGGTCAACGGCGCCGGCGCCGCCGGCATCGCTTCGATCGAGCTGCTCAAGGCGATGGGCTTTGCGCCCAACAACGTGCTGCTGTGCGACACCAAGGGCGTCGTCTACAAGGGCCGCAGCGAGGGCATGAACCAGTGGAAGTCGGCGCACGCCGCCGAAACCTCGGCGCGCACGCTCGAGGAGGCGCTGCGTGGCGCCGACGTGGTGTTCGGCCTGTCCGTTAAAGGCGCCTTCACGCCCGACATGATCCGCTCGATGGCGCCGAACCCGATCATCTTCGCCATGGCCAATCCCGATCCCGAGATCACGGTCGAGGAGGTGGCGGCGATCCGCAGCGACGCCATCATGGCCACCGGGCGCTCCGACTATCCGAACCAGATCAACAACGTGCTCGGCTTTCCCTACATCTTCCGCGGTGCCCTCGACGTGCGCGCCAGGACCATCAACATGGAGATGAAGATCGCCGCCGCGCAGGCGCTCGCCGATCTCGCGCGCGAGGACGTGCCCGACGAGGTGGCCGCAGCCTATCAGGGCTCTCGTCCGCGCTTCGGGCGCGACTATATCATCCCGGTGCCGTTCGACCCGCGCCTCATCTCGATGGTGCCGCCGGCTGTCGCTCAGGCGGCGATCGACACGGGCGTCGCCCGCAAGCCGATCGAGGACATGCACGCCTACAAGGCGCAGCTGTCGGCGCGGCGCGACCCGGTCGCCGGCACGCTCAACCGCATCTACGAGCGCGTGCGCAAGTTCCCGAAAAGGGTCGTGTTCGCCGAAGGCGAGGAGGAGCAGGTGATCCGCGCCGCGATCTCCTTCGTCAACCAGGGTCTCGGCACCGCCATCCTGGTCGGGCGCGAGGAGCGCGTCACGGAGACGGCCGAAAATGCCGGCATCGATCTCGCCGGCCGCGAAGGCATCGAGATCACCAATGCGCGCTTGTCGCACCGCAACGCCACCTATGCGCGCTTTCTCTATGAGCGGCTGCAGCGCCACGGCTACCTGTTTCGCGACTGCCAGCGCATGATCAACCAGGACCGCAACCATTTCGCGGCCTCCATGGTGGCGCTCGGCGACGCCGACGCCATGGTCACGGGCGTCACGCGCAACTTCTCGATCGCGCTGCAGGACGTGCGCCACGTCATCGACGCCAAGCCGGGTCACCGCGTGATCGGCCTCTCGATCTGCCTGTCGCGCGGCCGCACCGTCCTCGTTGCCGACACGGCCATTCACGAGATGCCGACCGCGCAGGAGCTCGCCGAGATCGCCATCGGCGCGGCCGGCGTGGCGCGCCGGCTCGGCTACGAGCCGCGCGTCGCGCTCCTGTCCTTCTCGACCTTCGGCCACCCGAAGGCCGAGCGCGCCGAGAAGATCCAGGAGGCGGTGCGCATCCTCGACACGATGCGCGTCGATTTCGAATACGACGGCGAGATGTCGGCCGAGGTCGCCCTCGACCGCGATCAGATGGCGCAATATCCGTTCTGCCGCCTCACCGGCCCGGCCAACGTGCTGATCATGCCGGCCTTCCACTCGGCCTCGATCTCGACCAAGCTGCTGCAGGAGCTCGGCGGCGCCATGGTGGTCGGCCCTCTGCTCGTCGGCCTCGACAAGCCGGTGCAGATCGTCTCGCTCGGCGCCACCGACACCGACCTCGTCAACATGGCCGTGCTCGCCGGCTTCAACGTCGGCGGGTAGCGTCATCCCGGGCGAGCGCGGGCGAGACCCGGGATCGCTCCTCTGGCGAAATTGTGATAAATTAAGGAGCTGGGCGTGATCGGGACGATACGCATCTTTGATGCCGGGTGAGTCGACCCGACTGATTCCGCTGCTGCACGCGAACAATAACGGGCCGCTCAAGCCCGAGCTTCAGGGATGGGCGAAGGAGTGATCCAATGCCCGCCGTCACGATAAGCACCAACACCACGAGCCCGACCAGCCTCACCTTCACGACGGTAACCGACACGCCTGATTTCCCGACAGGGGCCGATGATGTGACGATCAATAGCGGCGTCACCGTCAGCGTGACCGCCGGCGATCTGACGATGGTCGCTGGCGACGACATCGTCCTGCAAAGCGGCAGTCAGGCGATCGCATCGGGCAGCGTCCTGTTTGTGATCGGCACCGGTGGCGATACTGACGGTATCGGCTCAATCGATTCGGAGGGGCTCGTGCAGGGCACGAGCGTCACCTTCGTCGGCTTCCAGGGCATTCGGGCCGGGCGCGTGGTGGCGAGCACCCAGGCCATCCTGAACGAGCCCAACGGCGCCATCCTGGACAGCAACACGACCGGAGCCGACGTCACGGCGCCCGAGATCGGATTGCTCGGCGCGTCCGGCGTCGGCACCTCCGCGGACCGGCTCGAGACGCAGGCCGGCGAACTGGAGGCCCGCGCCACGAACGCCGGCATTTTCCTCAGCAACACCGGCAATGTGATGATCGGCGGCATCGGTGTTGGCGGCAGCCTGAACGGACTGCTGGTTGTCACGTCGGGCGACGTCAACCGCGGCGGCTCGCCCGACGGCACCGACCTCGTCCGCAACGTCGAGTTCTTCGAATTCGCGAGCGGCACGGTTGCCGCCGGCGCCCTGCCGTTCTTTGCCGGCCCCGGCGCCGACGTCCTGATCGGCGACGACAACCCCAACGATCTCAGCGGGCTTGGCGGCAACGACCGCATCGAGGGCCGCGGCGCCAACGACACCCTCGATGGCGGCGAGGGCGACGATCTCGTTCTCGGCGAGGGTGGCGACGACCAGATCTCCGGCGGTGACGGCAACGACACGCTCAACGGCGGCGACGGCAACGACAGCCTCAACGGCGGCGCCGGCACCGACACCATGGTCGGCCGCAACGGCAACGACACGCTCGACGGCGGCGACGGCGACGACCAGATGTACGGCGAGGCCGGCAACGACCTGCTGATCGGGCGGGCCGGCAACGACACGCTCGACGGCGGCAGCGGCAACGACATCCTCTATGGCAAGGATGACAACGACCAGCTGTTCGGCAATTCGGGCGACGACCGGCTCGAAGGCGAGGCGGGCAACGACGTGCTGACCGGCGGCTCCGGCCGCGACATCATGGTCGGCGGCACCGGCGTCGATCGCTTCGACTTCAACGGCATCTCGGAGACGGCGGTCGGCGCCAACCGCGACGTGGTCTTCTTCGAGCGCACGGAAGGCGACAAGCTCGACTTCTCGACCATCGACGCCAACACCACGTCCGGAGGCAACCAGGCCTTCTCGTATGTCGGCGGCAGCGCCTTCAGCGGCGCCGGCCAGCTGCGCTTCAGCGGCGGCGTCCTGCAGGGTGACGTCAACGGCGACGGCGTGGCCGATTTCGAGGTCAGGGTGAACGGCGCGCTGTTCGCCGGCGACGTCATCCTCTGACGTTAAACGTCCGGCGAAGTGCTTGCCGCTTCGCCGGACGAGGTCCGTCCCGGGACAGATCCGGCCACAGGATTGGAGCGGAATCGCTCCGGATTCAATCCGTCCGGCTCCAACTCCTCGAGCGGCATGATCTGCCGAGGCAGCGCGTCCTCCGCTCGCCCTGTGCTCGCCATGTGCGACATGGCGCACTCGCTGCCCAGCAATTCCGCCGGCGTCACGAAGCCCTCTCCGCGTTCAACGTTCACAAGCTCGGTTCTACAGGCTAACCTCACACATCGCCGGCGCGTGCGCGTGGCCGCAACCGGCCGGGAGGGACGTGTCATGCGGATGGTGCTGGTCTGGATCGGTGCGCTTCTGGTCGTCGGCGGTGTCCTGTTCACGGCGGCGCAGGCGATCTGGCGGGGGCGGCTCAGCGGCCCGCAGCGCGCCCCCTCGGGACTGGCCAGGGACACGCTCGAGCCCACCAATCCGGCCGGCGGCTTCAGCCTGAAGGCCAATTGGCCCGGCCTTGCCCTGATCGCCTTCGGCGCCCTGCTCCTGCTCGTCGGCGCCGCCGCCTGACGGCGGATCCGGCGAAGGCCCGGGGCGGACTTGCTCCGGGAGCCTGCCCGCACTTGCTCCGGACGGCCCGCTTTGCCGAACGCGGCCTACGGAGCTCGCCGACCTTGTGCGGTGCGAAAGTATCGGAGCGGGCCCGCTTCGAACCCGAAGCACACGAGCTTTGCGTTAAACTTGTCCGGATTGAGGGGGCGACAAGCTTTACTTGCGCGGCTATAGTTCACGCGGGTGCAGGTCGCGTTCGCGTGACTGTCCGACGTATGGCGTCACGAATTCGCGGCCGCCTCGAGCTCTCGCTCAGGAGGTAGCGGTATGGCGAATTTTCACGTGATTGCCGGTCCGAATGAAACGCTGGCCCATCCTACGGTTCGCAGAATTGGCATCGAGGACATCAGATACGCCCTGCGCAAGGGCTTCGATGACTTCATGGCGATGCCGACCCATCTCATTTTCCTCGGGCTGATCTACCCCCTGTTCGGCATCGGGCTCGGCGCCCTCACCTTCAGCAAGAACGCGCTGCCCCTGCTGTTTCCGCTCGTGTCCGGCTTCGCGCTGGTCGCGCCGCTTGCCGCCATCGGCCTTTACGAACTGAGCCGGCGTCGCGAGCGTGGCCTGGATACCACCTGGGACCACCTGTTCGACATCGGCCGCTCGCCTTCGCTGCCGGCGATCCTCGCCCTCGGCCTCGCCCTGATGGGCATCTTCGTGGTGTGGCTCGCCACCGCCCAGGCGCTGTATGAATGGCTCTACGGCCCGATGGCGCCGAAATCGTACACCGGCTTTCTCAGCGAGGTTCTGACCACGCCGCGCGGCTGGGCGATGATCCTCCTCGGCCACGCCATCGGCTTCGTATTCGCGGCCATCGTGTTCAGCATCAGCGTGATCTCGTTCCCGCTGCTGCTCGACCGTGACGTCGGCGCGGCCTGCGCCGTCCAGACCTCGGTCAAGGCGGTGATGACCAATCCGGGCCCCATGGCGCTGTGGGCGCTGATCATCGCCGGCCTGGTGATGATCGGCTCGGCGCCGCTGCTCGTCGGCCTCGCCGTGGTGATGCCGGTCCTCGGCCATGCCAGCTGGCACCTGTATCGGCGCACGGTCGAGCCGTCCGAGGAGACCAACCCCACGGCGATGCCGTAGGCCTCCTTATCCCCTCCTCCCACGGATCTCGGGCTCGCCCGAGATCCGCATGACGATCGCGCAAGTCGGGACACCCGACTTGCGCGAGGGGGAGTGTCAGGGAAGGGGCAAGCTCGCGCCCTCCTCCCAGAACCACACAGATGTCCCGACGCGTCCTGCCGCAACAGGGCCAAAGCTGACGCGCGGCGACCCCCGGGCGCGAAATGACGGATGCGGAGAGCCTGTCGTGGACGGGTTTGAAGGCGCGCCCAGTCGATAATGCCTGCGGCTTCCCTCGACAGATCCCGATCGGACCTTACCTCGTTGACTTCGTTTGTCATGGCGCGCGACTCGTAATCGAGGCGACGGCGCGACACAGATGCGGAGATCGCACGGGAGCGGAAAAGGGGACGCTGGGCTGCCGACGCTGGCTACGAAACGACGCCCGTCCATAACGACGAGATCTACCGCAATCGCGACGCACCTTCGAGATGATCCGTCTGCGAGTTGCGGAGCGACGCCGCGCCTCTGAAACTTCCCCCTCCCAATCCTCTCCCTGACGCAAGTCGGGGTTGCCGGCCTGCGCGATCGTGATGCGTATCCCGGGCAACCCGAGATCCGTGGGGAGGCGTCAGGTGCCGGTGGCGAAGAAGAAGAGGCGGGTGAACAGCGTGTAATGCGACTCGAACACCATGATGCCGACGAAGACGAGGACGAGGAGCGGCGGCAGCAGGATGGCGTAGATCAGC
>DATBIR010000075.1:0-41026 GCA_036556825.1 Beijerinckiaceae bacterium
CGCCTACGAGATGATCCAGTGGGGCAAGCAGGACGTGATGTTCGCGGGCGGCTGCGAAGAGCTCGACTGGACGATGTCGGTGCTGTTCGACGCCATGGGCGCGATGTCTTCCGGCTACAACGACACTCCGGAGCGGGCCTCGCGCGCGTTCGACAAGAACCGCGACGGGTTCGTCATCGCCGGCGGCGCCGGCGTGCTGGTGCTGGAGGAGCTGGCGCACGCCAGGGCGCGCGGCGCCAAGATCTACGGCGAAATCGCCGGCTACGGCGCCACGTCAGATGGTCATGACATGGTGCAGCCGTCGGGAGAGGGTGCAGTACGCTGCATGAAGATGGCGCTGGACGGCGTGAAGCCGCCGGTCGACTACATCAATCCGCACGCCACCTCGACGCCGGTCGGCGACGAGAAGGAGATCGAGGCCATCCGCACGGTCTTCGGCGCCGGCGACAAATGCCCGCCGATCGCCGCCACCAAGTCGCTCACCGGCCATTCCCTGGGCGCCACGGGCGTGCAGGAGGCGATCTACTCCCTCCTGATGATGAACAACGGCTTCATCTGCGAGAGCGCCAATATCGAAGAGCTCGATCCGGCCTTCGGCGACATGCCGATCGTGCGCGAGCGCGTCGACAACGCCAAGATCGGCTGCGTCCTGTCGAACGGCTTTGGCTTTGGGGGCACAAACGCAACAATTGTGATGAAGCGCCTTGACGCGTGACTGGACTGGCGCGCCCGTGAAGTGCCAGCATGCGATTCGCCTGCGATGCACGACGGGGGACTCGCATGGACACGCTCACCGACACCACGCTAATGATGCTCGAAGACCGGCCTGACGGGGCCGGCATGGAGCATTCCACAGTTTCGGCAAGTAATAAAGGAGTTCGCGTGGCGGGGTTGATGCAGGGCAAGCGCGGCCTTGTGATGGGCGTCGCCAACGATCATTCGATCGCCTGGGGAATCGCCAAGACGCTCGCCGATCACGGCGCGACCCTCGCTTTCACCTACCAGGGCGACGCCCTCGGCAAACGGGTGGCCCCGCTGGCCCGGTCCCTCGGCTCCGACCTCGTCGTCCCGTGCGACGTCGAGGACCTGGCGTCCGTCGACGCCGCCTTCGAGGCCGTCGACAAGGCCTGGGACGGGCTCGATTTCGTGGTCCACGCCATCGCTTTCTCCGACAAGAACGAGCTCAAGGGCAGCTACGCCGATACGACCCGGCAAAACTTCTGCAAGACCATGCTGATTTCCTGCTTCTCCTTCACGGAGATCGCCAAACGGGCGGCGCAGCGGATGCGCAACGGCGGATCCATGGTGACCCTCACCTTCGGCGGCTCGACGCGGGTCATGCCGAACTACAACGTCATGGGTGTCGCCAAGGCCGCGCTCGAGGCCAGCGTACGTTACCTCGCCAGCGACTACGGCCCCCAGAACATCCGGGTCAACGCCATCTCGGCCGGCCCGGTGCGCACGCTCGCCGGCGCCGGCATCGCCGATGCCCGCCTGATGTTCAACTACCAGAAGGCGCATTCGCCCCTGCGCCGCTCCGTCACCCTCGACGAGATCGGCGGCTCCACGCTTTACCTCCTGTCCGACCTGTCGGGCGGGGTGACCGGGGAAATCCATTACGTGGACAGCGGCTACAACATCATCTCGATGCCGCGCCCCGACGTGCTCAAGGTCCAGGAAGCGGCCGGCGTCACCGGCGAGTGAGCGGCCCAGCCACCCTTGCCTTGCGGGATTTCGCCTTACATAAGGCCGCATCTTGCAAGGAGCGGAGTTGATGGCGCGGTTCAAGGAGCGGGTGTTCTCGGGCGTACAACCGACGGGCAACCTGCATCTCGGCAATTACCTCGGCGCCATCACCCGATTCGTGGCATTGCAGAATGCCTATGACTGCATCTATTGCGTGGTCGACCTGCACGCGATCACGGTCCCGCAGGACCCGACCGAGCTGCGCGACCAGATCCGCGAGGTAACGGCGGCCTTCATCGCCAGCGGCATCGATCCGAAGAAGCACATCGTGTTCAACCAGTCGCAGGTTCCGGAACACGCGGAGCTCGCCTGGATTTTCAACTGCATCGCCCGCATCGGCTGGCTCAACCGCATGACGCAGTTCAAGGAAAAGGCGGGCAAGGATCGCGAGAATGCGAGCGTCGGGCTCTACGTCTACCCGAACCTGATGGCAGCGGATATCCTCGCCTACCGGGCCACCCATGTGCCGGTTGGCGACGATCAGAAGCAGCATCTGGAGCTGTCGCGCGACATCGCCCAGAAGTTCAACAACGACTTTGCGGCCTCGATTGCCGGCAATGGCTTCGGCGATGCGTTCTTCCCGCTGCCGGAACCGCTCATCCAGGGCCCGGCGACGCGCGTGATGTCCCTGCGCGACGGCGCGAAGAAGATGTCGAAATCGGACCCGTCCGACTACTCGCGCGTCAATCTCACCGACGATGCGGACGCCGTGGCGCAGAAGATCCGCAAGGCGAAGACGGACCCGGAGCCGTTGCCATCCGAAGAAGCGGGTCTCGACAAACGCCCGGAGGCCGACAATCTCGTCGGCATCTTCGCGGCCCTGCGCGGCACGAGCAAAGCCGACGTGCTGCACGAATACGGAGGCGCGCAGTTCTCGACCTTCAAGACGGCGCTGGTCGATCTCGCCGTGTCGGCGATCGGGCCGATCGGCGCCGAGATGCGGCGACTGAAGAGCGACCCCGCTCACATCGATGCGGTGCTCGTCGACGGTGCCGAGCGCGCCGGCGTGATCGCCCGCGAGACGATGAACGCCGTCAAGGACATTGTCGGCTTCGTGCGACGACGCTGAGCTTGTCGCGCCGGCGGCGTCCGAGGCACATTGAAAGGTGAAGGAGCCATGGACGTGCGCGGCAAGCGTCGGTCCTACGAGGCGGGCCATCGGCCCAAGTTTCTCGTCATTATCGACGAGACGCCGGAATGCGACCGGGCCATTCACTTCGCGGCACGGCGCGTGGCCCGCACCGGCGCCAGCCTGATCATGCTGGGGGTGGTCACGCCGCCGGATAATTTCGAATGGCTCGGGGTCGGCGACGCCATGCGAGCCGAGGCTGAAGATGAGGCGCAGGAGCGCCTCGAGGCGGCCGCCGGCACGGCGCGCACCGTCGCCGGCGTCGATCCGGAACTGGTCGTGCGCGTCGGCGACAAGGCGGACGCCATCACGCGTCTGATCGAGGAGGACGAGGACATCTCATTCCTGGTGCTGGCCGCCGGCACGGGCAAGGAAGGCCCGGGCCCGCTGGTCTCGACCCTCGCCGGCAAGATGGCAGGCACCTTCCTGATCCCCGTCGTGATCGTACCCGGGAGCCTGTCCGACGACGAGATCGAGGCCCTTGCCGGGTAAGGAATGCCCGGCAAAGCCGCTGGCCAAAACGGGCGAAATGGACGCAGCGGATAGATGGGCGCGGGGCCTCTGCCACCCTCCCCCGGCTATTCGCGACCCCTATCCGCCTTCGGAAGGCCCGCCTCGGGCGTTGAGAAATCCCCTGCAAACCTCCACATGGGACGTGGTAGGATCGATAGGCGGCGGCTGCCCCCGCGACCGCTAGAGTGGGACCGCTTCAGATTGAATCGATCCCCCTCTATTGCTTCTTGAGCCGCATGATCTTTTTCGGCGCAGTGGGTCCACTTCGCCGGATCATGCTCTAAGGACAAACCGATGTTCATTCAGACCGAAGCCACGCCGAATCCGGCGACCCTCAAGTTCATTCCCGGCCGGGTCGTGATGCCGGAAGGCACTTTCGAGGCCCGCGATCCGGCCGGCGCGGAGTCATCCCCGCTGGCGCAGCGGCTGTTCACCCTGCCGGAGGTCACGGGCGTGTTCTTCGGCCACGACTTCGTCACCGTGACCAAGCGCGATGGCGAGTGGCAGCATCTCAAGCCGGCGATTCTCGGCGCGATCATGGAGCATTTCCTGTCCGGGGCCCCGGTCGTGGCCGAAAATGCGCCGGCATCCGACGATGCGGCCGATGAGTTCTTCGAGGCGGAGGATGCCGACACCGTCGCGACGATCAAGGAACTGCTCGATACCCGGGTGCGACCGGCCGTGGCGGGCGACGGCGGCGACATCACCTTCCGTGGCTTCAGGGACGGCATCGTCTACCTCAACATGAAGGGTGCTTGCTCCGGCTGCCCCTCGTCCACGGCGACCTTGCGCCATGGCATCCAGAATCTGTTGCGTCATTTCCTGCCCGATGTACGCGAGGTGCAGGCAGTCTGACACCGGATTTTCTTCGGCGAGCCGGACCGGCTTCGCCGGATCATGCTCCAGACGCGAGCGGAGCCCTCGCCGATCTCCTCCATGCGTGAGGGCTTTTCGCAACGGGCCGAGAACGGAACTAGCTGATTGCGTATCCTGGCCATCGACACGGCGCTGAATGCCTGCTCGGCCTGCGTCCTCTCCAGTGATGGGCCGGAGCCGCTGGCCCGAGAGACGCTCGAACTGGAACGTGGCCATGCGGAGGCGCTTCTGCCCCTCGTCGACCGGGTCGTGTCCCAGACCGACGGCCAGTTCACGCGCCTCGGACGGGTCGCCGTGACGATCGGGCCGGGCAGCTATACAGGTCTGCGCGTCGGCATTGCGGCGGCGCGCGCCATAGGCCTGGCCGCAGGCGTCCCCGTGGTCGGGGTCACCACCTTGTCGGCGCTGATCGCAGCCTTCGTCCAGAGCGACAAGCGCCGGCTGTTGGCGGCCGCCATCGATGCCCGCCACGGGCAGGTCTATTTCCAGCTGGTCGCGCCCGGCGGGCGCACCGTGATCCCACCCAGCCTGATGGGCATCCGCGAGGCGGTGCGGCTCGTCGGCTCAGGTCCCGTGACGGTGATCGGATCAGGCGCGCCGGCGGTTGCCGCCGAGGCCCTGGCGGTCGGGGTCGATGCCCTGGCGCCGCCGGGACCGGCGGCGCCCGAGATCGCCTGGGTGGCGCGCCTCGGCCTTGCGGCTGACCCGGAGCAAGCGCTTCCGAAGCCGCTCTACCTGCGCGGGCCCGATGCCAAGCCGCAGGACCAGGCGCGGCTGCCGCGCCGATGAGCTGGACTTCCTGGCTCCAGCGCAAGCCGCCGGTCGTGAGAATTGTGCCTCTCGCGGAAAGTCATGCCCGGCGGCTGGCCGACATCCATGCCAGCGCCTTCGCGCGGCCGTGGACCGCACAGGATTTCGAGCAGTTCTTGGCCGAGCGCCCGATCATCGCCGACGGCCTGTTTCTCGGTCGCAACACCCAGCCGTCGGGCTTCGCCCTGTCGCGCCGCGCGGCCGACGAGGCGGAAATCCTCAGCGTCGCGGTCGCGCGCGAGGCGCGCGGTCACGGCCATGCCCGTGCCCTCCTCGCCCAGCACCTGCAGCGGCTGGCGCATGCCGGCGTGCGGAGCGTCCATCTCGAGGTCGAGGACGGCAACCAGCCGGCACTGGCGCTTTACCGGCGCCTCGGCTTCGTCGAAGTGGGCCGCCGGCCCGGCTATTACCTGAGGCCGGACGGCAGCCGGGCGAGCGCGATAACCATGACTCGGGCAGTCTGACATGGCTCGATGGACGGGCCGGGCGGCCCTTCTTATATATTGCCAGGGTCTGGAGCGGACGTGATCGTGGCGGTGCAGCGCGAAGACAGCCAGGCGCGGCGTCGCACCGCCGATGCCATCGAAATGGCCTGCCGCGAGCGCGGGTTGCGGATGACCGGGCAGCGCCGCGTCATCGCGCGCGTGCTCGGGGAGGCCGAGGATCATCCCGACGTCGTCGAACTGCACCGCCGCGCCGCCACGGTCGACGATCGCATCTCGCTGTCCACGGTCTACCGCACGCTCAAGCTGTTCGAGGCCGAAGGCATCATCGAGAAGCTCGAGTTCCTCGGCGGACGGTCGCGCTACGAGCGGGCGCCGAAGGAGCATCACGACCACCTGATCAACCTCGCAACCGGCGAGGTGCTGGAATTCCGGTCCGAAGAGATCGAAGCGCTGCAAACCGAAATTGCGAAGCGTCTGGGCTTTCGTCTCGTTTCGCACCGGCTCGAGCTTTACGCCGTTCCCCTTCACCGCAAGGGTCTCAAGACCAGATGATCGGCCTCGCGGCCTGGCTTCGAGTGGCCGTTCAAGCCTGCGTCTTCCTGGCTATGGCGCCGGTCCAATTCCTGGCGGTGCGCCACGGCTGGCGGCTGGCCGGCTGGCTGCCTGTCTGGTTTCATCGCCTGTTCCTGAAATTATTCGGCACGCGCGTGATCGTGCGCGGGCGCCCGCCCGAAGAGGGCGCGACGCTGGTCCTGTGCAACCACGTCTCCTGGCTCGACATCCCCGTGCTCGCCAGCCTGCGGCCGCTGTCCTTCGTCGCCAAATCGGAGGTTGCCGGCTGGCCCGTAGTCGGCCTGTTCGCCAGGCTGCAGCGCTCCGTGTTCATCGATCGGGCGCGCAAGAGCCACACCGCTTCAGTCAACACGGAAGTCGGGCACCGCTTGGCCCGCGGCGACGTGATCGTCCTGTTTCCGGAAGGCACCACGGGCGACGGCAACCGCGTCCTGCCGTTCCGTTCGGCCCTGGTCGGCGCGGCACGGGCGGCCCTCGCCGAGCCGACGCTGGCGCGCATCAACCTCCACCCTGTCGCAATTGCCTATGTGCGCCGCCACGGCTTGCCAGTGACACGGCGGGAGCGGCCGTCGATCGCCTGGTATGGCGACATGGATCTCGCCCCTCATCTGGCCGCATTCATGCGCGAGGGTCCCCTCGATGCCGTCGTGCATTGGGGCGAACCGATTCCCTTCGATTTCGCGAGCGATCGCAAGCGCGCGACGGCCGAGGCCGAAGCGGCAGTGCGCGAGGCCGTCTACGCCGCGCTCAGGACGCCGGATGGCGCCTTGGCGCCGCGGGACGCAGCTTCCCTATTCTCTCGGCGGGCCAGAGCGCTTAAAGAGGGCCGCGGCTCGACCGTCCCCAGAAATGTGTGAACAGGCCCCTTCGTGAAGAAAGTCTTCATCAAATCTTATGGCTGCCAGATGAACGTCTACGACGCCGAGCGCATGGCCGACGTTCTGGCGCCCGAAGGTTTTTGCGAAACCGCAACCATGGAAGAGGCGGACGTCGTCGTCCTCAATACCTGCCACATCCGCGAGAAGGCGGCCGAAAAGGTCTATTCCGAGCTTGGGCGTATCCGCTCCCTGAAGCGCGGGCGTGAATCGCAAGGCCGCGAGACGACGGTCGTGGTCGCGGGCTGCGTGGCGCAAGCCGAGGGCCACGAAATCATTCGCCGGGCGCCGGTGGTCGACGTGGTGGTCGGACCGCAAAGCTACCACCGCCTGCCGGAGCTGCTGCAACGGGCCGAAGGCGGACAAGTCGTCGATACCGATTTCCCGGTCGACGACAAGTTCGACCATCTGCCGGCACCGAGCCGGTCGAAGACGGCGAGCCGCGGGGTGTCCGCCTTCGTGACCGTGCAGGAGGGGTGCGACAAGTTCTGCACCTTCTGCGTCGTCCCTTATACGCGCGGCGCCGAGATATCCCGGCCGGTGGCCAAGATCCTCGACGAAGCGCGGCGCCTGGCCGAGGCCGGGGTGCGCGAGCTGACCGTCATCGGGCAGAACGTCAATGCCTTTCACGGCGCCGGCCCCGACGGCGAGGACTGGACGCTCGGCCGGCTGCTGCACCGGCTGGCCGAAATTGCCGGCGTTGCGCGGCTGCGCTACACGACCAGCCACCCGCGCGACATGGACGAGGCCCTGATCGCCGCCCATCGCGACCTGCCCGCCCTCATGCCCTATCTGCATCTTCCGGTGCAGGCCGGAGCCGACCGGGTTCTCGCTGCGATGAACCGCCGGCACAGCGCCGCATCGTACCTGCGGATCGTCGACAAGGTGCGCGCCGCCCGTCCCGACATTGCCCTGTCGTCAGACTTCATCGTCGGCTTTCCCGGCGAGACGGAAGCCGATTTTGCCGACACGCTGCGGCTCGTCGACCAGGTTGGCTTTGCAAGCGCCTTCTCCTTCAAATACAGCCCGCGGCCCGGCACGCCCGCTGCCGAGCTTGCCGACCAGGTGCCGGAAGAGGTCAAGTCCGAACGGCTCGCGCGCCTGCAGGAGCGGCTGGAAACGCACCGCCAGGCTTTCAACCAGGGAACCGTCGGCCGCACGGTCGACGTTCTCCTGGAGAAACCCGGCCGGTATCCGGGTCAGCTGGCGGGCAAGTCGCCGTATCTTCAGGCGGTGCAGATGCAGGGCAACGGCAACGCCGTCGGCGACATCGTGGCCGTGCGAGTTACGGGCGTGGCGTCGAACAGCCTGTTCGGCGAGGTCGATGCCGCGCAGGCGACGGCGGCTGCCTAGGGCGGGGATGGCTTCACGTTGAGTCCCTTCCACCCTAGATTCTGGTTCTGCCGCATGACTTTTGCGGCGAAGCGCAATCCGCTTCGCCGGGCCATGCTCGAAGGAGACAACGGTTGAGGGCCAATGAAGAGGCTGCGGCACAGCGCGGGCGTGCCGCAGGGAACGGTCACCCCGGCGTCGAGGAACGCGCGGAGGTCACCCTCGCATTCGATGACAACCGCCTCGCCAGCCTCGTGTTCGGACATTACGACCAGAATCTTGCGCATATGGAGCGCCGGCTCGGCGTGACCGCCAATGCGCTCGGCAATCACGTGGTTCTCAAGGGGAGCGCGGACGCCACGGACAAGGCGCGCCACGTTCTCGAAAGTCTCTATGACCGCGTGCGTAATGGGGCGGCGCTGACGCTCGGGGACGTGGACGGCGCCATCCAGGAAAGCGGGTTGCAGGGGACGCTGTTCCCGTCCGTCGAGGAAGGCCCGCCGCCCGGACGCCCGTCATTCGAGCAGATCGCCACGCGCAAGCGCGGCGCCGTACGCGCGCGCAATGCCGCCCAGGACGCGTATATCAAGGCCCTGCGGCAGCATGAGCTGGTTTTTGCCGAAGGCCCGGCCGGGACAGGCAAGACGTGGCTCGCGGTCGGCCACGCGGTGGCCCTTCTGGAGCAGGGTGCAGTCGATCGGCTGATCTTGTCGCGGCCCGCCGTCGAGGCCGGCGAACGGCTCGGCTTCCTGCCGGGCGACATGCGCGAGAAGGTCGATCCGTATCTGAGGCCGATCTACGACGCGCTCTACGATTTCATGGAAGCGCGCCACGTCGAGCGCGGGCTGCAGACCGGCATGATCGAGATCGCGCCGCTCGCCTTCATGCGTGGCCGCACGCTCAGCAACGCCGTCGTGCTGCTCGACGAAGCGCAGAACACCACGTCGATGCAGATGAAGATGTTCCTGACGCGGCTCGGGGAAGGCTCGCGCATGATCATCAACGGCGACCCGACCCAGATCGATCTGCCCCCGGGCCAGAAGTCAGGATTGATCGAGGCGGTACGCATCCTTTCAGGCGTCGAAGGCATCGGCCGGGTCGTGTTCCGCGAGGCGGACGTGGTGCGCCACGATCTCGTGCGCCGCATCGTGACCGCGTATGATGAAGCCAGCCGCGCGAAAAGCGAATATCGACAGCCATGACCCTGCTCGAGGTGATCATCGAGAACGGCGATTGGGCCAGCCTCGGCGACGCCGAGGCGCTGGCGACACGGGCTGTCGAGGCGGCATTCGCCGTCGCCGACAATCCTCCGCGCGGCCCGGTGGAGATCAGCCTGCTTTTGAGCGATGATGCGTCCGTGCAGGACCTGAACCGCAGGTGGCGCGGTCTCGACAAGCCAACCAACGTGCTGTCCTTCCCGGCCAGCGCTCCGCGCTCTTCGGACGGAATCCGTGCCCTCGGCGACCTGGTGCTCGCCTGGGAAACGGTGGCGCGCGAGGCCGAGCAGGAAGGCAAGCCTGTCGCCGACCACGTCACGCATCTCGTCGTGCACGGGACCCTGCATCTGCTCGGCTACGACCATGAGATCGAGCATGAGGCGGAGGCGATGGAGGCGCGCGAGGTGGAAGCCCTGGCGCGCCTCGGCATCGCCAATCCTTATCGTGACATTGCTGCCTGACCTGACTGCCTGATGAGCGAAGACCGAAGTCCCGTAGAACGCACGCTGCCGCCCGTCGGCGATCCGGGAACAGCGCGGGAGCGATGGTTCGAGCGCCTCCTCAACCGGCTGCATCTGAGATCGCGCGAGTCGATCCGCGAGGATCTCGAGGACGCGATCGCGGAGACGGTGGAAGATCCCGACTTCTCGCCCAAAGAACGCGCGATGCTCAAGAACGTGCTTGGGCTGCATCGCATCCGCGTCGATGACGTGATGATCCCGCGCGCCGACATCATCGCCGTTGCCGCCGACACGACCCTCGGCGAGCTTCTCGGCGTGTTCCGCACCGCAGGACATTCACGGCTACCCGTCTACGGCGATACGCTCGATGATCCCAAAGGCATGGTCCATATCCGCGACTTCGTCGACTTCGTCGCGGCGCGCGCCGAAGCGAGCATGTCGGGCGGGCCGGGGATAGCCGGCGACGGCGGACCGGACGGCAGGCCGAGCCTCGGCGACGTCGACCTCTCGGTTACGCTGGCTACCGCCAAGATCCTGCGCCCCGTGCTGTTCGCGCCCCCGTCCATGCCGGCGATCGATCTCCTGGTCCGCATGCAGGCGACGCGCACGCATATTGCCCTCGTGATCGACGAATACGGCGGCACCGACGGGCTCGTCTCGATCGAGGATCTCGTCGAGATCGTGGTCGGCGACATCGAGGACGAGCACGACGATGCAGCGACGCGCATGATCGTGCGCGGCGACGACAAGACCTTCATTGCCGATGGCAGGGCAAGCCTCGAGGAGGTGTCCGAGACGCTGGGCATCGATCTTGCCGGCGACGACATGGCCGAGGAAATCGACACGCTGGGCGGCCTGATCGGCACGTTGGCGGGCCGCGTGCCCTCTCGCGGCGAGCTGGTGGCGGGCCCGAACGGGCTCGAATTCGAGGTGCTCGACGCGGATCCGCGTCGTCTCAAACGCGTGCGCATCCATCGTCGCGAGGCGGGTCGTGCGGGCGCCTTGCCGGACGAGGCGGGCGCAAGTGACGCAGCACCGCCGGTGGCGAATCGCTCCGGAGCCGGCGGTCCGCCGGCATGACCGCTCTCGCGCAACGCGTCATCCTCGCATGGGGATGGCAGCGCTGTCTGTGCGCCTGTCTTGCCGGCGCAGTCGGCGCGCTTGCCATGCCGCCTTTCGGCATCCTGCCGGCCCTTGCCGTGTCGCTCACCATCGCGGTGTGGCTGATCGACGGGGCAGCAGCCGGCCAACGCTACCGCACCGCGGCGACGCTGCTTTCGGCGGCCGTCGCCGGGTGGTGGTGGGGCTTCGGCTATTTCGTCGCCGGATTGTGGTGGCTCGGCGCTGCGTTCCTCGTCGAGGCGGAGCAATTCGCATGGGCACTGCCGTTCGGCGTCATTGGCCTGCCGGCCCTGCTCGCGTTTTTCCCTGCTTTCGGCTTTGCGCTTGCGCGTCTCCTGTGGTCGCCGGGCGGCGGCCGGCTGTTCGCGGTCGCCTTCGGCCTGACCGCGAGCGAGTGGTTGCGCGGCACGCTGTTCACGGGCTTTCCCTGGAATACGCTCGGCATGGCGCTCGGGCAGAATGCGTGGCTCATGCAGAGCGCGTCGATCGTCGGGCTTTACGGGCTCACCGTTCTGGCCATCGTGATCTGCGCCGCGCCGGCGACGCTCGGCACGGGCGCGCCGCGCATCCGTCTTCTGGCGCCGGCGCTCGCCGTGGCATGCCTGGCCGGGCTGGCGCTGTTCGGCGCATGGCGAATTCCGGAGGCTCCGGCGCCCCTCGTGGCCGGCGTCAAGCTGCGCATCATGCAGCCGAACCTGCAGCAGGATGCCAAGTTCGGTCCCGAAAACCGGGACGAGATCATGCGTCACTATCTGAGGCTGAGCGACCGGGCGACATCGCCGCAGTCGACCGGCGTCGCCGATGCGACGCATCTCGTCTGGCCGGAATCGGCGTTTCCGTTTCTGCTGCATCGCGACCCGGCCGGCCTCGCCCAGCTCGCGGCGCTCCTCCCGCCCGGCACGGTGCTGATCACCGGCGCCGCCCGTGAAGGCGAACCGGAGCCGGGCGGGACAACGCGGCGCTTCCACAACTCGATTCACGTCGTCGCCGACGACGGCACCATCATCGGCACATACGACAAGGTGCACCTCGTCCCGTTCGGCGAGTATTTTCCGCATTTTCTCGACAGCGCGCTGCGCGGCCTCGGCATCCGCCAGTTCGTTCAGATCCCGGGCGGGTTCGACCCTGGCGAGCGCCGCGTCAGCCTGCCGATTCCCGGGCTGCCGCCGGTCGCAGCCACCATCTGCTACGAGGCGATCTTCCCTGGGGCCATCGTCGGGCCGGGATCGCCGCCCGGCTTGATCCTCAACGTCACGAACGATGCCTGGTTCGGCAACACGCCGGGCCCGTATCAGCATTTCGCGCAGGCCCGCCTGCGGGCGATCGAGGAAGGACTGCCGCTCGTCCGAGCTGCGAACACCGGCATTTCCGCGGTGGTCGACGCGCATGGCCGCGTGGTGGGATCCCTGCCGCTCGGCATCGAAGGCGTGCTCGACATGGGCCTGCCGGCCGCCATTCCGCCTCCTGCCTTCGCGCGCGTCGGCAATGCGCTTGTCGTCGCGCTTGTTCTATGTTGTTGGTTGGCCGCGTTGATTGCCCGCCGTGCGCCGCGTCGGCGAGTGTTCGGCGGGAAAGCCGCGCCGGTGCCGGAACGGGCCTCATAGGGAGCATCAGGAATGACCAAGAAGGCGCCAAACCCGATCGACAAGCATGTGGGCAGCCGTGTGCGCATGCGCCGGATGCTGATCGGCATGAGCCAGGAAAAGCTCGGCGAGGCGCTCGGTCTGACGTTTCAGCAGGTGCAGAAATACGAGAAGGGAACCAACCGCATCGGGGCGAGCCGCCTGCACCAGATCGCCGGCATTCTCGGTATCACGATCGACTTCCTCTATCAGGGCGCGCCCAGGATCGGAGCGGCTTCGTCCGGCGGTGCGGACGAGCAGGCGTCGGCCGACCTGTCCGAATTCCTGTCGTCGTCGGACGGGATCGAGCTGATGAGAGGCTTCATCGCAATCAAGGACGCAAGGGTCCGCCGCAGGGTCGTCGATCTGGTCGCCTCCCTGGGCGACCAGGTCGGCGAGGCCGCCACGGCGCCGGCCTTGCGCCGGACAGGCTCCTGAAGCGAGGTCGCATCAGGTTGGACCACGGGACAGCTGCTCAGACACACGGCGCATTCTACGGCCGACGCAAGGGCAAACGCCTGCGTGGCGGTCAGGACGAGCTTGTCGCGACGCTGCTGCCGCAGCTGCGGTGCGATCCGGCGCGCGCCATTGAGGGCTGGCAAGGGCGGCCGGTGTGGCTTGAGATCGGCTTTGGCGGCGGCGAGCACCTTGCCGCACAGGCGCGGGCCCATCCCGAGGTCGGCCTCATCGGTTGCGAACCCTTCGTCAACGGCGTCGCCAAGATCCTTCGCGTGATAGCGCGGGAAAGCATCCAGAACATTCGCATCTGGGACGACGATGCGACGGCGCTGCTCGATCGGCTCCCGCCGGCTTCGATCAGCCGGGCGTATCTGCTCTATCCGGATCCGTGGCCGAAACGACGGCATCGCAAACGCCGTTTCATCTCGCCGGAAAATCTCGCGGCCCTGGCGAGGGTCATGTCGCACGGCGCCGAACTCCGTTTCGCGACCGATATCGATGATTACGCCGGCTGGGCTCTGGCCCGCGTCTTGCGCTCGCCGGCTTTCCGCTGGACGGCCGAGCGCGCGGATGATTGGCGCCGGCCGTGGCCGGACTGGCCGGGCACCCGATACGAGGCGAAAGCGCTCGGCGAGCAGCGTAGCCCGGTCTACTTGACGTTCGAGCGGACCTGACGCCTCGCGGCCGCATCCTCGGCAGCGCGCCGCTCCGCCTCCTCGCGCACCTTGAGGAAATGCACCACGCGCTGCGCCGTCGCGGGCGCGAGCTGATCGTAGATTTCCTGGGCGCGCCGCATGGTCTGCGACGAGGCCGCTTCGGGGCCTCGCAGTTGCAGGAGCGCCCTCAACGTGCGCCACGTCCAGCCTTGCGACTTGCCGACGACGAGCAGCAGGTCGGTCTCGCTTCCGTCGAACAGCCGTTCCGATGCAGCAATCGAGAGGCCGACAACGACGGCAACCGCGCAGACCGTCTCTTCGAAGCTCTGCGAAGCGAAAGTGACGAGGTCGCTCTCCTCGAGATGCCGACTTTCGCTGATGGCGTGCACCTTCTTGAAGGCCTCCCCGTAGTCGCGCCGGCTTGAGACAGCGGATTCGACGCTGCGCGCGCTTTGCTCGACTGCGAGGTCGATCGAGCGCTGTGCGGATTCCGGCATCGTCTGGGCGAGGCGCCGCCGCGCGGTTTCCGTGGCGATGGCCACGAGTTGGCGCATATACGGTTCGGGCAGATCCTCGCGCCGGGTCAGAAGCGTCTGCAACGCCTCGTCGGCGTGGGCGCGATTCAGAAGAGCCGCGGCGCCCATGCGCGACAGGCGAGCGCCGGGATTGCCAGCCACGGCATGCGCCACCACGCGATCGCCACGCGACACCAGAACGTCGGTTACCGGCTCGCTCAAGGTGGAGCGCTCGGAAATCGCCAGCATATGGTCGCGTCCCTTGGCGAGCGCGACGGCGATCAGGTCGTCGTCGGACAGACGGTCCGAGCGGGTGAGGATCGGGCGCGCCACGACGATCTGGTCGTGGGCAAGGGAGCGCACGATGCCGCGCGGTGCATTGGCAACTCCGGCAAGGCGCTCGGCCAGTTCCGCACGCGCGCGCGCTTCAATTGCGGTGGCCAGGCGGGTGATCACGGTGTCGAACAGCTCGACCTGACGCTCGCTGAGCGCTTCCGGATCTTGCAGGAACAGATCGGTGACGCTGCGCAAGGTTCTCGCACGCCGCTCGGGCGAGCCGCGCGCGATAGACGTCTCGAGCTCGCCAATCAGCTTCGCCAACGGGCTCATCACTGCTCCGATTCTCTACCCTCAAGGAGCCTCTGACCCGCCCATCAGACGCACGACGTTCAGCTTGCACACGTGTCTGGGTCGGGGCTCCGAGTTGGATCGCTCCCGGCCACTTCGCTTTGCTTTCGGCACCGCGGTCCGACGTTGCCGGACCAGGGATCAGGCCGCGTTCGGCTGCATCGCCTGTTCGCGCACGGCCGTGAACTTCACGACGCGCTGGGCGGTCTGCACCGACAGCTGCTGGAAACTGTCGAAGGCGCTCTTGATGACGTCGGAAGAGGGCTGTCGGCCGGCCTTGGCCGTGAGCAGCAGCTTGAACGTGCCCCATCCGAACTTGATCGAGCGGACGATGAAGAGCAGCGGATCGTAATGCGCCGCGTGGTAAGCCCGCGCCACCATCTCGGGCGGCACGCTTGCAAGATGCGCCATCGCGGCAATCGCCTCCTCCATCTTGCCGGCCTTGATCCAATCGACGACGTCGTCCTCGACCAGGCCGCCAGAACGCGCCTTCTGGCGCACCACCGCGCTGGCCGATTCGAAATCGTTCATCAACATCTTGGCGTCCGCCGTGTCGGCGACCAGACCGGCAACGTCATCGACCGCGGCGTCGATGAGGTCATCAGCCGTCTCGGCGAATTCCTGCTGCAGGGATTCGCGCACCTTCTCGCGCGCGATGGCGACCAGTTCCTTCATCTGCTTCGGCGGAATGTCCTGGCGCGCCTGAAGGATGCCCTGGAGGGCCGCATCCTCGCGGGCCCTGGTCACCAGCTGACTGAAGCCGCGCTCCGAGAAACGGGCGCCCTCGTTGCCGGCGACCGACTGCACGACGCGCTGGTCGCCGCGATCGACCAGGATGTCGGTGACTCGCTCGCTTAGCGTCGGGCGACGCGATAGAGCATAAAGGTGATCCTGCCCGCGATCGTGGGCAATGGCGACGAGATCCTCCTCGTCGAGGCGCGCGGAGCGTTCGAGCACCGGCCCCGCAACCTTGATGTCGCTGTCGAAGGCCAGGTCGCGCACCACCTTGCGTGGCGCATTGCCAATGTCGGCAAGGCGTTCGGAGAGTTCGACGCGGGCCTTGAACTCCAGATCGCGCGCAAGCCGCAGGATCACTTCGTCAAAAACCGAAACATGCGTCTCTTTGAGGTGGGGGGCCTGTTCCACGAACAGGTTGGTCATGCGCCGCAACGTGTCGACGCGCTTGATCGGGTCTCCGCTCGCGACCGCGTCCTCGACCTCGTTAACAAAGGAACCCCAGTTACTCATGGAAACTCCGCAACACGGCGCGAAACTCCGCAACAGCGCGCACGGAGAACTTACCAAAAAGGCGTAACCGAAATGTTATGCGCCGGCCCGCGCCAGGGCATTTTTGAAACCCTTCAAGGCCTTCCCGGGCCTTGCATTAAGCGATTATTGTTGCTAAATACGCTTTGTCAGCTCTGGTTGCAGCGTAGGCTGCGGTTCAGGAGCGGGCCCTCCCGGGTCCCGCTCTTTTTTATTTCCGCAGCCTTGGCTGGGCCGAGGCTTCGCGGGACGCGGACATGACCGACGGGCAAGACCAACGTCTGATCACCGAGACCGGAGTCGCGGCGCGGGTGGCGTCAATCGCCAACCCCGTGATCGAGGATCTCGGCTACCGTCTGGTGCGCGTCAAGGTCTCGGGCCTGAACGGCTGCACGGTCCAGATCATGGCCGAGCGCCCGGATGGCACCATGACGGTCGAGGATTGCGAGACGGTCAGCAGGGCCTTGTCTCCGGTGTTCGATCTCGAAGATCCGGTCGGGCGCGCCTATCACCTCGAGATTTCCTCCCCCGGCATCGACCGGCCCCTGGTCAGGCCAAGCGATTTCGAGCGCTGGTCGGGGCACGAAGCCAAGATCGAGACGGCCCTTCCGATCGCCGGCCGGAAGCGCTTTCGCGGCAGGATCGGCAGCGTCGAGGACAAGGCCGTGAGCGTCGAGCTTGCTGACGCCAAGGAAGGGGAGGACCGGCTCGTGCGCGTGCCGCTCGACGACATTGTCGATGCCAGGCTGGTGCTGACGGATGAACTGGTGCGCGAGGCGCTGCGTCGCGGCAGCGCGCCGGAACAAGGGGCCGAAGCGGCCCAGGACGAGCGACCTGCGCCGCGGTGGAAGCCGCGGGTCAAGAGGCGCGAACGCGACAAGGACATCTTAACAAAGGGGTAACCGCGATGGCTGTTTCCGCCAACCGACTCGAACTTTTGCAGATCGCGGACGCCGTTGCCCGCGAGAAGGTGATCGACAAGCAGATCGTACTCGACGCCATGGCCGACGCGATCGCCAAGGCGGCCCGCTCGCGCTACGGCGCCGAGACCGACGTGCATGCCGAAATTCACCCGAAAACCGGCGAGCTCCGCCTCGCGCGCCACCTGCTCGTGGTGGACGACAACCAGGTCGAGAACGACGCCCGCGAGATCCCGCTCTCGGACGCGCGCAAGCGAAACCCGGCAGCGCAAGTGGGCGACGCCATCGCCGAGACGCTGCCGCCGTTCGATTTCGGCCGGATCGCGGCGCAGTCGGCCAAGCAGGTAATCGTGCAGAAGGTGCGCGACGCCGAGCGTGACCGGCAATACCAGGAATACAAGGACCGCATCGGCGAGGTCGTGAACGGCGTTGTCAAGCGCGTCGAATACGGCAACGTGATCGTCGATCTCGGTCGCGGCGAGGCGATCGTGCGACGGGACGAGCTGATCCCGCGGGAGACCTTCCGCCCCGGCGATCGCATCCGCGCCTATCTGTTCGACGTGCGGCGCGAGGCGCGCGGTCCGCAGATATTCCTGTCGCGCACCCATCCGCAGTTCATGGCCAAGCTCTTCGCGCAGGAGGTGCCCGAAATCTACGACGGCATCGTCGAGGTGAAGGCGGTCGCCCGCGACCCCGGCTCGCGCGCCAAGATCGGCGTCGTCTCGCGCGATTCCTCCATCGACCCGGTCGGTGCCTGCGTCGGCATGCGCGGCTCGCGCGTGCAGGCGGTGGTCGGCGAGCTGCAGGGGGAAAAGATCGACATCATTCCGTGGTCGCCCGATCCGGCGACGTTCATCGTCAACGCGCTGCAGCCCGCGGAAGTCGTCAAGGTCGTGCTGGACGAGGATTCCGAGCGCATCGAAGTGGTCGTGCCGGATGATCAGCTGTCGCTGGCGATCGGCCGCCGGGGCCAGAATGTGCGTCTCGCCTCGCAGCTCACCGGCTGGGATATCGACATCCTGACCGAGGCCGAGGAATCGGAACGGCGCCAGAAGGAGTTCACGGAGCGTACCGAAGCCTTCATGCAGGCCCTCGATGTCGACGAAGTCGTCGGACAGCTGCTTGCATCGGAAGGTTTCCGCTCGGTCGAGGAGCTCGCCTATGTGGAGATCTCCGAGCTCGCTTCGATCCAGGGATTCGACGAGGACACTGCCAGCGAGATCCAGAACCGCGCCCGCGATTACCTGGCCCGCATCGAGGCCGAGTATGAGGAGAAGCGCAAAGCTCTCGGGGTCTCGGACGAGTTGCGCCAGATCGACGGCGTCACGACGCCCATGCTGGTGGCGTTCGGCGAGAACAGCGTTAAGACCATGGAAGACCTGGCGGGCTGTGATACCGACGAGCTGGCCGGCTGGACGGAGAAGCAGGGCGGCGAGACGGTGCGCCACAAGGGTATTCTCGATGGCTTCGACATCTCGCGCGCGGACGCCGAAGCCATGATCATGACGGCCCGTGTCAAGGCCGGATGGATCGAAGCGCCGGCCGATGTCGAGCCTTCAGAGGCCGCGACCGACGAAACCGAAGCGCATCCGGCCTGACGCCATGGGCCGGCGGAGAATGCACCGTGCCGCGTCACGAACCCGAGCGCACCTGCATCGTCAGCCGCACCGTTCGTTCGCCGGATGAGCTGATCCGGTTTGTGATCGGGCCTGACCTTTCGGTCGTGCCCGATCTGAAGCACCGCTTGCCCGGACGGGGCGTATGGGTCTCCGCCCGGGCAGACATGGTCGCCGAAGCCGTGCGCCGGCGCCTGTTCAACCGCGCCTTCAAGGTCGAGGTGAAGACCCCGCCCGAGCTGGCGCAGCAGATCGACGCGGCGTTGCGCCGGGACCTGCAACAGGCCTTGTCGCTCGCCAACAAGGCCGGCTCGGTCGTCACCGGCTTCGCCAAGGTCGAGGCGGCGATCCGCGAAGGCGGCCTCGCCGCCCTCATCCATGCCTCGGAAGCAACCGAGGACGGGCGGCGGAAGCTCGCGGGAGCGTTGCGAAACCGGAATGGCGGAACCATGTCCGCTATTCCGGTTATTGATGATCTCGCCGGCCAAGAATTGGATTTGGCATTAGGCCGGTCACATGTGATACATGCTGCCCTCGTCGCGGGCGCCGGAAGCGACGGATTTCTCGCGCGTTGGCGCCGGCTCCGCATTTATCGCGGATTGGCGGCCGATCAGGCCGGGCCTACCGAGGCCCGGCAGACACCGAATTTGGACGAAACCCCGCAGGAACCTGAGCGGAATGAGTGATACGAAGACCCCGGGCGACAAGACGCTGCATGTGTCGCCGTCGAAAACGCTGACGCTGAAGCGGCCGGTCGAGCAAGGCACGGTGCGCCAGAGCTTCTCGCACGGCCGCTCGAAGGCGGTCGTGGTCGAGAAGGTGAAGCGTCGCGTCGTCGGCCCCGGCGAAGCGAAAGAGGCGGCTGCGCCTGCGGCGAAGAGCCCCGCTGCCCCGGCCGCTGCGCCGGCGGGCGGCCGCCCCGCGGCCCAGCCGTCGACCCGTCCCACCGGCATGGTCCTGCGCACCCTCAGCGATCAGGAGCGGGATGCCCGCGCCAGCGCGCTCGCCGATGCGCGGGCTCGCGAGGACGACGATCGCCGCCGCGCCGAGGATGACGCCAAGCGCCGCGCCGAGCGCGACGCCCGCGAGCGCGCCGAGCGCGAAGCCGCGGAAGCTCGCAAGCGCGAAGAAGAGGAGCGGCGCCGCGTCGAGGACGAGCGCAAGCGCCGCGCCGAAGACGAGGCGCGGCGCCGCCTCGGCGATGAGCCGGCGCCGGCGCGCGGCCCGGCCTCCGCCCGGGGCCCGGCTCCAGCCCGGCCCGGCGATACGCGGCGGCCCCCGAACCTCAACAACATGGGGCGGGCTCCCGCCGCGACGACAACGACGACCACGACGGCAGGGCCGCGGCCGGCCGCAGCCCGCCCCGCCGAGGCCGCCGAGGAAGAGACGGAGGGTAAGCGCATCATCCGTCGGCCGGGGATGCCGACGAAGGTCATCGTGCCGCCAAAAGCGCCCAAAGCCGCGCCCGGCGACGACCGCCGTCGCGGGCGGTTGACCATAACGACCGCGACCGGCGACGAGGACGAGCGCACGCGCTCGGTCGCCGCATTCCGCCGTCGCATGCAGCGCCTGACCGGCCACCGCCAGGTCGAGCAGAAGGAAAAGCTGAGCCGCGAAGTGGTGGTTCCCGAAACAATCACGATCCAGGAGCTCGCCAACCGCATGTCGGAGCGCGCCGTGGACGTGATCCGGCTGCTGATGAAGCAAGGCCAGCTGCTCAAGATCACCGACGTGATCGACGCCGATACCGCCCAGCTGATCGCCGAGGAGCTCGGCCACACGGTCAAGCGCGTGGCCGAATCCGATGTCGAGGAAGGCCTGTTCGACACCCCGGACGTGGACGAGAACCTGGTGCCCCGTCCGCCCGTGGTGACGATCATGGGCCATGTCGACCACGGCAAGACCTCGCTGCTCGATGCGGTCCGTAAGACCAACGTCGTGTCGGGCGAGGCGGGCGGCATCACGCAGCATATCGGCGCCTACCAGGTGACCTCGCCGCTCGGCGGCAAGATCACCTTCATCGATACCCCCGGCCACGCCGCCTTCACGGCGATGCGTGCGCGCGGCGCCAGAGTGACCGACATCGTCGTGCTCGTGGTCGCGGCCGACGACGGCGTCATGCCCCAGACGATCGAGGCGATTAGCCACGCCAAGGCGGCCAAGGTGCCGCTGATCGTCGCCATCAACAAAGTCGACAAGCCCGACGCCAACCCGCAACGGGTGCGCACCGAGCTTCTCAGCTACGAGGTGGTGGTCGAGTCGATGGGCGGCGACACCCTCGAGGTCGAGGTCTCGGCAAAGACCGGACAGGGTCTCGACACGCTCCTCGAAGGCTTGCAGCTCCAGGCCGAGATTCTCGATCTCAAGGCCAACCCCGAACGCTCCGCGGAAGGGACTGTGATCGAAGCCAAGCTCGACCGCGGCCGCGGCCCGGTGGCGACGGTGCTCGTTCAGCGCGGCACGCTCCACCCGGGCGACATCATCGTTGCCGGCGCCGAGTGGGGACGCGTGCGCGCCCTCGTCAACGACCTCGGCGCCACCGTGAAGGAGGCCGGCCCATCGGTTCCCGTCGAGGTGCTCGGCTTCAACGGCACGCCCGAAGCCGGCGACCGCGTCGCGGTCGTCGAGAACGAGGCCCGCGCCCGTGAGATCACCGAATACCGCGCCCGCCAGAAGCGCGAGCGTCAGGCCGCACGCGCCGCGGGTGCCGGGCGGACCCTGGCCGAGATGATGCGCGACCTGAAGGAAGGCGCCGGTCGCAAGGAACTCACGCTGGTCGTGAAGGGCGACGTGCAAGGCTCGGTCGAAGCCATTGTCGCGGCGCTCGACAAGCTCGGCACCGACGAGGTGACGGCCCGCGTGATCCATTCCGGGGTCGGCGGCATCACCGAATCGGACATCACCCTGGCAGAGGCGTCTCGGGCGGTCGTGCTCGGCTTCAACGTGCGCGCCCACAAGGAAGCACGCGAGAGCGCCGAGCGCGGTGGCATCGAGATCCGCTACTACAATATCATCTACGATCTCGTGGACGACGTGAAGCAGGCCATGTCCGGCCTTCTCGCGCCGACGCTGCGGGAGGAGCGCCTCGGCGAGGCGCAGGTTCTCGAGGTGTTCAATGTCTCGAAGGTCGGCAAGGTCGCCGGCTGCCGCGTCCTCGACGGCAGGGTCGAGCGTGGCGCCCATGTCCGCCTGATCCGCGACAATGTCGTGATCCACGAAGGCAAGCTCAGCCAGCTCAAGCGTTTCAAGGACGACGCGCGCGAGGTGGTGGCCGGCCAGGAATGCGGCATGGCTTTCGAGAGCTATCAGGACATGCGCGTCGGCGACATCATCGAGTGCTACCGCGTCGAAGAGGTCAAGCGCTCGCTGTAAAGGCGCTCCAGGGTCGTCCCGGGCCGTGCAAAATGCGGCCCGGACCCCACGGCCGGCGAACCCCCGCAGGCGATCACGCGTTTCCGGACCGATGCCTGCGGCATGCTCCGGAATGAACGATCCGGTCCGATCCCGGAGAACATGAAATGCCCAAACGGTTTGAATCGGCCTCAGGTCCCTCGCAGCGTCAGCAGCGCGTCGCCGAGCTTGTGCGCCACGCGCTCGCCGAAGTCCTGCAGCGCGGCGACATCCAGGACGAGGTCCTGGCCAGCCATGTGGTCACCATCCCCGAGGTGCGCATGTCGCCCGACCTCAAGCTCGCCACCGCCTACGTGATGCCGCTCGGGGGCCGCGACGAGAAGGCGGTGCTGCAGGCGCTCGACCGCAACAGGAAGGCGCTGCGCGCCGAGGTCGCGCAGCGCGTGAACCTGAAATTCGCACCCGACCTGCGCTTCCTCCGCGACGAGACCTTCGACGAGGCGGCGCGTATCGAAGCCCTGTTGCGCAGCGACAAGGTTCGGCAGGACATCCGATCCGCCGACGACAAGTCGGGCGAGGAGTAGGCGCGTGGACAACCCGACAACGCCGCCGCGGCGCGAGCCGCGCCAGCAGGAGCGCCCGAAGAAGCGCGACGTGCATGGCTGGATCGTGCTCGACAAGCCGGTCGGCATGACCTCGACGCACGCGGTCGCGGTCGTGAAGCGCGCCCTCAGCGCCAAGAAGGCCGGGCACGCCGGCACGCTCGACCCGCTTGCCTCGGGCATTCTGCCGATCGCGCTCGGCGAGGCCACCAAGACGGTGCCGTTTGTGATGGAGGGCCGCAAGTCCTACGTCTTCACGGTGGCCTGGGGCGTGGAGACCGATACGGACGATGCCGAAGGGCGGCCGGTCACGGCGACCAATGTCGTCCCGGACCGGGCTGCGGTCGAAGCGCAGCTGCCACGCTTCACCGGGCTGATCGAGCAGATCCCGCCGCGCTTCTCGGCCATCAAGATCAAGGGGGAACGCGCGTATGACCTCGCCCGTGACGGCGAGGCCGTGGATCTGCAGCCGCGCCCGGCGCAGATCGACCGCCTGCAGTTGATCGCCCATACCGGAGACCGGAGCGTGCTCGAAGCCGATTGCGGCAAGGGCACGTATGTGCGCGCCCTGGCGCGCGACATCGGGCGCGCCATCGGTTGTCTTGGTCACGTGGCAGCGCTGCGGCGCACGCGCGTGGGGCCGTTCACCGAGGCGGAGGCCGTCCTGATCGGAGATATCGAGCGGGTGCGCGAGGCGCCCGAGAGCCTGGCGGGCATCATGCGCCCGGTCGAAACGGCCTTGACCGACATCCCTGTGGTGGCCATCTCGCGCGACGCGGCCGCGCGCCTGATGCGCGGCCAGCCCGTCATCCTGCGCGGGCGGGACACGCCTCCTGAAGGCAAGCTCTATGCGACCTGCGGGGGCGTACTCGTGGCGATCGGCGATGTCGAGCGCGGCGAACTGGTGCCACACCGCGTATTCAATCTGGGCGGATGACTTCGCCGCCCCCTGTCCTTCAGGGCAGGGGAGGGCTCGGGCGCTCCAGCGTCCGAGCCGGGTGGTGTCCTATGCCGACCGGGGTTCGCCCAAGCGGTCGCGCCGCGGCTCGGTCCTCCCTGAAGGGGAGGGAATGCGTCAGCGATCGGCCTTCGCGCCCTGCTCCTCGAAAGCCAGGTATTTGCGCGTGATCGCCTCGACATTCTCGGAGATGAAACGGGCCATCGCCTCCTCTTCGCGAAGGGATTGCTGGAAGCCGGTCAGGAAGCGGCTCTGGCCTGCGGCCTCCGTGATGGCGATCAAAGACTTGTAGGCCGCGATCTCGTAATTCTCGAAGGCTTGGTTCGCAAAGGTGTTCTTGAGGATCTCGTCCCCGGCGGGGCTGTGGGCGAGGGCGGCCAGGTTGCCCATGAAGCCCATGACGGCCTCCTTGAGCAGGGAACGATCCTCGCCGAGCGCATGCAGCGCCTCTTCGATGCGCCGCTGCTGACCTTCGGTCTCGCGGATATGCTGGCGCAGCTTCTGCTCCATCTCCGGGTAACGTTCGAGCCGCTCAACCTGGCGGTTCATGATCTGGAGCGCTTCGGTCTCGAGCGCGTGCGTGTTCCGCAGGGCGGTGACAAAGATGGATTGGAGGGTTTCAGAGCCTGTGCGGGCGGTCGTCCCGGTTGCCATGGATGATCTCCTTCTGCTGGTGTCTTGCGCCCTCAACGGGCCGCACGCGGCCTAGGTTCCAGGCTTGGCAGGAGCCGCCCGCCCCGACCAGATTTTTCTGGCGTTGCAAGGGCTTTCGTGTATGGTGCGCGCACTTCGCGGCAGGCTCCGCCTCCCCGGAGACGTTCCTCGACGGCGACCGCGCTGGACGACATCCCGGCCCGGCCCTCTCGAGGCGCAAGCGCATCAGCGCGGTTCATTCCTGGACAGAACAGTAGAGAAAGGATTCCCGATGTCGGTCACGGCCGAGCGCAAGAACGCGCTCATCAAGGAATATGCGCACAAGTCCGGCGATACCGGCTCCCCCGAGGTGCAGGTCGCGATCCTGACGGAGCGCATCAACAATCTCACCGATCATTTCAAGACGCACGTCAAGGACAACCATTCCCGCCGCGGTCTCTTGAAACTCGTCTCACAGCGTCGATCTCTCCTCGACTATCTCAAGGGCAAGGACGAGTCGCGCTATCGCACCCTGATCGAGAAGCTCGGCATCCGTCGCTGAGCCTCGTTCCGCCCCGGGGGCATGGGGTCCCCGGCGGCCTGTGACGGCCGGTCAAGGCGACCGGCCGCTCAACCGGCGGACGACACGATGACCATGGCAGGATCGCAAGAGGCTCTTATCCTCTCTCCCCCGACGGGAGAGGCGGCAGAGCCTCTTGCCGTCTTGCACATGGCATCGCGCCGCCGCCCGCATGCATGAAAGACAACCGAAATGTTCGACATCCAACGTGAAGAGCTGATCTGGGCCGGGCGTAAGCTCGTGCTCGAAACCGGCAAGGTCGCCCGCCAGGCCGACGGCGCCGTCCTGGCCACCTACGGAGAGACGAGCGTTCTTGCCGCCGTGGTCTCGATGAAGGAGCCGAAGCCGGGCTTCGACTTCTTCCCGCTCACGGTCAATTACCAGGAGCGCACCTATGCGGCCGGACGCATCCCCGGCGGCTACTTCAAGCGTGAAGGCCGTCCGACCGAGAAGGAAACGCTCGTCTCGCGCCTGATCGACCGTCCTATCCGCCCGCTATTCGCGGACGGCTACAAGAACGAGACGCAGGTGACCGTGACCGTGCTGTCGCACGATCTCGAGAACGATCCCGACATCGTGGCCCTGGTCGCGGCTTCGGCGGCCCTGACGCTGTCGGGCGTGCCGTTCATGGGCCCAATCGGCGCCGCGCGCGTCGGCTACATCAACGGCGGCTACAAGCTGAACCCGCCACTCCAGGAGATGGAATCGACGCAACTCGATCTCGTGGTCGCTGGCACCGGCGAGGCCGTGCTCATGGTCGAGTCGGAAGCCAAGGAGCTGCCGGAGGACGTGATGCTCGGGGCCGTCATGTTCGGCCACAAGCATTTCCAGCCGGTCATCGAGGCGATCATCCGCCTCGCCGAGAAGGCCGCCAAGGAGCCGCGCGACTTCACGCCGGCGGACCACAGCGACGTCGAAAAACGGGTCCTTCAAATCGCCGAAGCGGATCTGCGCCAAGCCTACAAGAAGACCGTCAAGCAGGAGCGTTACGCAGCTGTCGATGCGATCAAGCAGAAGGTTATCGAGCAGCTGTGCCCGGCCGGGGGCGAGCAGATATGCGATCCCGAAGCGGTCAAGGCCGTATTCAAGGAGGCTCAGGCCAAGGTCGTGCGCTGGAACATCCTCGACGAGGGCAAGCGCATCGACGGCCGCGACCTGAAGACGGTCCGTCCGATCGTGGCCGAGGTCGGCGTCCTGCCGCGCACGCACGGCTCGTCTCTGTTCACGCGCGGCGAGACGCAGGCCCTGGCGGTCGCCACCCTCGGCACCGGCGAGGACGAGCAGTTCATCGACGAACTCGAAGGCACTCGCAAGGAATCGTTCCTTCTGCACTACAACTTCCCGCCCTACTCGGTGGGTGAGACGGGCCGCATGGGCTCGCCGGGCCGCCGCGAGATTGGCCACGGCAAGCTCGCCTGGCGCGCCATCCATCCCATGCTGCCGCCGGCACATGAATTCCCGTACACGATCCGCGTCGTGTCCGAGATCACCGAGTCGAACGGCTCGTCGTCAATGGCGACGGTCTGCGGCTCCTCGCTGGCGCTGATGGACGCCGGCGTGCCGCTGCGCCGCCCGGTCGCCGGCATCGCCATGGGCCTCATCAAGGAAGATGAGCGCTTCGCGGTGCTGTCCGACATCCTCGGCGACGAGGACCATCTCGGCGACATGGATTTCAAGGTGGCCGGCACCGCGCAGGGCATCACGTCCCTGCAGATGGACATCAAGATCTCCGGCATCACCGAGGAGATCATGCGCGTCGCTCTCGACCAGGCGAAGGACGGCCGCACGCACATCCTCGAGGAGATGAACAAGGCCATCAACGCGCCGCGTCCGGAGCTCGGCGAGCATGCGCCGCGCATCGAGGTGATGCAGATCCCGACCGACAAGATCCGTGAGGTCATCGGCACGGGCGGAAAGGTGATCCGCGAGATCGTGGAGAAGACCGGTGCCAAGATCGACATCCAGGACGACGGCACCGTCAAGATCGCCTCCGCCGACGCGAAGTCGATCAAGGCGGCTTACAACTGGATCCGCTCGATCACGGCCGAGCCAGAGGCAGGCATGATCTACGAGGGCACGGTCGTGAAGACGATGGAGTTCGGCGCCTTCGTCAACTTCTTCGGCCCGCGCGACGGCCTCGTGCACATCTCCGAGCTGGCGCCGCGCCGCGTCCAGAAAGTCACCGACGTCGTCAAGGAGGGCGACAAGGTGAAGGTCAAGTTCCTCGGCACCGACGAGCGCGGCAAGGTGCGCCTCTCGATGAAAGTCGTCGATCAGGAAACCGGCGAGGACATCACCGAGAAGCTCAAGGCCGAGCGCGAAGCGGAGAAGAACCGCGAGCGCGATCAGCGCCAGGCCGCCGGAGAGTAAGCAATCCATTCCGGGGTCTTGCGACCCCGCGGCAAATTCCTGGAGCCGCTTGCCGAGAGGCAAGCGGCTTTTTGCTTTGGCATGATGTCGTTGCGCGTTGGCGCGGCGTAATCGCGCGCCGGGGAGCTACCGTTTGCTTCGTTTGGCGCCGTCCATGCGCATGGCAATGCCGGCGCGAGCCATGTGCGCCTTCGCCTGTGCAATCGAAAATTCACCGAAATGGAAGATCGACGCGGCAAGCACTGCGCTCGCATGACCGTCGCGAACGCCTGCGACGAGGTGGTCGAGATCGCCCACCCCACCCGAGGCGATCACCGGGACCGGCACCGCATCGGCGATGGCGCGGATCAGGGCAATGTCGTAGCCGGCCTTGGTGCCGTCGCGGTCCATGGAGGTCACGAGCAGCTCGCCGGCGCCAAGCGAGGCGACCGCGTGAGCATATTCGAGAGCGTCGATGCCGGTCGCCTTGCGGCCGCCATGCGTGAAGATTTCCCAGCGATCAGGCTCGCCGGCTGCCGATACCTTCTTGGCGTCGATGGCGACGACGATGCATTGATCGCCGAATTTTTCGGCCGCCTCCCTGACGAATGCGCGATTGGCGACCGCGGCGGTGTTGATCGAGACCTTGTCGGCACCGGCCAGCAGCAGCCTGCGGATGTCGTCGACGTTGCGCACGCCGCCGCCGACGGTCAAGGGCATGAAGCAGGCCTCCGCCGTGCGCCGCACCACGTCGAGCAGGATGCCGCGATCCTCGTGACTCGCCGTGATGTCGAGGAAGCACAATTCGTCCGCGCCGGCAGCGTCGTAGGCCTTTGCCGCTTCGACGGGATCGCCGGCATCGCGCAGGTTGACGAACTTCACGCCCTTCACCACGCGGCCGTCCTTGACGTCCAGGCACGGGATGAGGCGGATCTTAAGCAACGCTCTTGCTCACTTCGCCAAAGGGGACCGCGCCCGTCGGATCAGGGCGAGCGCCTCCTGCGGGTCGATGCGCCCGTCGTACAGCGCCCGCCCGGTGATGGCGCCGGCGAGCACTGCGCAATCGGGCCGGACGAGCCGCTCGATGTCGGCCAGCGAGGCAAGCCCGCCGGACGCGATGACCGGTATGTTCAGGGCGCGCGCAAGCGCCAGCGTCATCGGGATATTGAGGCCCTTGAGCACGCCGTCGCGGGCGATGTCGGTGTAGATGATCGCCGCGACGCCGGCATCCTCGAAGCGCCTGCCGAGTTCCTCGGCGGTGACCGTGGAGGTCTGCGCCCAGCCCTCGACGGCAACGCGGCCGTCCTTGGCGTCGATGCCGACGGCGATCTGGCCCGGGTGGCGCCGCGCCGCCTCGCGCACGAAATCCGGATCGTGCACGGCCGCCGTGCCGATGATCACCCGCGCGATGCCCTTGTCGAGCCATCCTTCGACGGTCCGCATGTCGCGGATGCCGCCGCCGAGCTGGATCGGGATCGTGACGCGCGTGCGGATCCGGTCGACGGCTGCGGCGTTCATCGGCCTGCCGGCGAAGGCTCCGTCGAGGTCGACCACGTGCAGCCACTCGAAGCCTTGCCGGGCGAACGTCTCGGCCTGGGCCGCGGGGTCGTCATTGAACACGGTGGCCTGGCCCATGTCGCCCTGGATGAGGCGCACGCAACGCCCCTCCTTGAGGTCGATGGCGGGAAACAGGATCACGGGCGCCACCGCAGGAAGTTGGCGATCAGCCTGAGGCCAAGCGTCTGGCTCTTCTCGGGGTGGAATTGCGTGCCGGCCATGTTGTCCTTCGCGACGATGGCCGTGAGCGGCCCGCCATAATCGCTGACTGCCACCACGTCGTCCATATCGGTAGGGTCGAGCGCGTAGGAATGCACGAAATAGGCGTGCAGCCCGTCGGGGCCGGTGGGCACCTCGTCGAGGATCGGATGCTCGCGCTGCGCATGCAGCGTGTTCCAGCCCATATGCGGAATCTTGAGGCTGGCGTCGTCCGGTCGGATCGGCTTGACGTCGCCGTGCACCCAGTCGAGCCCGGGTGTCGTCTCATATTCAAGCCCGCGCGAGGCCATGAGCTGCATGCCGACGCAGATTCCGAGAAACGGGCGACCTTGCCTGCGCACCGCTTCCGTCATGGCGTCGATCATGCCGGGAACATTGTCGAGGCCGCGGCGGCAATCGGCGAAGGCGCCCACGCCGGGTAGCACGATACGATCCGCATGCCGCACGACGTCCGGGTCGGCCGTGAGCGTGACCGTCGCGTCGACGCCCGCTTCGCGCGCCGCGCGCTCGAAGGCCTTGGCGGCTGAATGCAGATTGCCGGAGCCATAGTCGATGATGGCGACGCTCACCGCGGCCGCTCCGCCTCGGGGAAAAGGCCGATGACGGCATCCGGCCTGCGATAGGGAGTTTGCGGCACGCTGCCGGCGCGGCCGGTGCCACGAGGGTCGGCAGGGCGGTCGAGCCATCGGGCAAAGCTCTTGGCCTCGGCTTCGTCACGACTCGCCGCGGATACGACACCGGCGACCGGCTTGCGCTTGCGCAAGGTCCAGCGCCTGAGGCTGCTCGCCTCCAGGCCGATCAGGGTGCAGAGAAGCAGCTCGGCAGCGAAGCTCATACCGGCGCCGATGCGCAACACGCCGAGCGCCACGGAAAGCGTCACGATGGCGGCCAGAACGCCAAGCCCGGCGAGCCACAGGCGATGCCAGAAGAACCACAGAAAGGTGAACACGAAGGCGCCCCACGAGAAGCCGTCCTTCACGAGTTCGGCATCGTCAAGCGCTTCCGCGTCGCCGGGCGCGGCATCCGCGGGAAGGTGCAGGGTAAAAGTATTCATAGGGGCCTCCGCTAGAGCGAGCCCTTGGTCGACGGCACCCGGCCCTGCTCGCGCGGATCGACGGCCACCGCCGCGCGCAAGGCGCGTGCCAGTCCCTTGAAGCAGCTCTCGGCAATATGGTGGCTGTTATCCCCGTATAGCGTCTCGACATGCAGCGTCACGCCGGCGTTAACGGCGAAAGCCTGGAACCACTCGCGCACGAGCTCGGTGTCGAATGCGCCGATCTTCTCGGCCGGAAACAGGCTGCGGAAGACCAGGAAGGGCCGGCCGGAGAGATCGAGCGCGATGCGCGTCAGCGCCTCGTCCATCGGCAGGTGGATGTCGGCGTAGCGGACGATGCCTTTCTTGTCGCCGAGGGCCTTGAGAAAGGCCTGGCCGAGGGCGATCCCCGTATCCTCCGTCGTGTGGTGGTGGTCGACGTGGAGGTCGCCGGCGACCTTGACGTCGAGATCGAAGAGACCATGCCGCGCGAACAGCTCCAGCATGTGATCGAGGAAGCCGACCCCGGTCGCAATGTCCGACCGGCCGTTGCCGTCGAGGCTGATCGAGACGGTCACGTCGGTTTCGGCAGTGCGGCGGCTGATGCTCGCGGCGCGCATAGGTTCTCTCATCCTGGAAGTCCAACCTGCTTGGGCGGCTCTCTAGCAAGGGCGGCCAAGGAACGCCACCCGCTGGATTTTTCGCCGGCCATGCTTAAGTGAGGGTCTCCCCGCAGGTTCCCGCCGCCTCATGAGCGACCATATCCCCAGCATGCATGCTACGACGATCCTGATGGTTCGCCGCAATGGGCGCGTCGTGATCGGGGGTGACGGCCAGGTCAGCCTCGGCCAGACCATCGTCAAGGGCAATGCCAGGAAAGTGCGCCGCCTTGCCAAAGGATCGGTGATCGGCGGCTTCGCCGGCGCCACCGCCGACGCATTCACCCTGTTCGAGCGTCTCGAGGGCAAGCTCGAGCAATATCCGGGCCAGCTGATGCGCGCCTGCGTCGAGCTGACCAAGGACTGGCGAACGGATCGTTACCTGCGGCGCCTGGAAGCCATGATGCTGGTCGCCGACAAGGACGTGGGCCTCCTCCTGTCGGGCGGAGGCGACGTGCTCGAGCCGGAAGGAGGGGTCATGGCCATCGGCTCCGGCGGCAACTACGCCCTTGCGGCGGCCCGGGCGCTCGCCGACACGGACATGGAGGCCGAGGCCATCGTGCGCCGCTCGCTCACGATTGCGGCGGAGATCTGCGTCTACACAAACGCCAACGTGGTGATCGAAAGCCTGGAAGGATGACGCGCAGGGCCTTCGTGCTCGTCCCGACCCGCCGCCGCCTGCGCTGCCGTCCTCAACGTGCGTCGCGGCACCTCCCCATCGCCCTGCCAACCTGCCGACCTTTCATCCTGACATGACCACCTTCTCGCCTCGCGAAATCGTCTCGGAGCTCGACCGCTACATCGTCGGGCAGAACGACGCCAAACGCGCCGTCGCCATTGCCTTGCGCAACCGCTGGCGGCGCCAGCAGCTCGAGGGCCCCATGAAGGAGGAGGTTCTGCCGAAGAACATCCTGATGATCGGGCCGACCGGCTGCGGCAAGACGGAGATCTCGCGCCGCCTGGCGCGGCTCGCCGGTGCCCCGTTCATCAAGGTCGAAGCGACCAAGTTCACCGAGGTCGGCTATGTCGGCCGCGACGTCGAGCAGATCGTGCGCGACCTGGTCGAGGTCGGCATCGGTCTGATCAAGGACGACAAGCGGCGCCACGTGAGCGCCAAGGCGCATCTCGCCGCCGAGGAGCGGGTTCTCGACGCGCTCGTCGGCCCGGCATCGAGCCCGGCCACCCGCGAAACCTTCCGCAAGAAGCTCAGGGGCAACGAGCTCGACGACAAGGAGATCGAGATCGAGGTGCAGACCGGCGCATCCGGCATGCCGATGTTCGAGATCCCGGGGATGCCGGGCGCATCCATCGGCGCGATTAATCTCGGCGACATGTTCGGCAAGGCGTTCGGCGGGCGCAGCAAGACCCGTCGCGTGAGCGTGAGCGACGCCTATGAACCGCTGATCAACGAGGAAGCGGAGAAGCTTCTCGACCAGGACGCCATCATTCAGGAGGCGATCCGGCAGGTGGAGAACAACGGCATCGTCTTCCTCGATGAAATCGACAAGATCACCGCCCGCGAGGGCCGGGCCGGTGCCGACGTGTCGCGGGAAGGCGTGCAGCGCGACCTGCTGCCGCTCATCGAAGGCACGACGGTCTCGACCAAATACGGCCCGGTCAAGACAGACCACATTCTGTTCATCGCGTCAGGTGCCTTCCACGTCTCGAAGCCCTCGGACCTGCTCCCCGAACTTCAGGGCCGGCTTCCGATCCGTGTCGAGCTCAACCCGCTCACCGTCGACGATTTCAAGCGCATCCTGACGGAGACGGAGGCGAGCCTGCTCAAGCAGTCGGTGGCTCTCATGGAGACGGAAGGCGTGAAGCTCGTCTTCACGGCCGACGCCGTCGATGCCCTGGCCAAGGTCGCCGTCGACGTCAACAACTCGGTCGAAAATATCGGCGCGCGGCGGCTTCAGACCGTCCTCGAGCGCGTGCTCGACGAAATTTCGTTTACGGCGCCCGATCGGGGAGGGCATACCATCACCATAGATGCCGCCTACGTGCGCGCCCAGGTCGAGGATTTGGCCAAGAACACGGATTTGAGCCGATTCATCCTGTGAGACGTTTTTGTCCGGGATGGGCTTGACCGAGCGGCCCCGACCATCTGCATTGGCGACGCCGGCCGGCAGACGGCCGCACCTTCCGGACCGCGACCACGCAATGGCTGCAACATCTTTCACCCTGACCGACCTCGATCGCATCGTCGCGGAGCGGGCGGCCGCGAGCCCTGACCAGTCCTACACCGCCAGGCTCCTCGGGGAGGGGATCGAGCGGGCCGCCAAGAAGCTGGGCGAGGAAGCTGTCGAGGCGGCGCTGGCCGCCGTGCAGCGCCGCCACAAGGAACTCGTCGGCGAGGCGGCCGACGTGCTCTACCATCTGCTGATTGTGCTGAAGGCGGGGGGCGTGCCATTGGAAGAAGTGATGGCGGAGCTCGAACGGCGCACGGCGCAGTCGGGCCTTGCCGAGAAGGCGGCGCGGGGCCAGGGCGCCCGGCGAGAGACGTGATGGATCAGAGAGTCGAGACGCCTCCGCCCGAGGACGACCTGTCGCCCTATCGATCCTTTTCGCGTGACGAATGGGCGCGACTGCGCGCCGACACGCCGCTGACCCTCACGGCGAGCGAGGTTGCGCGCCTGCAATCGCTCAACGACCCGATCTCCCTCGACGAGGTGATCGCCATCTACCTGCCGCTGTCTCGGCTGCTGTCGCTCTACGTCGCCGCGACGCAAGGATTGTTCAAGGCGACGCAGCGCTTTCTCATGGCCGAGGCCGATGCGAAGGTGCCCTACATCATCGGCGTCGCCGGCTCCGTGGCGGTCGGCAAATCGACGACGGCGCGTGTCCTTCAGGCGCTGCTGACACGCTGGCCGAACACGCCGAAGGTCGACCTCGTCACGACCGACGGCTTCCTTCTGCCCAACGATGAGCTGACGCGGCTCGATCTCATGGAGCGGAAGGGTTTTCCGGAGAGCTACGACACCGGCGCGTTGCTGCACTTCCTCGCCGACATCAAGGCAGGCAAACGCAACGTCAAGGCGCCGCTTTATTCGCACCTGATCTACGATGTCGTCCCGGGCGAATACACGATGATCGACCGGCCCGACTTGCTGATCGTCGAGGGCCTGAACGTGCTGCAGCCGGCCCGGATGCCCAAAGACGGCAAGGCGATCCCGTTCGTCTCGGACTATTTCGACTTTTCCATCTATCTCGACGCCACGGAGGACGATCTGAGCCGCTGGTACGTGGAGCGCTTCCTGAAGTTGCGCCAGACGGCCTTCCGCGATCCGAAATCGTTCTTCCGCCGATATGCGGATTTCACCGAGGAGACGGCGATCGCCGAAGCCGAACGCCTCTGGACCCGGATCAATCTCCTCAATCTACGCGAGAACATCGTGCCGACCCGGCAGCGCGCCAGCCTGATCCTGCGCAAGGGAGCCAGCCACCGGATCGAGCGAGTAGCCCTCAGGCGGTTGTGAATGTTGTGAAATTCGCGACGTGGTAACTGTTTGGTAAACAAAGCGCGCTTCAGTTGGCTGATCCTCGGAGATTCACGCCATGCGCGAGCCGGCCCACGACGACAACGACAAACTGGAATTGGGCAGAAGCGCCCTCGGCCGGCGGCGGCGCCCCCGGCCGGAAGCTGACCAGGCGGTCCTGGAAGCCCTCGCCACCGCCTTGCGCGACGACGACAAGTCGGCATCGCGACACACGCCTCCGCACCGCGAGTTGTCGATCGAGAAAGCGCAGCCGCAGGTCTGGCGAGCCGGCGTCATGGCGGCGGCCCTCGCTCTGATCGCAGGCGGCCTCGGCTGGGTCGGCGGGCTCCTCGCCGTCAACTCGCAACAGGATGCCCTCGCCGTCGCCGGTGCCCGTCCGGCATGGATCGACCCGCTCGAGCCGAACGGCAACGGGCAGATGATGGAACAGGAGGCGCGCCTCGCCTCCGTTACCATCGATCTCCGCGAGACGCAGGAGAGCGTGCTGCGCGTTTGGAACGAAGCCCGCTCGGCGGCAGCCAAGATCGAAGCGCTCGCCTCCAACATGGAAAGCATCAAGTCTGACCTCGACGGGACGCGGAGCGAGATCGCCCGGGTCGAGGACATGCTGCGCGACGACGCCGCGACCGACGTGGCCGTGGCCGCGCCCGAGCAGCTTGGCTACCCCGAATTCGCCAACCAGCAGGCGCCGACCGCTCAGGTGGCACTGGCAGAGGGAGAGCCCGAGCAGCTCGGATATCCGGAATTCGCCCAGCAGCAGGCGCCGATCGCTCAAGTGGCACAAGCAGAGCCGGAGCAGGTGCAACCGGCCGTCACCGGTGCGCTGCCGGACGCCCCGCCGGCCGACAAGGCGACCGCGACCGTGGTGTCGCAGCCGAAAGCCAAGCGCCAGAAACGGGTCAGCGGCTGGTCGGTGCACAGCGTTCGTGACGATCTGGCCCTGGTCGAGGGCCACGGCCAGCATTACGAGGTTCGCGTCGGCGAATTGCTGCCCGAGGCAGGGCTCGTCCGCGCCATCAAGAAGCATGGTGAGCAGTGGATCGTGCTGACGAACCGGGGCTACATCCCCGAGCCTCGCTAACCGAGAGCGGGACGCGCGCATTCCCGGCCACTGATCCGGCGAAGCCTGGCTTCGCCGGATTTTTCTTGAGCGCGCCCCTGTGCTGCCGCTGGCGCGGCTGACGCCGCACCCGGATGCGGTCAGCTCAGAAGGTTCGCCTGCCGCGCAAGATCGCGCAAGCTCACCTGAGGACGCGCGCCGATATGCTGGATCACCTCGGCGGCCGCGAGGGCGCCGAGACGGGCACAATCGACCGTGCTGAACTTGTTTGCGAGACCGGCAAGAAATCCGGCCGCGAACAGATCACCCGCGCCGGTCGTATCGACGAGCTGTTCGATCGGATGCGCCGGGACCGCGCTGGTCTCGCCGCGCGTCACCACCAGCGCCCCGTCCGCCGATCGCGTCACCACGCCGAGAATGCCTTCCTCGCGCAAGGCGGCGATCGCCGTGCTCTCGTCGGCGGTTTCATAGAGGCTTTTCAGCTCGTGGATGTTGGCGAACAGGATGTCGATCTTGCCGCGTCTGACCAGATCGAGGAACTCGGCGCGGTAGCGGTCCACGCAGAACGGATCGGAGAGCGTCAAGGCGACGCGATTGCCGGCTTCCTGTGCGATCATGGCTGCGGTTCGCAAGGCGTTCTTGGCTTCGGGCGGATCCCACAGATAGCCTTCGAGATAAACGATCCGTGCCGCGCGCAGGGTGTGGGGGTCGATATCCTCCGGCCCGAGCCCCTGCGATGCGCCCAGATAGGTATTCATCGTGCGCTCGCCGTCGGGCGTCACCAGAATGAAGCTGCGAGCGGTTGCCGGCCCGACCGATGCTGCTGGCACCGCGTAGTCGACGCCCACGGCGTGCAGGTCGTGCGCGTAGAGGCGTCCCAGATCGTCGTCGCGGACCTTGCCGATGAACGCGGCTCGAAAGCCGAGCGAGGCGACACCGACGGCGGTGTTGGCGCCGGAGCCGCCCGACACGATGGTCGCCGGCCCCATCATCGCGAAGAGTTCCTCCGCACGGGCCTCGTCGATCAGCTGCATGGCGCCTTTGTGCAGCTTCTGCCGGGCGAGAAAGTCGTCGTCGGTGTGGGCGATCACGTCGACAATGGCGTTGCCGACCGTCAGGACGTCGATGGGCTGAGTGGGCATTTGCGGCTCTGAATGGGCGGGCAGGGATCAATCGTCGGGCTGATCGAGAGCTGTCATCTTCGCGCGGCATGATCCGGTCGGCGGACTGTGCGGGCGTTTCGCCGGATCACGCCGAGCGCCTTTCGCACCCGCTTGCGCATTGGTCAACCGAGCGCCGCGGCGAGCATGCCTTGCGGTCAGGCGGTCTCGTGGCGTGACCGACGGCGGCGCAGACGGACATAGAGGGCCCCGGAACCGCCATGATGAGGGGCTGCCTCCTCGAAGCCGAGGACCAGCGGCCGCAGGTCGGGAAGACGCAGCCAATGCGGCACCATGCGGCGCAGCACGCCGCGTTCGGCAAAGAGCCCGTCGCCGCTGCCGGCCGCCCCCTTGCCAGTGATGACCAGCACGAGCTTTCGCCCGGAATCCTGCGAGCGGCGGAGAAAGCCGAGCAGCGCCGCGTGAGCTTCGCTTTGGCGCATGCCGTGCAGATCAATCACGCCTTCGACCTGTTGCGAGCCGCGGCGAAGTGCGGTGATGGTCCTGCGATCGAGGGCCGCGACAGGCAGCTGCCTGGGCTCGCCTTGTGGTGCAGGTGCCCCAGTCGCAACCACCGGCGGTTCGCTCTGCGGCTGTTCCGTGAGGCTCGGCTGCGGGGCGGGCTCGGCAGGCAGGGTGCGGCCCTCGAGCGGGGTGACTCCACGGGCCACCTGCGCCCACAGACGGCGCTCCTCCGGCGTAAGCCTGCGCGGGTGCCGCGGCCAGGTCATGATTTCGGCAGGAACACCACGAAGCGTGCCCCGTGGCGCAAAAGGCCGGCGCGCGTGCCCGCCTCGCGCCCCGTGCCGAAGAAGTAATCGCCGCGGGCGGGGCCGACGATCGCCGTTCCGGTATCCTGAGCGATCATCAGGCGGCGCAGAGGCTCGGACAGGGCCGGCGCCACGGGCAGCTCGCCCTCGAGCCAGAACGGCAGGCCGTAGCTCCAGAGCGTCCGGTCGACCGCGAGGCTGCGGCCAGGCGTCAGCGGAACGCCCGCCCCGCCGATCGGCCCTTCGTCCAGATCGAGTTCATCCGCGAGGCGAAAGAAAATGTACGAGCGGTTCTGACGCATGATGCTCCCGGCTTCGCCGGGATTGCTCCTGAGCCAGGCCGTCAGCGCCTCCAGGCTCATGGCGTCTGGCGCGATGTGGCCGCGCTCAACGAGGATCCGCCCGATCGACGTATAGGGATGACCGTTGCGGCCGGCATAGGCTACCCGCACGACGCGCCCGTCGTCGAGGCGGATCCGGGCGGATCCCTGAACATGGATGACGAAGGCCTCGACCGGGTCACGGAGGTAAAGGATGGGCCTTGCACGGGAGCCCAGAGCTCCGTCCTCGATCGCCCCGCGGTCGGGATATGGCTCGAAGCCGCCGAGGCGCCGGCGTGCGGCCCGGAACCGCGGATCGAGCCCGGGCAAGGCCTCGCCCTGGGGCACGGTGACGAGGTCGTCCGGCCGCGCGAGAAGCGGCGTGGCGAACACGTCCGTCGGAAGCAGGGAGCCGTCGTATTCCGGCTCGAAATAGCCGGTCAGGAACCCGCGCCCGGTGCCTGGCGTGACGTGAAACGGTTCGAAATAGGTCTCGAAGAAACGACGCGCCGCACCATTGTCCGTAACCACTACGGCGAGCGCGGCGCGGCATACCGCGCGCAGGTCCGGCATCGCGGAGTTCGCCGACCCCAAGGCGGGCGTGTCATCGACGATCGCCTCACAGGAGCGGCGGAACACCGTGAAAGCGGCGCCGTGGTCGTCCTCGTTCCAGCCTGCCAATGCCCGGAACGGGACCCGCTCCATACGGGCACCGCCGACAATTCCGGCGGGCTCGGCATTGAGTTCGAGCGTCGGCGTGAGGCTCACGGCGAGGAAGAGGGCCGCCGCGGCACGCCTCATTGAGCCGCTTCGGTCGCGACCAGATGCCAGTTCGGGTCACGCGTTCCAAGCGGACGAGCGAAGGTCCACACGTCGGTCACGTCGACGACGGCCTCGGGGCTGCCGTCGATCACGTGTCCCTGCGGGTCGCGGGTGGCGGTGATCAGCTTCGACAGGAAGCGGACGGTCATCTGGGCGACGCGGCTCTTGACCTCGACGCCCTCGATCTCGGCCCTGTCGATCGATACAAACGTCGTTTCGGCCTTCTCGCCACGTTTCTCGCGCTCCGAGATGGCGCGTTCGAAGCCCTCGTAGACCTCCTTGGACAGAAGGCCTTTCAGGGTCTTCCGGTCACCCTGGGCGAAGGCCGTGACGATCGTCTCGTAAGCGAGCTTGGCTCCTTCGAGGAAGGCACGCGCGTCAAATCCGGGCTCCTGCTTGACGATCGTGTCCAGCCCGTGCGCCACCGGCGTGTCCGGCTCGGCAATGCCCTTCCAGCGATCCTCGGCCAGGTCGAGGGGGCCCACCTGCGCGCGGTCGCCGCCCGCTCCGGGGAGCCTGACGACGTTGTCGGTCTCGCTGACGGGGCCCGGACGGGCCGGAGGCTCACGCCGCGAGAATGGATCCAACGGCGGTCTCTCGTGCCCGGTCTTCTGGCCGAGCACGGAGCGCAACTTCCAGATCACGAACACCGCGATCGCGAGAAAAATAATGGTCTGGACGTCAAAAGAATCCTGCATCGTCGATCCGGTCTTGCGCCTGGGGCCTCAGCCCCTCGCCGTCATGTCCAAGGGAGACGGCGGCGACCATGTCGCTCGCGCGCATATGGGGTTTCGGGCTCGTAACATCCACCCAGGTCGCCGACAAGCAAGCGTTGCCCGGGGCCACGAAGCGTGATAGCGCGATCGCGCATTGCCCGCCAATGCGCGATCGGTCGCCCGCCCGGCGGCGCTCTGCATACGTCTCGAGTTCAGGAGCCTTCAATGGCTGAAACCCCGGCAGGAAATGGCGCCCAGGCTGATACCGCGCCTTCGCTCAACGCGCTCGCGCAATATGCCAAGGATTTCTCGTTCGAGAACCCCAACGCGCCGCGCTCCCTGACGCCGCAGCAGCAGCCGCCGCAGATCGGTATTCAAGTGAATGTGAATGCCAAGCCGCTCGGCGATACGGATTTCGAGGTCGATCTGACCCTCGAAGGAGATGCCAAGGTCGGCAACGAGGTCCTGTTCGCGTTCGAACTCACCTATTCGGGCGTGTTCCGGGTGCGTAATGTGCCGCAGGACCAGATCCATCCGGTCATCATGATCGAATGCCCGCGGCTGCTGTTTCCGTTTGCGCGCCAGATCATTGCGGACGCCGTGCGAAATGGCGGTTTCCCGCCGCTTTACATCGACCCGATCGATTTCGTCGGTCTTTACCGGCAGCGGGCCGCCGAGACGCAGACGGGAGCGCCTGCCCAGGCTGGCCAGCAGGGTTCACAGACCGCCTGAGGCGCGATCGCTTCAGGGGGGTCGGCCCGCTCCACGCTACAGACCCGGGTAATTCAAGGACGCTTGCCTCGGACCGCTTGGTCCCGGATCGGGTCCGGGGCCGCTTTGCCGGTTCCCGCTAAGCTTCGCCGGACAGATATTCCCGCCAGATGGCGTTGGCGCCCAGGGTGGCGATGAAAGCCATATGAGCCTCGCGATCGGCATCGGTCAGACGCGACACCGGCATGCGCGGGGCGGTCGTGGCGACAATGATGCTGTTCCCCGCCAGCGGGAGCGGCTGGCGCATCACGGCCAGGCCCAGATCCGGCTGCCTGCCGCCCATCAACTCGATATACACCTCGGCCAGGATCTCGGCATCGAGCAGGGCGCCGTGCTTGGTACGCCGCGAATTGTCGATGCCGTAACGCGCGCAAAGGGCATCGAGGCTATTGGCGGCGTTCGGATGCTTGCGACGGGCGAGGGAGAGCGTATCGATCGCCCGCTCGAAGGGCACGTTCGGATGTCCGGTGCGTCCGAACTCGGCGTTGAGAAAACCCATGTCGAAGCTGGCGTTGTGGATCACAAGCCGCGCCTCCCCGACGAAGCCCAGCAGTTCGTCGGCGATCGCCGAAAAAACCGGCTTGTCCTTCAGGAATTCCTCGGACAGCCCGTGGACGTTGTAGGCCCCCTGCGACACCGAGCGTTGCGGATTGAGGTAGGCGTGATACGTCCGGCCGGTCGGAATATGGTTGAGTAGCTCGACGCATCCGATCTCGATGATACGGTCGCTGGCCGGATCGACGCCCGTGGTCTCAGTATCGAGAACAATCTCGCGCAGCATGGGTTCTCTAGCGGTTGCTTCAAAGGATGCCTCGCAAGACGCGGCCGGGCCGACTCGCGATGGCCCGCAAAATATCCCCGACTTGCCGCTCGGCGGCAGCAAAGCCTCGCCCCGTTTCCACAAGAAAGTGTGCCCGGATCCGTTTCTCGGCATCGGGCATCTGTTTCGCCAGAATCGTGCCGAACTTCTCCTCCGTCATGCCGCGCCGCGCGAGAACGCGGGCCCGCTGCACGTCGGCAGGCGCGGTGACCACGACAACGGCGTCGCAGCGCCCCGCCCCGCCGGATTCGAGCAAGAGCGGAATGTCGAGGACCACGACCGGCGCTCCTGCCGCCGCAGCTTTGCCCAGAAACCGGAGCTTCTCCTCGCGCACCAGAGGGTGAACGATCCGTTCCAGCACGGCGATG
>DATBIR010000076.1:0-16361 GCA_036556825.1 Beijerinckiaceae bacterium
CGCGCGGGCTTCGTGCTCGGCATTCTTGTAGCTGTTGATGAAGCAGATCGCGACCGCCTCGATCCCGGCCTCGAGCATCCTCTCGGCCGCCGCGGAGACCTCGCTCTCGTCGAGCGGCGCGACCACGGCCCCGTCGGCCCCGATGCGCTCGGCGACCTCGTAGCGGTGTCGCCGCGGCACGAGCGGCGCGGGCTTGGCCCAGCTCAGATCGAACATCACCGGCATGCGGATGCGTCCGATCTCGAGAACATCCCGAAATCCCCTGGTGGTCAGCAGGGCCATCGGCGATCCCCGCTTCTGCAGGATCGTGTTCGAGCCGACCGTCGTTCCGTGCAGCACTTCCAGGACGTCGCCCGGAGCGATCTGCAGGCGAGCCAGCAGGTCGCGCACGCCCTCCACGACCGCATGCGCGGGGTCCGCCGGCGTGGTCGAGACCTTGCTCTGGTGCAGGCGGCCATCATCGCGCGCGAGAACGATATCCGTGAACGTGCCGCCAATGTCGACGGCGATCCGGACCCCCGGACTGCGATTGCCTTCGCCCACTGTGCCCCCGCGAAATCCCGGTTTTGACCAGATGGTCAATTAATAACGGAGAGGAGGCGGGGTCAACGAGGTTTTGCCGGGGCCCTATGGTTCCCAAAGGCCGGCAGGTTAACCGGGCATGCCCTTGTAACGGTGGCGACCCGGCTCTCAAGCCGGCCGAAAAGAGCGGTCGCACGCGCGATGCGACAGCCCGCGCACAAGATGACGAATCCGGCTTAGCTGCCGCTCTGGCTTTGCATCTTGTCGCGGGCCGCACGGGTCTCATGGCCACGACGAAAGGCATTGCGCAACGCATCCCAAAGAACGCGGAGGATCAGGGACAGGCCGCTGATCGGTTTCGCGGCGGAGGGTGATGAATTCGCAAGCGGCCTGGCGTCAGGCGATGAAACGCCGACAGCCTCCTGCGCGGGCGCCTCGGCCTTTGCGATTTCAGCCCGCAGGGCTGCAGCGAACTGGCTTATGAGCTGCGCAGCGACGCTCTGAATCATGCCGGACGCCCGCCCATACTGGGCAACAGAACCAGACAGATTGAGATCGGTGTCGATGAGAACCATGGTCCCCGCGGGGCTCGGCGCGAGCGCGAAATTCACCAGGGCGCTGGCGCCGCCGCGCCCCTTTACGTCGGAGCCTTGGGCCTTCACGCGGGCCTTGTGGCCGGCGTGATCGATCGCCTCGAACTTGGCCGTGCCGGCAAAGGACAAGGCGACGGGGCCGAGGCGCACGGCCACCTTGCCCTTGTAGCTGCTCTCATCCAGCACCTCGGTGAGCTCCGCGCCCGGCATGCACGGGGCGATGCGGCGGATGTCGAGCAGGAACGGCCAGGCCTGATCCGGGGGCAACGGCACTTCGAACGAATTGGAAAACTGCATCTTGCCCTCACTGCTGCATGCGATCGCGGGTGATGTATCGGCTCGCGTGCGCGGACGCGGCGGTCAGCCGCTCGCGTTCGTGTTGCCGGCGGCCGGGCGGTCGAGAGCGAAGATGGTTTCGGGCGTCACCGAGCTGTACTCTCTGTATCCCAGCCGAGACAGCGGCTGCATGGCGCCGGTGTCAACGATCCCGTCGCGGACAAAGCGGTCGTCGATAAAGATGCCGACGACCAGCCCGAACACCACCGCGTGAACCTTGCCCGTGTCACCATGTTGCGGGAGCACGACGGTCTGCCAGTAGCGGCATTCCAGGGCAGCGGGACTGTCCTTCACGCGCGGCGGCTTCACGAACCGTGAGGCCTCCGGCGCGAGGCCTGCCAAAGCGAACTCATCCGTGTCCGACGGGACCGCTGTCGACGTGACGTTCATCTGGTGCCGCAGATCGTAGCTCGCCAATGAACAGACGAACTCGCCGGTTTCCTCGGCGTTGCGCCTGCTGTCCTTCGTTCCGCTCGCGGAGAAGATCACGTAGGCGGGCTTCTCCGCCACCGCGGCGAAGAAGCTGTAAGGTGCAAGATTCAGCACGCCCGAGCGGCTGATCGTCGAGACCCAGCCGATCGGACGTGGTGCGACCAGGGCCTTGAACGGGTCGTACCGCAGGCCGTGGTCATTCTTGAGAGCGTCGTAGTACATCGCTCACACTTTTCCGCTCATTGCTCCTTGTAGATCTCGCCGACCCGCGCCAGCAGAGGCGGAGGAACCTCGTCGAGCTCCTGGACGAGCTTCTGCAGATCCTCGCCTTTCAAGGCGTCCACCTCGCCGCCCAGCTTGGCGAGCGACGCGATGAAATCGGGATCCTTGACCATGGCGTCGAAGGCGCGACGCAGAGCCTCGACACGGTCTTGCGGAACGCCCGGCGCCGTGAAGTAGGATTTGCCGATCTCGGCGGCGCTCATGATGACGCGCATGACCGCCTTGTCGTCGGGGTCCTTGGTCAGCTCGACGGAGGTCGGCACATCCGGGATCTCCGGGTTGCGCGTCAGCCCATGCTGGACGAGGAAGCGCACCTTCTTCTCCTGGATCCAATCGCGATGGACCGCTTTCACGGCCTCCCACGTGGTCGAATGCCCTTCCACCTCGCCCCGCTGCATCGCCAGCATGGCATCGGCTGATCCTTTGTAGCCCATGATGAGCTTGAATTTCGTCTTCAGGATCTCGTTCATCACCAGCGGATAGAGCGCCACCGTCGAGCCGGCCCCCGTTGCTCCGAGCACGACCTCGTTCTTGAGGGCGTCATCGAAGCTCATGGCCTTCGAGGTATGCCACACCATCGTCACGTTCGACGACGGCGCAACCCGGCCGATCCAGTTGAACTTGGACGGATCGAACTTGACGCTGGCCGGGTTGAGCTTCGCCTGCAGGGGCATGCCTTGCGAGACGGCGCCGAGGGCCGAGCCATCCTTCGCGGCGACATTATAGATGTGGTTCGCCGCCAGCAGACTGCCGGCGCCCGGCATGTTCTTGGGCACGATCTTCGGCTGGCCGGGAATGTGCTTGCCGAGGTGCTGCGCGACGACCCGCGCGAACAGGTCGTTGCTGCCACCCGGCGGGTAGCCGATGATCATGTCCAGGGTTTTTCCGGCATAGAATTCCGCCGGCGTCTGCGCTGCAGCGCTGCCAGCGCCAGCGAGAACAAGCGTCCCGCATATCGCCGCCATCACCCGCGGCATCGTCGTCAAGCCGATTCTCATCCTTTGCTCCCTAGTTTGCCGGGCGGGTCTCCCGCCCGTGTGCGCCTGGTTGATGCCGCGTTGCCTGTGCGTCCGAGCGGTCCTGCGTTAAACCGCTCGGTCCACCGGCCGCAGAAACTTGCCGTGCTCGATCCGCTTGTCGCCGTCCACGTAGAGCGTCGGCTCCAGAATGACGCCGTCCATGTGGATCTTCGAGTGGATGGTGCCACCCACGTCGATGTTCGTACCGAGCCCGAAATGCATCGAGCCGAGAATGTTCTTGTCCTCACGCTGCACGCCGCGCACGACGGCGCTGGAGTTGATCCCGACCGACGCTTCCGCCGGACAGATGTAGGCATTCTCGTCGCCGTATGTCTCCAGATAGCGGCGCAGCTCCCAGGCCTCCGGGCCACCGTCGATGCTGACGATGCGCCCCTTTTCCACCGTGAGCTCGATCGGGGTTTTCAGGCGGCCGAACTGATGCATGGTCAAGTCGATGACCAGCTTTCCGTTTCCCGTGCCCTCGACCGGCGGGACATTGAATTCGCCGTTCGGATAGAGAAACCGTGGCCGCGGAAACTTGTTGTTGCGCGTCATGGTGTTGATCTTGTAGCCGTCGAAATCGGGCCCGGGCAGCTGTGGGATGTGAATTCGTCCTTCGACGCCGTAGCTGAAATCCGTGCCGTATTTCGAGGTGACTCGGCAGAGTTTTGCGTCCTCTCCGAAGATGTTGACGGCGACGTAGTGCTGCCGGATCGCCATCTCTCTCTGATCCTCGGTCACGGCGCCCGACTGGAACATCTCGAGCGTCATGCCGCCGTCCATGCAGATCACCGGGACGCCGGCCTTCATGGCCTCGAGATTGGCCGGAGCATGCAGCATGCCGGTCGAGGCGAGCAGGATGTTGACATCGACGCTCTTCATCGCCTCGCACACCGCGTGCGGCGGATCGTAGTAATCGGCCGGACGCGGATCGAACAGCGCCAGCGTCGCCTCGGCGCCAAGCTCCGACAAGGTGCTCATGACGGCTTGCCAGACACGCGGATCGTGCGCCGTGTCGGTGACCACGAGGACCCTCATTCCCTTCTTGATGTTCGTCACGAGAGGGCGACGGAGATATTCCAAAGTGCCGGTCATCATCATGTGCATGCTCATCTGATTGCCATCTCCGCTCAGTCATCGCGCGGCCTCACGACCAGCTGACCCTCGCGCGCACAAATTCGGTTTAACGGAATTTGCATCCACTTTCTTGACATCTGAACCAGTTCTGCCCGATCTTGCAAGAAGAACGGGATGAAATTCCGTTTGGCGGAAAACCAAGTTTGAGCGCCGAAGGGCGCCGTAGAGAAAGAGACGGGAGCGTGATGGCTGCGACACAGCCGGGCGATTGCAACGGACCCAAGTTCGTCGTGCCCGTCGCGCTGGCCTGCTCGATGGCGGCGTTGGTGCTGCTCTGGATCGATCGCCAGGACGTGTTCCGGCCGATCGCAACGCGCACCGGGGAGACCTAAGTGTCCACGCAACCGATCTCAGCCGCCACCACCATGACCGCGGTCGCCATCACGGCGCCTGGCGCGGCGGACGTGCTCCGCCGCGAAGAGCGCCCGGTCCCCGAGCTGCGGCCTGGCGAGGTCCTGATCCGCGTGGCGGTTGCGGGCGTCAACCGGCACGACATCGGGCAGCGCCGTCGTGGCGCCGCCCCTCCATCCGCCCGCTCGGACATCCCCGGCCTCGAGGTCGCGGGAGAGGTCGTCGCGAGCACCTCGCCCACGCTGGCCGTCGGGACGCGCGTGGCTGCCCTGACCGACGGCGGCGGCTACGCCGAATTCTGCGCCGCCGATGCCGGCCTGTGTCTGCCGATCCCCCCTGCCCTGCCCATGACCGACGCGGCGGCGCTGCCGGAGGCGCTGTTCACGATCTGGTTCTCGCTGTTCGAGCTCGGCGGATTCGCACCGGGCAAATCCGTGCTGATTCACGCCGCCGGCGGCGGCGTCGGCCTGATCGGCATTCAGATGGCGCGCATGCACGGCGCCACCGTCATCGCTACGGCGAGCCAGCCGGACAAGCTGGCGGTCCTGGAGCGGCTCGGCGCGACCGCGGTGAACTACCGCTCGTCGAATGTGGTTGAAGCGGTGCGCACGGCCACGGTCGGGAAAGGCGCCGACGTCATCCTCGATTTCTCGGGCGCCGATCACATCGATCAGAACATCGATGCCGTTCGCTGGGGTGGCCGCATCGTTCATATGGCGAGCGGCGAAATGCCGTCCGTGGCGCTGCCGTTGCGCACCCTCATGGCGAAATCGGCGATGGTAACCGGCGGTCTCGTCCGTCCGCTGCCGCTCGATCGCAAGAGAGCGATCGCGCAACGCCTTGTGGCCGACGTCTGGCCGGCGATCGGCAGCGCCGTCGTGCCGGTGATCGATTCCACCTTCCCGCTCGAGCAGGCAGCCGACGCCCATCGCCGGATCGAGTCCCGCGCCGCTGTCGGCAAGGTGCTGCTCACCACGTCGGCGCATGCCGGCGCGCCCACCGCGAAGGTGGCTTGAATGGCGCCAGGCCGGCCCACCGCTTTCCGCCGCACGCTCGACGTGCTGCTCCAGATCGCCGAAGCGAGGGAGCCTGTGACCATCCAGGCGGTGGCGGACGCGCTGTCTCTGCCGCATTCGACAGCGCATCGCATCCTTCAGAACCTTGCCGCCGAGAACATGGTCAGCGCGTCGAGCGAGCGCACCTACGCCTTGGGGCCCGAGGCGCTGCGCCTCGCCTGGCGCCTGCGCAAAGGAGCGTCCTTCGAGGACCTGGCGCGCCCCGTCATGCGGCAGCTTTCCGAGGAAACGGGCGAGACCGTCACCCTCAACCGCTATCTGAAGAAAGAGGGCATGTCCGTGATTGCGGCCATCGCCGAGACCAGCCGCTCGTTGTCATACGCCCTTGACGTCGGCGATCCGAAATATCTGAACGCCGGCGCCAGCGGCAAGGTCATCTTGGCCTTCCTGCCGGCGGACGAAATCGAGGCCGTGATCGCGCGCCACGGGCTGCCTCGCGCAACCGACCGGACGCTGACCGAGCGTAGCCGGCTCGAGCGCGAGCTGCAGGCCATTCGCGTCAAGGGTTATGCATTCTCGCGCGGAGAGCGTTTGCCGGGCGCCGTCGCCATCGGCGCGCCGATCTTCGAGACGGGCGGACACGTGTTCGGCTCGCTCGTGATCACGACTCCTGAGCAGCGATTCAAAATGGCCAACTTGGAAACCTTCGCGCAGGCCGTGACAAGCCAGGCAGCGGTGTTGAGCGAGCTCCTCGGCGGAACGCAAGACCAGGCGGCGAAAACGCCGGCCCGGCGCCGCGCGAGACAATGAGGTAAGGATGAAGCCGTCCCCGTTCGTCTATCACGATCCTGCCACGGTCGCCGAACTGGCCGACCTGCTGAACCGGCTCGAAGACACGCGTCTGCTGGCCGGCGGCCAGTCCCTGCTGCCGATGATGAATTTCCGCTTCGTGCAGCCCTCGCACCTGATCGATCTCAACACCGTGAGCGAGCTCGGCTTCGTGCGGCCCGGTCCGGAGCGCATCGCGTTCGGGGCCGTGACCCGGCAGCGCCTGCTCGAGCGCTCGCCCGAGGTGCGCCGGCTCTGCCCGATCATCCCGCTGGCGCTGAGCCACGTCGGTCACCGCCAGACCCGGGCGCGTGGCACCATCGGAGGTTCGCTCTGCCACTTCGATCCCTCGGCCGAACTGTGCAACCTCGCGGCACTGTTCGACGCGGAGCTTGTGCTCTCCAGCAAAGGGCGCGAACGGAGCTTGCCCTTCGAGGAGTTTGCGGTCGGCTATCTCAGCACCGCGGTGGAGCCGAACGAGTTCCTGCGCGAGATCCGCTTCCGCCGCTGGCCCGCGGATCACGGCTACGGGTTCGAGGAGTTCGCCATGCGGCACGGCGACTTTGCCGTTTGCGCGGTGTCCTGCGTTCTGACGCTGCGGCCGTCGGGAGAGATCGACGCCATCGCCATCGCCGTATCGGGCGTATCGCCGGTTCCGGTCCGGCTTCGCGCGGCCGAAGCCGCGGCCGTCGGCCAGAGGCCCGGCCATGAGCTTTTCAGGACCATCGCCATCGTCGCCTCCGAGATCGAGGCGATGAGCGACGCCTACGTCACCGCCGCATACCGGCGGCATCTGGCGCGCGTCCTCACGTACCGGGCCGTAGAGACCGCCGCCAAGGCAGCAACCAAGGACATGGCAGCATGAGCGACGTGCGCACCATATCGATCCGAGTCAACGGCACGCTTCATACCAAGGCGGTGGAGAGCCGCCGCATGCTCGCAGATTTTCTGCGGCTCGATCTCGGCCTGACCGGCACGCATCTCGGCTGCGAACACGGTGTCTGTGGAGCCTGCACCGTGCGGGTCGAGGGCGAGGCGGTGCGCTCCTGCCTGATGCTCGCCGTCCAGGCCAACGGCAAGGAAGTCGCGACCGTCGAGGGCCTTGCCGATGACGGGCGTCTCAATCCCCTGCAGCAGGCGTTCTGGGAGCGGCACGGACTGCAATGCGGCTTCTGCACCCCCGGCATCCTCATGACCTTGTCGGAATTTCTCGAAGAGAACCGGAGCCCCAGCGAGGCCGAGCTTCGCGACGCCCTGTCGGGAAACATCTGCCGGTGTACCGGATACCAGGCCATCGTCGACGCGGCGCTCGAGGCCGCCGCGCAGATGAAAAAGGCGCAGGAGGCCGCGTGATGGGAGCACGGATGTTCGGCGCCAGCGTCAAGCGCAAGGAGGATCCTGCCTTCCTGACGGGCAAAGGCCGCTATGTGGACGACATCGCCCTTCCCAACATGGCCTTCGCCGCGTTCGTGCGCAGCCCTCTGCCGCACGCACGCATCAACGGCATCCACGCGAGCGCTGCGCGCGCGCTGCCCGGCGTCCTGGCGGTCCTCACGTATCACGATCTGCCCGACTCGCTCCGTGAGCGGCGGCTGCCGTTGTTCGTGCCGAGCCCGGCGCTGAAGCATCCACGCATGCCGTATTCGCTCGCCAGGGACGAGGTGTGCTACGTCGGCGAGCCTGTCGCGATCGTGGTGGCAGAGAGCCGCTACGTGGCGGAAGACGCCGTAGCGATCGTCGAGGTCGATTACGAGCCGCTTCCGGCCGTGTCAGACCCCAAGGCGGCAATGGCGGACGGAGCGCCGGAGGTTCACGCGGGCGCCTGCAGCAACGTCGCCGCGCGCATGCCGAGCACCATCGGCGACGTGGATGCCGCTTTCGGCAGCGCGCCACACATTTTTCGCGAAGAGATCTTCCAGCATCGCGGCGGCGCCTTCTTCATGGAGTGTCGCGGCTGCATCGCCAATTACGACGCGACCGCGAACAGCGTGCTCGTCTACGTCTCCTCTCAAGGTCCCCACCGCATAAAGCGCGGCTTGCTGGATCTGTTCGATTTCGGCGACCATCAACTCCGCGTCGTCACTCCGGATGTGGGCGGCGGCTTCGGGCCCAAGGGATCCCTCTACGTCGAATACCCGACGGTGGTCGCCGCATCCATCGCGGTCGGCCGGCCCGTGAAGTGGATCGAGGACCGGCGCGAGAACTTCGTCGCGACGCATCAGGAGCGGGATCAGTACTGGGACGTCGAGATCGCCGTCGACAAGGACGCGCGCATTCTCGGCGTCAGGGGAACGCTCACGCACGATAACGGCGCCTATACGCCATGGGGAATCGTGCTGCCGTGGATCTCCGCGACCACGGTTCCGGGCCCCTACGTCATCCCCGCCTTCCGCATGGACCTCATCTCGGTGCTCACCAACAAGGTGCCCGCGACGCCGGTCCGCGGCGCCGGCCGCCCGCAAGCGGTCGTCGTGATGGAGCGGCTGATGGATCGCGTCGCCCGCGAGCTCGGGCTCGATCCGGCCGAGGTCCGGCGCCGCAATTTCATCCGGCCCGAGCAGATGCCCTACAAGGTGGGAATCATCTTCAGGGATGGCCGGCCCGTCACGTACGACAGCGGCGATTATCCTTCGTGTCAGGCTGCGGCGCTGGAGGGCGTGGATTATGATGGCTTCCGCGAGCGGCAGGCGCAAGCGCGCCGGCAAGGACGCTACATCGGCATCGGCATCAGCAATGCCGTCGAGGGCACCGGACTCGGGCCTTACGAAGGGGCCACCGTTCGCATCGCCACCAACGGCCGTCTCGTCATCTACACAGGCGCGACGCCGCAGGGCCAGTCGCACAAGACGACGCTCGCGCAGATCGCGGCCGATCAGTTCAACATGCCGATCGATGCCATCTCGGTCGAGACGGCGGATACCGGAGCGATCTCGCTCGGCGTCGGATCGTTCGCCGCTCGAACAGCCGTCAATGCCGGCTCCTCGGTCCATATCGCCGCGAGCAAGGTTGCCGAGAAGATCAAGCTGATCGCCGCCGAGATGCTGGAGGCTTCGCCCGAGGATCTCGAGCTGAAGGACGGCTACGTGCACGTGACGGGCGTGCCCGACATGCGCAAAAGTTTCAGGGAAGTGGCCGTCAAGGCGATCGGCATGCCGGGCTTCTCGATGGCCGGCGGCCTCGAGCCCGGTCTTGAGCACACGGCCTACTTTACGCCCGACCAGTCGACCTACGCCAACGGCACCACCGTCGCCGAGGTCGAGGTCGATATCGAGACCGGGCGCGTCAAGATTGCGCGGCTGCTCATTGCGCACGATTGCGGCCGCGTCATCAACCCGATGATCGTCGATGGGCAGATCGTCGGCGGCGTCGCCCATGGTATCGGCAATGCCCTCTACGAGCGGCTCGTTCACGATCACGAGGGGCAGCTGCTCTCGACGAATTTCGGGGAATACCTGCTGCCCTTGGCGCCCGATGTGCCGCGCGTGGAGATCATCCATCAGGAGACGCCGAGCCCCCTCAACCCGCTTGGGATGAAGGGCGCCGGCGAGGGCGGCACGATTCCGACCACGGCCGCGGTGATTGCGGCGATCGAAGACGCGCTTTCGCCGTTCGGGGTCCATATCGCGGAAGCTCCCATCACACCGCAGCGCATCGTGGAGCTTCTCGGGGAGGCTGCGCTCGGGCGCACACGATGAGACCAGCGCAACAGCCGGCCGACCAGATGAGTTATGCCGGCCGCCTCATCGCGGTGCTGAACGCCTTCGCCGAAGGCCCCGATGTGCTCAGCGTCAAGGAGCTGAGCGAGCAGCTGTCGCTGCCGGCGAGCTCGACGCATCGGGTCCTTGAGGCTCTGGTCGAAGCCGGGTTCCTGGAGCGCGCGCGGCAGCGCCGCTACCGCATCGGGACGGAATTCTTCCGCATCGCAGCGCGCGTGGAGCATCGCTTCGAGCTTGTGGCGGCCGCCAAACCGCTCATGGCGCAAGCGGTGGAGCAATGCGGGGAGACGTGCCTGCTCGGCCTTCTGACGGCGTCACGAAACAAGATCGTTCTGGCCCACAAGGTCGACACCCAGCTTCAGCTCAGGTTCAAGTTCGACCTCCTGCAGAACATCACGCCCGCCTGGGGTTCGCTCGGACGCTCGATCATGGCGTGGCTCAGCGACGCTGACCTGCGGCGCGTCATCAGCGAGGCGGAACCTTCGCCGGTGACCGGCAAGCCGTTGCCTGATCTGGAAACACTGCAGCGGGAGTTGCGCAGAACCAGAACGCGCGGGGTCGCGGTCACGCGCGGTCAGCGCGCGGCGCCGGATGCGGTCGGCATTTCGGCTCCCTTCTTCGACGCCACCGGCCAGGTTCGCGGCGCGATCGGCGTCGTCGCACCGGAGTTCCGGCTGACGCCAGAGAAGACAAGCGCGATCAGCGATCTGGTCAAGACACAGGCAGGCAAGCTGTCCCGGGTCCTTGGCCACCGCACAGTGCAGTCCCGCGCGGGTTAGGCGAGAACGAGATCAACCGTGCGGACACGTCGCCCCGACCAGTCAAAGGGACGGAGCGCATCGATGCCGCAACGACAATGGAGAGAGGAAGAGTGATGCTATTGCGAAATGCACTTGTGGCCCTTGGGTTATGCGTCGTCGCGCTCGCGCCTGCGAAGGCTCAAACGCCGGAATCCGAATTCTACAAGGGCAAGACGATCACGATCCTGGTCGGATTCGCTCCTGGCGGCGGTTACGACCTTTATGGACGCATCGTCGCCCGCTTCCTTCCGAAATACATTCCCGGCAAGCCGACGGTCATCGTCCACAACATGGCGCCTGCCGGTGGTCTGCAGGCCGCGAACAACGTCTATGCGGTCGCGCCCAAAGACGGGACCGTCATCGCCTCCGTCAATGCTTCCCTCCTGATGTACCAACTGCTGGGAGGCAGCAACGCACGCTACGACAGCGCGAAGCTCGCATGGGTCGGAAGCGGCACCAATTCCAACAACTCGATCGTGACCTGGCATACGTCCGGCATCAGGACCATCGAGGACGCGAAGAAGCAGGAGGTGCCGATGGGAAGCTCGGGGCCCGCCTCGACCTCGTACATCTATCCTGCGGTCGCGAACGCATTGGTGGGAACCAAGTTCAAGCTGATCCACGGCTATACCGGCAGCAACTCGCTCGATCTTGCCATGGAGCGCGGTGAGATCGCCGGACGGTCCGGCGCCAATCTCAACAGCCTGTTCGCCCGCAATTCGGACTGGGTCAACGAGAAGAAGATCAACTTCCTCGCGCAGATCGGCTACGAGCGCGATCCGGCCCTCCCCGAGGTTCCCACTTTGGGCGAGCTCGTGACCGACAAGCGCGCCAAGCAGATCGTCGACATCGTCACCCTGCCGACCGCCGTCGGCTATGCCTATTGGGTCGCGCCGGAGGTCCCGTCTGACCGCCTCGCCATCCTGCGGAGCGCCTTCGCACAGACATTCGCCGATCGCGAGTTCGTCGCCGAAGTGGAAAAGGCGGGATTCGACGTGCGACCGGTCACCGGGGAGAGGCTGCAGGAGATGGTGGCGGCCGCGGCCAACGCGCCGCAGGACGTGCTCCGCGAGACGGCCGCCATCCTCGACATGAAATGAGCTCGCCGTCGAACCACGAGCGTCAAGCGCCGGCGCGGCGGGCTGTCGCCGCACGGCCGCAATCCCTGATGGAGTGAATTGAATGCAGGATTTCGAATTCCTGGTGAGCATCGATGGGGCGGTCGCCCGCGTCGACCTCAATCGTCCCGACGAGGGGAATGCGCTCACCCGCCCCATGATGGTTCAGCTGGCCGGCGTCATCCGCGATCTCGGAGCGCGCGCGGACACGCGCGTGATCGTGCTGCAAGCGCGAGGATCCGAATTCTGCCGCGGCCGCGACGGGCGCGGGGAGAGCAACCAGGGGCTTTCCCCGCACGACATTCGTGTGAAGGCGATGGGTGCGGTGCTTGGCGTGTATGACGCGATCCAGGCGGTCCCCATCCCGGTTGTCGCCCTGGTGCAAGGTCCTGCCGTCGGTTTCGGCGCGGCCCTGGCCGGGGCCAGTGACATCACGCTCGCTTCGGATGCCGCCCGCTTCTCGTTCACGGAGATCAAGCACGGCATCCCGCCGACGATGGCGATGGCCGCGGTTTTGCGCAATGTTCCCGCCAAGGCGCTGACCTACCTGATCTACTCGGCTCAGGAGGTGAGCGCGAGCGAAGCCGTGGCCTTCGGGCTGGCAAGCCGTGTGCTGCCCCGGGCCGGCTTCGAGAAGGAGGCGGAGGCCTTCGTCAGCGAATTGGCCGGACGGCCGCGCCTCGTCCTCGAGACGATCAAGAAGTTCCAGCAGCACGCCACCGGATTGCCGGCACCGATGGTGTCGGAATATGCGGGAACGCTGCTTGCCCTGGTGCGCTCGTCATGAGCCGTCACGAGCCAGCGCACGGGATATCCAGCCGATGAGATTCCGGCTCACCTCGGGCCTCAGCATCCGCTACCGCACGCGCGGAGCGGGACAGCTCGTTGTCCTTTTGCATCCGGTCGGGCTGCGGTCCGAGTTCTGGGACCCGGTCATCGCCGAACTGGAAGGCAGCTTCCGCCTGATCGCGCCGGATACGCGCGGCCACGGCGGGAGCGATGTCTCCGGCCAGCCATTCACGCTCGACGATCTCGCGAGCGACGTGATCGAGCTTCTCCGCGCCGTTGGCGGCGGACCGGCCGTCCTGGTCGGCTGCTCGATGGGCGGGATGATCGCCCAGGGCGTGGCGCTTCAGGCACCCGACATCACAGCCGGGCTCGTGATTGCCAACACGACGCACACCCGCACCGACCAGGGCCGGGCGGTCATGGAGCAACGCGCCGTCGAGGCGGCCAAGGGCATGCCGGCCGTCCTGCAAACAACGTTGTCGCGGTGGTTCAACGACGAGGTTCAGCGGTCACAGCCGGACATCGTGGCGCATGCCCGCGCCTGGCTCCTGGAGGCCGACCCCATCGTCCACAGCTGGTCCTGGCGCGCCATCCGTGATCTGAGCTACGGCGATCGCCTGAAGGACGTGCGCGTCCCGGCCCTTGCCATCAGCGGCACGGACGATCAGTCGGCCGCTCCGTCGGCGGTCGAGGCGATGTCGAAAGTGTTTCCCGACGGCACCTACCGCGAGATGACCGGCGTCGGTCATCTCGCGCCGCTGGAGCAGCCTGCGCGCTTCGCGGCGCTCCTGCGCGAATTCATCGGAGGATTGCCGGATGCCCGCTAGGCAGATGCCTGCCGCGGCCCTCCCGATCGCGGGAGCCCACTCGCGCGCTCCCCTCTCCTGCCCGCGGCTGCGACGCATCCCGGCCCGCGCCCCCCTTACAACAAAGGACTCGCCCCATGCCTGATGATACTGCCCCGATCACCGATACGCGCGCGCGTCCGCCTCTCGATTTTCAGCAGCATCTCGCCGCGCTGGAAGCGGCCGGGCTGCTGGTGCGCATCGATGAGCCGGTCAACAAGGATACCGAACTGCACCCGCTCGTCCGCTGGCAGTTCCTCGGCGGCATCCCGGAACACGAGCGGCGCGCCTTCCTGTTCACCAACGTGGTTGATTCGAAAGGCAAGCGTTACGACATTCCCGTCGTGCTCGGCGCTCTCGCCGCGTCGCCGCAGATCTATGCGATGGGCATGGGCCGACCGGCCGAGCAGATCGGCGCCGCCTGGGATGCGGCGATCGCGAAGCCGATCCCGCCGGTCAGCGTTTCCTCGGCGCCTTGCCAGGAGGTCGTGATCACGGGTGACGAGCTCACGCGGCCGGGCGGAGGGCTCGCGATGCTGCCCGTGCCGGTTTCCACGCCGGGCTTCGATTCCGCCCCCTACCTGACGGCCACCCTGTGCGTCACCCGTGATCCGGAATCCGGCATCTACAATATGGGAATGTACCGCGCCGCCCTGAAGTCGACGGACCGCCTGGTGGTGCGCATGGTTGCTCGTCCGGGCGGAGCCGGCGGCTGGGTCCACTGGAGCAAATACCGCGACAGGAAAGAGAAGATGCCGATCGCCATCGCCATAGGCGCGGCGCCGGTCGTCGTCTTCACGTCGCCGCAGAAGCTTCCGCGCGACGTCGACGAGTTCGCCGTGGCCGGAGGCCTCGCCGGCCAGGCCATCGAAACGGTCAAGTGCAAGACCATCGATCTCCAGGTCCCGGCGAGTTCCGAGATCGTGATCGAAGGCCTGATCGACACCAGCGTTCTGGAACCGGAGGCTCCCTTCGGAGAGAGCAACGGCTATGTGGCGCTGGAAGCCTTCAACATGCCGATGACCGTCACCGCCATCACGCACAAGCGCAAGCCGGTGTTCAACGCCATCATCAGCCAGGTCACGCCGAGCGAGTCGAGCGTCATCAAGAAGGTGGCTTACGAGCCTCTGTTCCTGGCGCATCTGAAGAACCACCTGGCCATCCAGGGCATCCGCCGGGTGGCGCTGCACGAGCCGCTGACCAACCTGCGTCCGGTCGTGTTTCTCCAGTTCGCCTACGGCGCTCCCCGGACCGAGATCTGGCGGGCACTCTACGCCGCGTCGGCATTCCAGACGGCCGTCGGAAAGATCGTCATTGCCGTGAGCGAGGACATCGACCCGTCCTCCGTCGACGCGGTGCTGTGGTCCATCGCCTACCGGTCGAAGCCAGTTGACGACGTCCAGATCACCCCGGTTCGCGGCGGCGTGCAGGGCGCACAATATGGACCCGACAAATCCGATTCCGGTCTCCTCATCGACGCCACCCAGAAGCGCCCCATGGCGCCGCTGGCTCTGCCGACACGCGAGGTCATGGAAAACGCTCGCCGGAAATGGGAGCAGCTCGGGCTGCCGCCGCTCAAGCCGTCCTCACCCTGGCACGGCTATACGCTCGGCGACTGGAACGAGCGGTGGGAGCGTTTCGCGCAAAGGACGCTCGCCAGCGAGTGGGAGGAGAACGGCGTCGAGACCCTTGCCCGCCAGCGGCCAGGTCTCGAGCCGGAAACCTCGGTCCGCAAGGTCGAGACGTAAGCGCCGTGCGGCGCAGGGCATCCGAAACAAGCTTCCGGATGCCCGCCGCCGCCCGGATCACAGCTCGACGCCGGATCGAGGACATCGGCTGCGACCGTGGCGAGCACCGGCCGATGCTCGCAGTGATCGCGATCGATGACATCAAGGTCCGTCAGCCTCGGGCTCGATGACCAGGTGTCGCCGCTGAGACCCGCTTCATTGACGCTCGTTGAGCGGACTGCGTTCAAAGCGGTCGGCCCACGGGACGTGCCTTGGAGGGAACGGCCGAGGCGGCCGCCGGTTGTATCCATTGCAGTCATCCGGAGTTTCGTCTCATGTCGCTTTGGTCAACGGGCCGCGCCCTCGTCGTAACCACCGTGCTCGCCGGTGCCTCGAGTCTCGCGCTCTCGCCCGCGCAGGCCGACAGCGGCCGCATCCAGTTCACCGTGGTCAAGGCGGGCCTTGTCATCGGCGGCTCCGGCGGCAGCGGCACGCTGACCTTCAGGGGCCGGCGCTACCCGCTTTCGATCGGCGGGCTCAGCTATGGCTTCACCTTCGGCGCGTCGCAGACCGCTTTCCGCGGAACCGTCACCAACATCCGCCGGCCGCAGGATGTCGAAGGCGTTTACGCGGCCGGTTCGGCAGGCGCCGCGCTCGGCCGCGGCGCGCAGGCGATTGTGCTGACCAACCAGAACGGCGCGGTGCTCACGCTGACGGGCCGGTCTGTCGGCGCCATCGTCTCGGCCGACCTCAACGGACTCGCGCTCTCGCTGCAGCGTTAGTGAAAGTTCGGGAACCGTCGGCGTCGCTCGACCTGGTGCCGAGCGAAAAAGCTGGCGCTCCCTAGGGG
>DATBIR010000077.1:0-3248 GCA_036556825.1 Beijerinckiaceae bacterium
CTTCGGCGACGCGCTGCTCGACGAGGAGGATGGTCACGTTCGACTCGCGCCGGATGTCCATCAGGCGGTCGAAGATGAAATCGGCGATGGCGGGGGCGAGGCCCATCGAGGGCTCGTCGAGCATCAGGAGCTTGGGCGAAGAGGCAAGGCCACGGCCGATCGCCAGCATCTGCTGCTCGCCGCCGGACAGCGTGCCGGCGTATTGCGCCTGGCGCTCCTCCAGCACGGGCAGCCAGGTGAAGATTTGCTCCAGATTGCGCGACCAGTCGCGCGTGCCGGCCCTGGTGGTCGCGCCCATCTCCAGATTTTCCAGCACGGTCAGCGAGGCGAAAACCTGCCGTCCCTCGGGTACATGGGCGATGCCGAGATGCGGGCGTTCGGCCGGCGGGACGGCGCTCAGATCGACGTCCTCGAACCGGATCGAGCCGGACATCGGCGCGACGATACCGGAAATCGTCTTGAACAATGTCGACTTGCCGGCGCCGTTCGGGCCGACAATCGAGACGAACTGCCCTTCGCCGACCGCGATCGAGACGTCCTTGAGGACCGGCACCTCGGAATAGCCCGCGCGCAGATGGTCAACCCTGAGCATAGGCGCTCCACTTCTTGCCGAGATAGGCCTCGATCACTCGGCGGTCGCGCGTGACGCGCTCCGGCTGGCCCTCGACCAGCACTGCGCCGTGATCGAGCACGACGAAGCGGTCGACCAGCCGGACCATGGCGCGCATGGTGTGCTCGATGATGACGATGGTGATGCCGGCGCGGGCAAGGTTGCGGATCACGGCGACGACCTCGTTCGCCTCGGAGTGGCCGAGACCGGCGAGCGTCTCGTCGAGCAGCAGGATCTCCGGCTGTCCGGCGAGCGCGCGGGCGAGTTCCATCAGACGGAGCTGCTTGGTCGTCAGCGCCGAAGCCTGGCGGTCGGCGACGGCGGACAGGCCGACGCGCTCGATGGCGCTATGGGCGAGCTCCAGGGCTTGCCCCTCGGTCGCGGCGCGGACATAGGCGCCGACGCGGACATTGTCGGTGATGCTCATCCGCGCGAAGGGCCGCATGATCTGGAAGGTCCGGCCGGCGCCGGCTTCGCACAGCGTGTGCGGCTTGCGGCCGACCATGTCGCGGCCCTTGAAAATCACCTCGCCGCGGTCAGGCTTCAGGAAGCCGTTCAGGAGGTTGAACAGCGTCGTCTTGCCTGCGCCGTTCGGGCCGATGATGCCGAGGATCTCGCCGCGCCTCACCGTGAAGCTGACATCGTCCACCGCCTGCAGGCCGCCGAAGCTTTTCGACAGGCCGCGCACCTCGAGGATCGTCTCGTCGGACATATGGCGCGCGAAATTGGGCGACTCGACGGGACGGGTCGGAGCCGGCGCATCGGCGATCGCGGCGACATCGTCGATCTCGGAAACGGGCTCGCGCCGCCTGCCGCGCAGGAGATCGCGGCCCCTCCAGAACACACCCTCAGGCGCGACGATGATGATGATCACGATGGCGAGGCCGAAGATCACACCCTGAATGCCGGGGATCCAGGACCCGAATTCGGCGTGCAGGATTTCGCCGACCGGGATCAGGAAGGCCGCGCCGATGATCGGTCCCCAGACGGTGCCGACGCCGCCGAACATGGCGACGGTGAGCGCCTGGGCCGAGACCAGCATGCCGAACACCGAGGTCGGCGTCACGACGAGCAGCACCACCGCGTAGAACGAGCCGACCGCTGCCGCGATGGCGCCGCTGAGCGCAATGGCCCGCAGCTTCCATTTCAGCGTGTCGATGCCGGCCGCCTCGGCCGCCGCCTCGTTCTGCTTGATGGCGATCAGCGCCATGCCGAAGCGGGAGCGCTCGACGAGCCGCGTGATGATGACGATGGCGGTCAGCATGACGAGGCCGATCAGCGTGTAGATGCGATGATCGGCGAACTGCATATAGGTCCAGGCCGCCTCGCGCTTCATCGGCACGGTGACTTCCTGGAAACCCAGCCATTCGAAGACGTAGAGCATGGCGAGCGGGTAAGCGAGCATCGACAGCGCGAAATAATGGCCGCGCAGGCGAAATGTCGGCAGGCCGATGATCAGGCCGGCGAGCGCACCGAGGACGGCCGAGACCCAGATCAGCAGCCAGGGCGAGAGGTCGAAATAGACCTGGCCGAGCACCGTCGTGTAGGCGCCGATGCCGAAGAAGGAGGCGTGACCGAAGGAGATCAGGCCGGTATAGCCGCTCAGCATGTTCCAGGACAGGCCGAAGCAGGCCCAGACCAGAACCAGCGTGATCATGAGCTGGTAATAGGAGTTGGTAACGAGGCTGGCGATAACCGCATAGGCGGCGACGAAGACGAAGAACGGGACGAGCGATTTAAGGAGCGGCGGCATGTCAGGTCCGCTCCACGACGCGGCCGAAGAAGCCTTGCGGGCGCAGGATTACGATGATCAGGAAGACGACGAAGATCACCGAGTTCTGCAGTTGCGTCGGCAGGGCTAACGTCGAAAGCTGCTGCACCAGGCCGATGGCCATGCCGCCCCAGAAGGCGCCCAGCGTCGAGCCGATGCCGCCGAGCACGACGCCGGCATACATGACGATGACATATTCGAGGCCGACGAAGGGGTGGAACGGATAGTTGGTGGCGAGCAGGCCGCCGGCGAGCGCGGTGACGCAGGTGCCGAGGGCGAAGGCAATGCGGTGCGCGCGGTCGACATCGATGCCGACATAATAGGAGGCCGTCGGATTGTCGGCCGCGGCGCGCAGCGACTTGCCAAGACGCGTGCGCGAGATCATCAGCCACAGGCCGACGATGATGGCGACGGAGAACAGGGCGGCGAGCCCGCGCCCCTTATTGATGAAGATGCTGACCGCGTCGCCCCAGAGCGGACCCAGCTCCCAGGCGGTCGAGGACAGCGGCGTGCGGATCGAGATGAGCTGCGAGCCGAACAGGATCTGGCCGCCATTCTGCAGGATCAGCGCGATGCCGAGGGTGAGGACGAGCTGCGCGTAGTGTCCCTCGCCTTCCAGCGCCGCGGTGCGGATGCCGGTGACGCGCGAGATCAGCAGCTTGTGCACGACGTAGCCGAAGGCGAACAGCAGCGGCGCGGCCAGCACCACGGCGACATAGGGGCCGGCATAGCGCCCGAACGCCGCCTGCAGCCCGAGGCCGGTGAAGATGTAGAAGGCGGCGTACATGCCGAGCATCATGAAATCGCCCTGGGCGAAGTTGATGACGCGCATGATGCCGAAAATCATGGCGAGGCCGACGCACATCA
>DATBIR010000078.1:0-11329 GCA_036556825.1 Beijerinckiaceae bacterium
CCAGAATCGTGCCGAACTTCTCCTCCGTCATGCCGCGCCGCGCGAGAACGCGCGCCCGCTGCACGTCGGTCGGCGCGGTGACCACGACAACGGCGTCGCAGCGCCCCGCCCCGCCGGACTCGAGCAAGAGCGGAATGTCGAGGACCACGACCGGCGACCCTGCCGCCGCAGCTTTGCTCAGAAACCGGAGCTTCTCCTCGCCCACCAGAGGGTGAACGATCCGTTCCAGCACGGCGATGCTCTCAGGGGAGGCGAGCACGCGTTGCGACAGCGCCGCCCGGTCGACAATGCCGTCACTCACCGTGCCCGGGAACGCCTCCTCGATCAGCGGAGCGGCACGGCCCGCATAGAGTGCGTGCACGACGGCATCGGCATCGTGGACGGGCACGCCGAAGCGGCGGAAGATCGCGGCCGTAGCCGATTTCCCCATGCCGATCGAACCGGTGAGCCCGACAATGAATGTCATGCCTGTCTTTGCGTTTCAGGTGTCATCAGGGGCGCGTCACAAGGCGAGACAGTTCATTTCGCGCAAGGCCGCAAGAAGCGGCAGGAGCGGCAGGCCGAGGATCGTCGAATGGTCGCCTTCGATGCTTTCAAACAAATGAATGCCAAGGCCTTCCAGCTGATAAGCGCCGACGCTTCGCAGGGCATTTGCGCCCGCCAGATCGAGATATCGCTCGATCACGTCCGTTGAGAGCGGCCGTACCGTCAGGCGCGCATCCTCAACAAAGCTGCGGAGGACGGCGTCGTCCCTGGCGATCGCGACCGCTGAATGAAGGACATGCGTGCGCCCGGACAAGGTTGCAAGTTGCTCCCGCGCGGCAGTCCGGTCGGGCGGCTTGTGCAGAAGCCGTCCGGCGCAGGCGAGGGTCTGATCGGCTCCGACGACCAAGCGGCCCGGATGCCGCCGGCTCACCGCCCGCGCCTTCTCTTGCGCAAGGCGGCTGGCGATGCGCGCCGGGTTGCCATCGGGCAGCGACGCCTCGATGGTTCGCTCATCAATCCCCGCAGCTTCGGTCTGGACAGGCAAGCCGGCGCTTTCGGCAAGCATGCGGCGGGTTGCGCTGCTTGACGCCAGAAGAAGCGGCGCGCCGCCTTGCCACGGGGAGGGCGCGGACATTCTAGCGCATAACCTTCTTCGGCAAAGTGGCGGCCACTTTGCCGGATCGTGCTTTAGACCGCTATGAATTTCATGCGGTGATCCCGGTAAAGATCAAGGATCGCCGCGGCCGTCTCCTCGATCGATCGCCGGGTCACGTCAATGATCGGCCAGTTGTGGCGCGCACAGAGGCGACGTGAATACGCGATCTCCTCGGCCACCGCGTTGCGATCCACGTATGATGTGTCGTCGTCGGCTCTCAGGCTCAGAAGCCGGTTCTGGCGGATCTGCACGATCCGCTCGGGCGTCGCGACGAGACCGACCACCAACGGCTTCGTCACGCTTTCCAACTTCGGCGGAACCGGCATGCCGGGTATCAGCGGCACGTTGGCGGTCTTCAGCCCGCGGTTGGCGAGGTAGATCGAGGTCGGCGTCTTCGAGGTGCGGCTCACGCCGACCAGCAGCACGTCGGCTTCCTCGAGATCGTCCGGCAACTGCCCGTCGTCATGCAGCAGCGTGAAATTCATCGCATCGATGCGCTTGAAATAGTCGGCGTTCAGCATGTGCTGCGCGCCAGGTCGAGGCGTCCAAGTGGCCCCGAGATAAGACTGAAACAGCGCGTGCACGGGCGCGAGCACGGACAGATGCGGCGAGCCCGACGCGCGGCAGGCCTCCTCGAGTCGCGAGCTCAGCTCCGACTCGACGAGCGTGTAGAGCACGATGCCGGGAGCGCTCTCGATCTCCGAGATGACGCGCTCGAGCTGCGTGGCCGAGCGCACCAGCGGATAGACGTGCTCGATCGCGGAGACGCCTTCGTATTGGGCGGCGGCCGCGCGCGCCACGGTGATCAGCGTTTCACCGGTCGAGTCGGAGACGAGATGGAGGTGGAAATAGTTGCGCAAGCCGGCGCCCGATCCGTGCACGGAGAGTCGACGGCTGTGGATAGATCAGGCCTCCGGCCGGGTCCAGCCGCGGTGCCCTGAGGATATCCCGGTTCCCGCTCAACAGGCCGAGGTTTCGGAATAACTCCCGCCGGCGTCCTGGGAGAATCCGGGACGGCACGCGCGAGGCATCCCTCCCCGTGGGGGCCGCAAGAGCCCTTAACACTCTGTTAATGTTTACGATTCGTAAACCAATCGGGCGACCTGCTCGCGCCCCTGCGGCGCGTGGCGGCTGGCGTCCGCCATGTGCACGGGATGTGGACGGGGTTGCGCCTCCATGAGTCACGGCCCAAGAGAAACAACAAAGATTCAAGATTCTAATTTCTTTTCTTTTAGAAGGCCGGCGAGCGCGTGAGGCGAACAACCAAACCGATCTTGAGGGTTCTCGAGGGCGAGGCCGTCTGGCCACCGCCGATCTGGCTGATGCGCCAGGCTGGTCGCTATCTGCCCGAGTATCGCGAGGTGCGTGCCCGGGCCGGGTCCTTTCTCGATCTCTGCTACACCCCCGAGCTCGCCGCCGAGGTCACGCTGCAGCCGATCCGCCGCTTCGGCTTCGATGCGGCGATCATGTTTTCCGACATCCTGGTCATCCCGCATGTGCTCGGCCAGGACGTGCGCTTCGTCGAGAACGAGGGGCCGCGGCTGGAGCCGGTGACGCAAGCGAGCGATCTCGGCAGGCTCGCGGGGGCGCTACCGCTGGATCGGCTTGCGCCGGTATTCCAGACGCTCGGACGGGTGAAACGGGCCCTGCCCGCCGAGACGACCCTTCTCGGCTTCTGCGGCGCGCCCTGGACGGTGGCGAGCTACATGATTGCCGGCAAGGGCACCCCGGATCAGGCGCCGGCGCGTCTGACGGCCTACCGCGACGCAAGCTTCATGAGCGCCCTTATCGACAGGCTGGTCGATGCGTCGACTGCATATCTGATCGCCCAGGTCGATGCCGGCGCCGAGGCGGTGCAGATTTTCGAGAGTTTTGGCGCGGCGTTGCCACCTGCCCTGCTCGGCCCGCTCTCGCTCGAGCCGCTGGGGCGCATCGTACGCGGCCTGAAGACGGCGCGGCCGCAGGCGAAAGTGATCGTGTTCGTGCGTGGCGGCGGGTCGAGCCTGGCGCGGATCGCCGAGGCGGTACCGGCTGACGCCATGGCTCTCGACTGGGCCGTCGACGTTGCCAAGGGAGTGGCGTCGCTGCCGCAAGAGCTGGCGACGCAGGGAAACCTCGATCCCCTTGCGCTGGTGGCAGGCGGGCGGCCGCTCGAGGCAGGTGTCGGTGCGGTTCTCGCCGCTGTTCGTGGCCGTCCCCATATCTTCAATCTGGGGCATGGCATCCTGCCAGAGACGCCGGTAGCGCATGTGGAGCAGATGATCGCGCAGGTCCGCGGCGCCTGAAGCGGTCGTTCAGGGGGATCGCTCCCCTCCTTTTTCCGAAGCGGCCGTCTGGCTTACTGGTTTCACCCGATGCAAACAGGCGAAACATTCGCCGGGCAGTGCTGGAGACCCGATGCTTTACGATTGGCTCAAGGCCTTCCACGTGATCGCGGTAATCGCCTGGATGGCGGGCATGCTCTATCTGCCACGGCTGTTCGTCTACCACTGCGAGGCTCAAAAGGGCTCGATCCAGTCCGAGACGTTCAAGATCATGGAGCGGCGCCTGCTGAAGGCGATCATCAACCCGGCCATGATCGCGACATGGGTCCTCGGCCTGGTCCTGGCGTGGCAGGGCGGTTGGTTCGCGGCCGGCTGGCTGCACGGCAAGCTGGCGCTGGTGCTGGTGCTGTCGGGCGTCCACGGCTCCCTGGCCAAGACGGTCAAAGTCTTCGCCCAGGACCGCAATGTCAGGCCGCCGCGCTTCTACCGCATGCTGAACGAGGTCCCGACCGTGCTGATGATCGGCATCGTGATCCTCGTCATCGTGAAGCCGTTCTGAGCCTTGAAGGTTCGGCTGGCCGGCGGGGGCTTGAGTGCGCCGCCGAAAAGCAGTATGAGTAGCCATCTTCCCGGACAGGTCGCGCCGCGTCGTCAAGCCGCTTCAGGCTTTTGGTAAACGCGTGTGAAGAGGGCCGTCCTGCCCACCGTTTTTCTCCTTCCTCGCGTCCCGCCCCCGACTGCTCACATCCGCTCACGAGAGTGTCCTCCCCATGAGGGAAATCAAACTTCAGGACTTGAAGTCCAAGACGCCCACCGAACTTCTGACCTCTGCCGAAGAACTGGAAGTCGAGAACGCCAGCATCATGCGCAAGCAGGAGCTGATGTTCGCGATCCTCAAGCAATTCGCGACGCGCGAGGTCGAGATCATCGGCGAAGGCGTCGTGGAGGTGTTGCAGGACGGCTTCGGCTTCCTGCGCTCGCCCGATTCCAACTACCTGCCCGGCCCGGACGACATCTACATCTCGCCAAGCCAGATCCGGCGTTTCGGCCTGCGTACCGGCGACACCGTCGAAGGCCCGATCCGTGCTCCCAAGGAAGGCGAGCGCTACTTCGCCCTGCTCAAGGTCAACAGCATCAATTTCGAGGATCCGGAAAAGGTCCGCCACAAGGTTCACTTCGACAACCTGACGCCGCTCTATCCCGACGAGCGCATCAAGCTCGAGGTCGAGGACCCGACGAAGAAGGACTACTCGTCGCGCGTCATCGACATCGTCTCGCCGATCGGCAAGGGCCAGCGCGCTCTGATCGTGGCGCCGCCGCGCACAGGCAAGACCGTGCTGCTGCAGAACATCGCCCAGTCAGTCACGGCCAATCACCCGGAATGCTATCTGATCGTGCTGCTCATCGACGAGCGGCCCGAGGAAGTCACCGACATGCAGCGGTCGGTGAAAGGCGAGGTGATCTCCTCGACCTTCGACGAGCCGGCCGCACGCCACGTCCAGGTCGCCGAAATGGTGATCGAGAAGGCAAAACGCCTCGTCGAGCATGGGCGCGACGTGGTGATCCTGCTCGATTCGATCACGCGCCTCGGCCGCGCCTACAACACGGTCGTGCCGTCCTCGGGCAAGGTGCTGACCGGCGGTGTCGACGCCAACGCGCTGCAACGCCCCAAGCGCTTCTTCGGCGCCGCCCGGAACATCGAGGAAGGCGGCTCGCTCACCATCATCGCGACGGCGCTGATCGACACCGGCTCGCGCATGGACGAGGTGATCTTCGAAGAGTTCAAGGGCACCGGCAACTCGGAAATCATCCTCGACCGCAAGGTCTCCGACAAGCGCGTGTTCCCGTCGATCGACATCACGCGTTCCGGCACGCGCAAGGAAGAACTGCTCGTCGACCGCGATACGCTCAAGAAGATGTATGTCCTGCGCCGCATCCTCAATCCGATGGGCGTGATCGACGCGATCGAGTTCCTGCTCGACAAGCTGCGTCAGACGAAGAGCAACAGCGAATTCTTCGATTCGATGAATACGTAATCGCCCGGCGGGCGTCGCGTATTCTCGAAAGTTGCACGATCTCTTTCGGCAAAGCAGCCCGCTTTGCCGGATCATGCTCCAGCGCGGCGCAAGGCGGGACACCGGCTTGCGCTGCTTTTTTCTGAGTTCAGGGTTGTCGAGCGGCAGGGCGGACAACAGGAAGTAACCCACGTCCATCACTGACCGACAAGCAAGGTCAAAGCTTCACGCCTGCTTGCTTGTCTCCGGTCAACATCTCGCGCGCCGTTCTGGCGAGGTCCTCCGGCGCTGCGACCGGAAGCGAGCAGCGCATGCCGCCGCAAACCAGGGCCCGCGGCCCGTGTGACGACCGGGCCAGGTCCTTGGCCGGATGCGTGTCCGGCAAGGTGTCCGTATCGCTGAGCGAGCAGACCACCCGTTCCAAATAGGGAAGACGCAGGCCGGCCTGCCTTAACGTTCCCTTGACGTCGTTGACGACCACAACCGCCAGTCCGCGCAGATGCAGGTCGAGCGCGTTGAGGATCGACATATGGCCAAGCGGCGTGGCGGCCGCGGCTGTCGCGAGTGCGGAGAGCATGCCGTCCGCCAGCCGCCGGTCCTCGTCGGTGCCGGTCAAGGCGGCGAGGCGCACAAGCGCTTCGGCAAAGACGCCGTTGGCGTTCGGCACGGCGTCGTCATGGCTCGGTTGCGGGCGGACGATCAGGCCCTCGCCATTGGCCGCCGTCATGGCGAGCAGGCCGGTCTCGGGATTTTGATATTGGCCGAAGAGCGTGTCACGCCATGCGCGGCCATGATCGAGGTAGGCGCCCTCTCCCGTCGCCTCGTGCAGGACAATGGCCGCTCGCATCATGGCGGCATGATCCAGCGCAAAGCCCGGAAAGACCAGGGACCCGGCGCGCCAGGAATGGCCGAGCTGGCCATCTTTCGACATCGCCTCGGTGATGAAGCGAAAGGCATGTTGCGCAATGGCCATCCAGCGCGGCTGGTTGAGAGCGAGCGCGGCGCGCACCAGGGCTGCGATCATCAGCCCGTTCCAGTCGGCCAGTACCTTGTCGTCGAGCCCGGGGCGGATGCGCCCTGCCCGCCGCTCGAGAAGCCGACCGCGCATGTCCGCGAGCCGGGCTTCCGTGGCGGCGTCCACCTCGCCCGACCGGAGCCGGTTGAGAATGTTGGCATGCTCCCAGTTGCCCGCTTCGGAGACGTCGTAGATGCGCGCGAAAAGATCTGCGTCTTTGCCGAGGACGTCGCGGATCTCGGTCAGGCTCCAGACATAGAAGCGCCCCTCCACGCCCTCCGAGTCGGCATCGAGGCTCGACGCGAAGGCGTGTTCCGGCGTGATCATCTCGCGCTCGAGCCAGCCGACAATGCCCTCGGCAGCCGACCGGAACAACGGCGAGCCGGTCTCCTGCGCCGCGACTGCATAGAGCTCGAGAAGCTGGGCGTTGTCGTAGAGCATCTTTTCGAAAGGCGGCGCGAGCCAGCGCTCGTCGACCGAATAGCGCGCGAAGCCGCCGCCGAGATGATCATGGATGCCGCCGCGGGCCATTTTTTCGAGGGTGAGGAGGGCGCGGCCGCGGGCCTCCGCGTCGCCCCGGCGGCGGGCATAGCGGTAGACGGCTTCGAGGATCGGCGGATTGGGAAACTTCGGTGCGCCGCTGATGCCGCCATGCACTGGATCGAACAGGTCGACGACACGCGCTCCGATACGATCGAGGTCGTTGAGGCCGAGCGAGATCGCCGCGTCGCCTGCGGGCGTGTGGCCTTCCCTCAGCCTCTCGGTAAGCAGGGTGCGGTTGTGATCGATCCGGTGCCGCTCCGTGTGAAAGACACGCGCCACCTCGCGGAGTATCTGGGAGAAACCGGGCCGGCCGTAGCTGGGCTCCTTCGGAAAGTAGGTGCCGCCCCAGAAGGGCTCACCGGCCGGCGTCAGGAACATGGTGAGCGGCCAACCCCCCTGCTCGCCGAGAATGTGCAGCGCGTTCATGTAGACATGGTCGACGTCCGGACGCTCCTCCCGATCAACCTTGATGTTGACGAAGAGCTCATTCATCACTGCCGCGACGTCGGGATCCTCGAAGCTCTCGTGGGCCATCACGTGGCACCAGTGGCATGCGGCGTAGCCGATCGAGAGCAGGACCGGTCTGTTCGTAGCCCGCGCCTCTGCGAAGGCGTCCGGGCTCCATTCGCGCCAGGCGACGGGGTTGTCCTTGTGCTGGAGCAGATACGGCGAAGTGGCGTTGGCGAGTCGGTTCATCGCAGAGGCTCGCGGGCCGGCGGCAGGGATCGTAGAGACCTGCTCACGGATGCTCAACAATCGCCAGCAGGAATAGGTCCGGGGCCAGCCCATGACGCCCAGCACGATGACGTCCAGCACGATTTTCGCGGTTGCGACCGGTTTCGGGCGTGCCGCCATCACGGTCATCCGGATCAGCGGACCGCGGACTCGATTCATCCTCGAAACGATCGCCGGCGGCGTGCCGCAGCCGCGGCGGCTCGTGTTGCGGCGGTTGCGGGCGCCGGGATCGGCCGAGGCGCTCGATCAGGCGCTCGTCGCCTGGATGCCGGGACCGCAAAGCTTTACGGGTGAGGACCAGGCCGAACTCCACATTCATGGCGGGGTCGCAGCTCGCAACGCCGTCGTGAGCGCCCTCGCCCGGATCACCGGTTGCCAGGCGGCCGCGCCAGGCGAGTTCACGCGGCGCGCCTTCCTCAACGGCCGCATGGATCTGAGCAGCGTCGAAGGTCTTGCCGATCTGATCGATGCCGAGACGGAGGCGCAGCGACGCCAGGCGCTCCGGCAACTTGAAGGCGCCCTCGGCGGCCTCGCCGAGGCGTGGCGGGAGCGGCTGATCGAAGCGCTGGCCCAGCTGGAGGCTGCCCTCGATTTCTCAGACGAGGGCGACGTGCCCGGCCATCTGGAAAGCGCGGCTGCGACCGTCGTGGCGGAGCTTGGCGCGACGATCGGACAAAACCTTGCCGACGCACGCAGGGGCGAGCGTCTGCGCGACGGCTTCGTGGTGGTGCTGGCCGGACCGCCGAATGCCGGAAAGTCGACGCTCCTGAACGCTCTCGCCCGGCGCGACGTGGCGATCGTATCCGACAGGCCCGGCACCACCCGCGACGCGATCGAGGTTCGCTGCGACCTCGGCGGCCTGCCCGTGACCTTCGTCGATACTGCCGGGCTGCGAGAGTCGGACGATCCGGTCGAGCAGGCGGGGATGGCTCGGACGCGCGCCCGGCTTGGCAGTGCCGACCTGACGCTTTGGCTCGTCGCTCCGGACGCGCCGGGCGAGGCGGCCCCGGAGGAGAGCGGCCCGGTGCTCAGGATCGCAACGAAAGCCGATGTTGCCCCGGGCCACGGGGAGGCCGACATGTCGGTGTCGGCGCTCACGGGCACGGGCCTCGAATCGTTGCTGGACCGGATCGAAAGCGAGGCGCAAGCGGCGCTGGGCTCCGGCGATGCGGTCATCACGCGCGAACGGCACCGGGGCGCGCTCACGCGCGCCCGCGATGCCCTGGGGCGAGCCGGAGACGCGCTCGACGAGGGACGGACCGAACTGGCCGCGGAGGACGTGCGCCTCGCCCTGCGCGCGATCGGCGAAATCACCGGCCGGGTCGATGTCGAACAGGTTCTCGACCGGCTTTTCGCCACGTTCTGCATCGGCAAGTGATGTTTCACGTGAAACATGGTTAGCGCGTGGCGTCGGACAAGCGCCCTCCCCTGCCGACTTTGCCGGGCATAATCCGTCGCTTCGTCGGGGCCGATGGCGGCGGCGGTCGCGGATGACGCCGTCCGCGGCTGGCTCCGGGGCACGAGGTGGCAAGCGCCGGTCAGGCAATGGCGGGTGGTCTCATTCCGCGACGGGATTTCGTCGCGGAGCAAAAGCCATTATGTGAGGCGGTTTGGTGGAACAGATGAATATGTCATTCGACGTGATCGTGGTGGGCGGCGGCCATGCCGGGGTCGAGGCTGCGGCAGCCGCGGCGCGCATGGGCGCCCGCACCGCCCTCGTGACCCACACGGCATCGACCATTGGCGCCATGTCGTGCAATCCGGCCATCGGCGGGCTCGGCAAGGGGCACCTCGTGCGCGAGATCGATGCCCTGGACGGGGTCATGGGTCGCATCGCCGACCGCGCCGGCATCCAGTTTCGGCTGCTGAACCGGCGTAAGGGCCCGGCGGTGCGCGGGCCGCGTACCCAGGCGGACCGCAAGCTGTATGCGCGCGCCATGCAGGCGGAGCTTGCCGAGACGCCCAACCTGACCGTGATCGAGGGCGAAGCGGACGATATCGGCCTGCAGGACGGCCGTGTTGCCGAACTTGTCATGACGAGCGGCACGCGACTTGCGGCGGGCGCTGTCGTGCTCACGACCGGCACGTTCTTGCGCGGGCTGATCCATATCGGCGAGGTGAAGATTCCGGCCGGACGGGTCGGGGAGCAACCGGCTTTGGGGCTGTCGCGCACCCTCGCTCGCTTCGGGTTTCCGCTCGGCCGGCTGAAGACCGGCACCCCTCCCCGGCTCGACGGGCGCACCAACGACTGGGCCGCGGTCGAGACGCAGGAGGGGGATGTGGACCCGGTTCCCTTCTCGTCCCTGACGGGGCGGATCACCACGCCGCAAGTGGCCTGCGGGATCACTCGTACGACCGCCGCCGTGCACGAGTTGATCCGGTCCAACCTGCACCGGGCTCCGATGTATTCCGGCGGCATCCAGAGCCGCGGCCCGCGCTACTGCCCGTCGATCGAGGACAAGGTGGTCCGTTTCGGGGATCGTGACGGGCACCAGATCTTCCTCGAGCCCGAGGGCCTGGACGACACGACGGTCTATCCGAACGGCATCTCGACCTCGTTGCCGGAGGATGTGCAGCGCGCCCTGCTGCCGCAGATCCCCGGCCTCGAGAAGGTGCGCATGCTGCGGCCGGGCTATGCCATCGAATACGACTATGTGGACCCGCGCAGCCTCACCCCGACCCTCGAAACCAAAGCGATTCCGGGCCTGTTCCTTGCTGGACAGATCAACGGCACGACCGGCTACGAGGAGGCCGCAGCGCAAGGCTTGGCGGCAGGCATCAACGCAGCTCTGCGGGCGGCAGGCGGGCTCGGCGTCACGTTCGACCGGGCCGAATCCTATATCGGCGTCCTGATCGACGATCTCGTGACGCGGGGGGTGAGCGAGCCTTACCGGATGTTTACCTCACGGTCCGAATACCGGCTGAGCCTGCGCATCGACAACGCCGACGAGCGGCTGACCGGCAAGGGAGTTGCCTGGGGCTGCGTCGGGGCGCGGCGGGCCGAGCACTTCGCCAGCGCGCAGACCTTTCTGCGGGACGCCCGCACGCGGCTCGGGGAACTCACCCTCACCCCGCGCGAGGCAGCCCGGCATGGGCTCGAACTCAACCAGGATGGCGTCCGCCGCTCGGCCTTCCAGCTACTGGCATATCCGGGCATTACCATGCAGCGACTCGCCGCCATCTGGCCTGATCTGAGTGCCCTCCCCGCCCCGGTCGCGGAACGGCTCGAGACGGATGCCACCTACGCGGTCTATCTCGACCGACAGGCGTCGGATATTGCGGCGCACCGGCGTGACGAAGGGATCGTCCTGCCTGAAAGTCTCGATTTTCTGGCGCTGCCTGGTCTGTCCAACGAGATCAGGTTGAAGCTCGACCGTGTCCGGCCTCGCACCCTCGGCCAAGCTGCGCGCATCGAAGGCGTGACCCCGGCGGCGATCACGCTCCTGGCAGCGCATGCCCGCCGATCCCGAGCGGCGCCGCTCGGCGAGCGATTCGGGGCCGAAGCGATCTGATCTGGCATGCCAGCCAGCCTAGACAGAGACCGGGAGGCCGCCCTGGCGCTGCGGCCTGTTTCACGTGAAACGGCGGCGCGGCTCGACGTCTTAGCCGCGGAACT
>DATBIR010000079.1:0-30586 GCA_036556825.1 Beijerinckiaceae bacterium
CCGGATTCGCTCTATGGCGAGAGCGGCACCTCCAACTACCAGGGTCAGGAGCTCAAGCTCTCCAAGCATTTCCGCATGGAGGGCTGAGCCCGCTCCCTCGTTCCTCATGCTGAGGTGCGAGGCGCGTCAGCGACGCTCGCATTTCGGCATGAGGAGCGAAAGAGCGCTGCACTCGAATGTGCCGCGTCTCACCCGGGCTCGCGCTTGCGCTCGCGCAGCTCCGCCACCTCGCCGCGCAGGGCCATGATCTCTTCGAGCAGCCGCTCCTCGAGGCCGGCCGGATGCGTGAGCTTGGGCACATCGGCTGCGGTTTCCTCATCGAGGGCGCTCACCACAACGCCGATGAACAGGTTCAGCACCATGAAGGTCGACAGCAGGATGAAGACGATGAAGAAGGCCGCCGCGTAAGGGTGCTCCTCCAGCAGCGGCTTGACGATGCCGGCCGACCAGTCGTCGAAGGTCATGACCTGGAACAGGGTGTAGGCGGCGGCGCCGAGATTGCCGAACTGCTCCGGCTTGGCTTCGCCGAAGAGTTTGGCGGCCATCACCGAGAACACGTAGAAGATCAGCATCAGGAGCAGCATGATCGAGCCCATTCCGGGCAGGGCGCGCACCAGGCCGCCGACGACACGCTTGAGCGACGGCACTGCCGTGACGAGCCGCAGGAGGCGCAGCACGCGCAAGGCGCGCAGCACCGACAGCGAGCCGGTCGCCGGCACGAGGGCGATGCCGACCACGATGAGGTCGAAGAGGCTCCACGGATCGCGGAAGAAGGCCGCACGGAACGCGATCATGCGCGTCAGGAGCTCGACCACGAAGACGGTCAGCACGGCCCGGTCGAGGGCGTGCAGCAGGGCGCCGTGCTCGGCCATGATGCTCGGGCTCGTCTCGAGCCCGAGCGTGATGGCGTTGAACATGATCAGACCGAGCACCACGCGCTCGGTGCGCGGGTCTGTCAGGATTCGGACCAGCATGGACATCAGGGGTGCTTCACGAGAGAGAGGGGAGGGGGAGGCCTTGCGGGCCGGGGCCCGACGCGGCTATCTATAGCCGCAACGCGGGCGTAGTTCAGGGGTAGAACGTCAGCTTCCCAAGCTGAATGTCGTCGGTTCGATTCCGATCGCCCGCTCCATACAAGTTTCTACGGGGTTGGCGCTTCAGCGATCCCAGCGAAACGCGGCGATGCGCGGATCCGCCGAGAAGGTGGCCCGGTCGAAGCCGATGCGCGCGTCCGGGAACTCACAGATTGCCTGAATCCCCGATGCGCTCAGCCGAATGCGCCACGTCTGCCTCTCGATCGGACGGGCATCGGCGAAGGCGCGGCAGGTGAGGAGGGCCAAATTCGTGCCACCCGGATCGCGCACCGAGCTGCACCGGATGATCTCGAGCACTGCGCTCCGCGCCGCATCGGCGAGGCCCTGCGTCGCCGCGTAGTCGGTCGCATGCGTCCAGCGGGTGCTGTCGCGCGCGAGTGGAGGGGCCGTGAGATCGATGCATCGCTCGGTTGCGACCGCGGCCGCAAAGGCGGTGTATTCGGCCGCGTCGGACGGCCACGGTGTGGCGGGGGACTCGGCGAAGAACAGCAGGCGGTAAAATGCCATCTCCGCGACCGCCGTGCGGACTTGCTCGGAGGCGTAATACACGCCGGGCGTTCGCCCGGGGCGGCGAAATCGGGATCCGCGTGGATAGGGGGCGCCGTAACGGAACGGGGTCGAGAGGAGATAGTCGAGGTGCCGGCACTCGGGAGGAATTGGCGGTTTGGTGTCCTCGATCAGGTTTTCCAGGATGGCCTGCTCGTCAAGACTGTCGACGAGCTTGAGCGTCGAGACCCGATGTTGCGCCTCGACGAGCCTCCAGCACGGTCCGCGATAGGGGCGCGCCTCAGACGAGAGCGCGTCGGGCGTCCAGATAGGCGATGGCATCGACGAGCCCCGGCACGGTCTGGATCTTGTCGATTGGCTTGCCCCCGAGAGCCGTGTTGTCGTTGCGCAGCCAGGCCCTGGCGACGCCCTCGTCTCCGCCGACGATCGCATCGAGGGAGCGGTAGAGGCGCACGAACAGGACGGCGAGTTCGAAGGGCTTTGTTCCCCGCTCCAGCGTGAAGTCGCCGCGCTTCAGCCGCGACACCGTCGGCTCGGACAATCCCACAACCGTCCCGAGCACGCGGGCCGTAAGGCCCAGGTGATCGGCGGCCTTCAAGACCGCTTTCCCCAGGACAGGGCCCTCGGCAAGAGCAAGCGGATTGGGGTCAGGCGCGGCGGGGATCATGGGGTCCAGCTCTGATCTGTGGAAATGATAGCACGTGATGCTTCCCACAGAAAGAGCGCACATCCACGAAAGTTAAGCATCCGTATAGCGCGGCTCGACGAGGCGCCCGCTGTCCGGCGAGCACCAGTACCTGCGCCTCGGCCCCGGCCGTCGGGACTGGCAAAGACGTGACCGGTCGGATGCGGATTCCTGAACACCGGCGCTTGACTGCCGGCGCATGGCGCAGAAGCATGTCGGCCCGACGCAAACGGGTGAGGTGCGCCATGGCAAGGCGGGCGATTGCACATCTGGCAGGTTCGGTTCTGTGCGTGGTCCTGGCTCATGCAGCGCAGGCGCAGGGTCGCGGACCCGCCCTTTCCGACGGCGGCGCCAAGGAGATCGTGACGGGGGTCTGCACGGGCTGCCACCAGACCAGCGAGATCGTGCGCAGCTCCGGCTATAGCCGCGACGGCTGGAAGGAGCTGACCGGGACGATGATCGACCTGTCGGCAAGCCCGGAGCGGGACACGATCCTCGACTACCTCGCCGCCAATTTCCCGCCCAACACGAAACGTGCGCCGAAGGCGATGCCGGGAGACGCGCAGATCGCCTTCAAGGAATGGGTGGCGCCGACGCTCGGGCAGCGCGCGCGCGATCCGGTCCAGGCAACCGACGGATCGATCTGGTTTGCCGGCCAGTTCGGCAACCTGGTTGGGCGCATCGATCCGGCGACGGGCGCGATCAAGGAATTCCCGCTGCCGCCGCGCGCCCTGCCGCACACGGTCGAATTGGATGCCACAGGCAACGTCTGGTACACCGGCAACGCCAACGGCACGCTCGGCAAGCTTGATCCCGCCACCGGCGCGATCACCGAGTTCAAGATGCCCGATCCGAACGCCAAGGATCCGCATACGGCGGTCTTCGACGGCAACGGCACGCTGTGGTTCACCCTGCAGGTGAGCAACATGATCGGCCGCCTGAACCCGGCCACGGGCGAGATCAAGCTGGTCACGGCGAAGACGCCCGGCGCGCGCCCGTACGGGATCAAGATCGACGCCAACGGCGTGCCGTGGGTCGCGTGCAACGGCAGCAACTGCCTCGTCAAGGTCGATCCCGCGACCATGGAGCTGACCGAGATCAAGCTGCCGACGCCGGGCACGACGGTGCGGCGCCTCGATATCGCCGCCGACGGCATGATCTGGTTCGTGAATTCCTCGCAAGGCAAGATCGGCCGGTTCAATCCGCAGACCGGCGAGATCAGGGAATGGCCCTCGCCGAGCGGGCCGAGCTCGCATCCTTATGCGCTGGCCGTGGTCGACGGCATCGTCTGGTACAACGAGTCGGGCATGCGTCCGGACATGCTCGTGCGCTTCGACCCGAAGAGCGAGAGTTTCCAGAGCTGGCCGATCCCCTCTGGCGGCATTCATGCCGGCATCATCCGGCACATGCGGCCGACCCGTGACGGCAACCTTCTGATCCACCAGAGCAGCACGAACCGCATCCTGCTCGTGACGCTGAACGGGGCTGCTACGCCCACGCGCTGAACCACCTCGCCCGGAGGGTGCCGATGTTGCGGAAACGCCGCCTGTCGGACGGGCTCGGCGTCGCGCTCGAGGGCATCGACCTGTCGCAGCCGTTCTCGGCCTCCGGCTTTCGCGACGTCGAGCAGGCCTTCTGGGACGGGCAGGTGCTTGCCATCAAGGGACAACGGCTCTCGCCGGCGCAGTTCCTCGCCTTCGCGCGCCTGTTCGGCAAGCCCGAGCCGCATGTCATCGACACGTTCCATCATCCCGATGCGGCCGACATCCTGATCCTGTCGAACCGCAGAAAGCCGGACGGCTCGCCCGCCGGCCTCGCCGACGGCGGCACCTATTTCCATACCGATTATTCCTATCTCGAGGTCCCGGCGCGGGTGACGATGCTCTACTCGGTCGAGGTGCCGTCGAAGGGCGGCAACACGTTGTTTGCCGACATGTACGCGGCCTATGACGACCTGCCGGCGACGATGAAGGCGCGGATCGACGATCTCGTCGTGCTGCATCATTACGGCAACCGCGACGATCTCGACGAGACGTCGCGTACCGCCGCATCGCGCCTTTCGGATGACCAGAAGCGCAAGGTGACATGGGTCAGGCACAAGCTCGTGCGCACCCACTACGGCACCGGCCGCAAGGCGCTCTACGCGGTGTCCGGCAGCTCCTTCGGCATCGAAGGCATGGCGCCCGAAGAGGGCGTCGCTCTTCTCGACGAACTCAAGGCGCACGCGCTCCAGGACAAATACCGCTTCAGCTATTTCTACGATGTCGGCGACGTGCTGCTGTGGGACGACCTGGCGACGCTGCATTCCGCGACCCTCACCGACCCGAACGATCCGCGCACCTTGTGGCGGATCACGGTGAAGGAGCCGGTCGGCGCGCTCGCGTGATGATGGTGACAGCTCCGTTGGTCGCGCGGGAGAGCCGCGAGCGTCCTGTACCGGACGCCGCGACATGACGCGCGTTGCCGACACCTTTGCGCCCGGTCTGTTCAAGGATCGCACGGTGCTCGTCACCGGCGGCACGAGCGGGATCGGGCTCGGTTGCGCGCAGGCCTTCCGGAATCTCGGCGCTGCCGTCGTCGCGACCGGCGCGACCGCGGCCGAGCAGGCGCGGGCGGCGGCGGACCCGGGCAATCGCGGCATCACTTTTTCCGCCCTCGACGTCCGCGACGGCAGTGCGATCGAGCGCCTGATCGGCGCGCTGCCGCGCCTCGACGTCGTAGTCAATGCGGCCGGCGTGATCAGGCGTGACGAGGAGCATGACCCCGACATTTTCGCCGACGTCCTCGCCATCAACCTGACCGGCGCGATGCGGGTCTGCGCGGCAGCCAGGCAGAAGCTCGCCGAAACCGGTGGCGCGGTGGTCAACCTTGCGTCGATGCTGACCTTCTTCGGCGGCGCGCGCGTGCCCGCCTACAGCGCCTCGAAAGGCGGCGTCGGTCAGCTCACCAAGAGCCTGGCGGCGGCCTGGGCGGCGGACGGCGTGCGGGTCAACGCGGTGGCTCCGGGATGGATCGCGACGCCGCTGACGCAGGCGCTGCAGGAGGACGCCGCGCGCAGCCGGCCAATCCTGGAGAGGACGCCGCTTGGCCGATGGGGAACGCCGGACGAGGTTGCCGGCGCCGTCGTGTTCCTGGCTTCGCCGGCCGCCCTCTTCATCACCGGCGCTATACTCGCGGTCGACGGCGGCTATCTTGCCGTGTGAGATCGCGTGAAGGAGGAAGCCGTGAGGACAGAGCCGACCCCGACGGTCATGCCCGCGAACGAGAAATGGCAGCCATACAGGCACCCGCAGCCCGGGGAATCACCGCCGGAGCTCGTCGTCCCGGACGCGGTTCCGGTCGACGAGCGCATCTGGGTTCCGGTCGAGGAGAACGTCTGGTTCCGTCCGCTCCTCATGTGTGTATCGCGCGGCTACTGGATGAACCTCCTGCGCGTTCGCAAATCGGGCGTGCTCTCCCGCCACCGTCATCCCCTTCCGGTGCACGGTTTCGTGCTGAAGGGCGAGTGGCGCTATCTCGAGCATGACTGGGTCGCCCGCGAAGGCGGCTATGTCTACGAGGCGCCGGGCGAGACGCACACTCTCGTCGTCGATGCGCATGTCGACGAAATGATCACCCTGTTCCAGGTCAACGGCGCCATGATCTACGTCGATCCGGATGGGAACACGACCGGCTACGACGACGTGTTCACCCGGATCGACAAGTGCCGCGCGTATTATGCGGGCAACGGCCTCGGCTCCGGCTACATCGACCAGTTCATTCGCTGAGGGACGCGAAAGGCATGCAGATCGGGTTCCAGATCAATCCCCGGCCGCGCGGGCAGGACGCGCCGGCGCTGGATGCTTTGCGCGGCATTCCGACCGCGATCCTCAGCGACAACATGGCCCGCCTGTTTGCGGTCGGGCCGGCCTTGCGGCCTTATCACCGCGGCGGTGCCCTGATCGGGTCGGCGCTCACCGTGCGCACCCGACCCGGCGACAACCTGATGGTCCATAAGGCGGTGGACATGGCGCAGCCCGGCGACGTGATCGTCGTCGACGCGGGCGGCGATCTGACCAACGCCATCGTCGGCGAGATCCTGATCGCCCTGGCGCGCAGCCGCGGCGTTGCCGGCTATGTGATCGACGGCGCGGCGCGCGACGTCGATGCGATCGCGGCGTCCGACTTCCCGGTCTATGCGCGCGGCATCACCCACCGCGGCCCGTACAAGGACGGGCCCGGCGAGATCAACGTGATCGTCACCATCGGCGGCCAGACCGTGGGCCCGGGCGATATCATGGTCGGCGACGGCGATGGCGTGCTTGCCGTGCCACGCGGCGAGGCCTTGCGGATTGCCGAACTGGCCCGCGCGCAGTTGACGCGCGAGGCGGCCACGTTGCGGGCCATTGCCGACGGCACCATCGACCGCAGCTGGGTCGATGCAACGCTACGCGCGAGGGGGTTCAGCGTCTGACGCAGTACCCGTGGATCGACGAAGCGCCGCCGCATGCCCGCGCCTCGTGGCGGGCGGAAAGCAGGCGCCAGTATCCGCAGGCCCCGATACTGGTGCCGGCGGCCAAGCTTGGCCGCTGCCAAGTCGCGGCGCGGCCATTTGCTGTGATGGAGTTGCGCTGTCCCGCGGTCTCTGCCTAATCTGCCCATACCAACAAGAAAGGTGGTCGTATGGCCCGGTAGGGAGGTTCTTCATGAAACGTCACGGGATCACCCGGCGCAACATCTTGCGCACGGCAGCGGTAGGCGGGGCCATGAGCGCGTTCCCGCTGGTCAATGTTCACGGGCAGTCTTCCGGCGGCAAGCTCGCCCTCGGCCTCTGGGACCACTGGGTCGGGGCCGTCGCCAATGACGCGACGCGCGCCATCATCAACGACTGGGCGCAGAAGAACCGGGTCGAGGTCAGCATCGACTTCATCACCACCGTCGGCAACAAGAACCTCATCACCATCGCGGCCGAGGCGCAGGCGCGGCAGGGACACGACATTCTGTCCTTCCCGACCTGGATGATCCATGACCAGGCATCGCTCCTCGAGCCCATGGACGACGTCATGGGCCGTCTCGTGCAGAAATACGGGGACGTGAACGAAGCCTCCGTTTACCTCGCGAAGGTCGGCGGCAAATGGATGGCGGTGCCGCAGACGCCGGGCAGCCAGTACAAGGGCTCGGCGGCCCGCATCGATTTGATGAAGCAGCATGCCGGCATCGACGTCGTCGCCATGTACCCGGCGGAGGACAAGCTCGGTCCTGGCGCCGACAAGTGGGACTGGGAGACTTTCCTCGTGGCAGCGCAGAAATGCAACGCCGCGGGCTATCCCTTCGCGCTTCCGGCCGGCAACTTCACGGACGCGGTCGACTGGGTCGGCGCCATGTTCGCGAGCTTCGGTGCCGAACTCGTCGACGCGCGCGGCAACATCACGGTTCGCAAGAGCGACAAGGTGCGGCAGGTGATGGACTACGCCAAGCGCCTGTTCCAGCATATCCCGAGCGAGATGTTCGCGGCCGACGATGCCACCAACAATCGCGCGCTGATCGCCGGCAAGTCGGCGCTGATCTTCAACCCGCCGTCAGCCTGGGCCGTGGCGAAGCGCGATGCGCCCGACGTGGCACGCCAGACCTGGCACTTCCCGCCTCCGGGGGGGCCCGCCGGCCGGTTCGCACCGCACCTGCCGTATTTCTACGGCCTGTGGAGCTTCAGCAAGAACAAGGGCGCCGCGAAAGCGCTCATCGAACATCTGTCTGAGGTCGACCAGGTGCGCAAGATGGTCGAGGCGTCGAGCGGCTACGACATCCCGCCCTTCGCCAGCATGTTCGACAAGATCGAGACTTGGCGCACGGTCGAGCCGCCTCGGGGCACGGTCTACAATTACCCGGTTCGCAAGCACCACAACGCCAAGCCGAGCATCGCCTGCGCTCCGGCTCCGCCCGAGATCGCGGTGCAGATGTACAACCAGGCGATCCAGACCAAGATGATCGCGCGCATGGTTCAGAGCAACGAGCCGCTGGACCGCGTGCTGGCGTGGGCCGAGCAGGAGGTGGAGGGGTTCAAGCGCGGCTGACCGCACAAGCGGACCCGCTGTCATCATACGGCCGCGGGGCCGCAGCTGATCTCTCGCCGGAAGGCCTGCCATGGTCGCCGACAACATCGCCACAGCGCCGGCCATTCCTGCGGTGATCGCCCCGCCAAGGAAGGGGACCTTGCGCCGCATCGCGCGGCGCCGGTCCACCCTCGCATTCCTGATGACGCTGCCGCTGATCACCGTGATCACCGGGCTGGTAGCCTATCCGTTCTTCTACGCGCTCTACCTGTCGATGCTGAACAAGCGCATGACGCGCTTCGTGGGCTTCGACAACTTCGCTTTCTTGATGACCCGCGAGACCTTTCACGCGGTGATCTGGCAAAGCGTGATCTTCGCGGTCGGCGCGGTGATCGCGAAGGCTTTGATCGGCTTCATCCTGGCGCACGTGCTGCACACGCTACCGGCCAAGGGCCAGAAGAAGTGGCGCGGCATGCTTCTGGTGCCCTGGGTCATCCCGCCGGCGATCTCGACGCTGGCGTGGTGGTGGCTGTTCGATCCGTCCTACTCCGCCGTCAACTGGCTCTTGATGACCGTCGGCGTGCCGCCGGTCGCGTGGCTTGGCGAGCCGAACTGGGCGCGTTTCGCGGTTATCCTGGTGAATGTATGGTATGGCGCGCCGTTCTTTATGATCATGTATCTGGCGGCGCTGAAGTCGGTGCCCGACCAGCTCTACGAGGCGGCGGCGATCGACGGCGCGACCGGCTGGCAGAAGCTGCGCTACGTGACCGTGCCGATGATGCGCAACATCATCGCCATCACCGTGCTGTTCAGCCTGATCGTCACCTTCGCCAATTTCGACATCGTCCGCATCCTGACCAACGGCGGGCCGCAGGACGCCACGCATATCTTCGGCACCTACGCCTTCCTGGTCGGCATCCAGTCGGGCGACATCCCGCTCGGCGCCTCGGTGTCGCTGTTCATCTTCCCGATCCTGGCCGTCTTTTCGATCTTCGTTCTGCGCGGCGTCACCAAGCGCGCCAGGGAGACGGCGGGATGAGCACGACACTGGTCGCGAGCGGCGGGGCGGCGCAGGGAGCGGTCCGCAAGGTCGGCAGCATCAGGCGGGAACGGCGCTGGGCGTTGATCGGCGCCTATCTCGCGCTGGCGGTGTTCGTAGTCTTCTTCCTGATGCCGCCGTTCCACATGTTGGTGACGAGCCTCAAGAGCAGCGCCGAGATCGCCGACCTGCAGGGCAGCCCGTGGCTGCTGCGCAGCCCGACCCTCGAGAACTACCGGGACCTGCTGACTCGCGGCAACTATGTCGTGCACTTCCGCAACTCGGTCATCGTGACGGTGTCGGTCGTGGCGATCACCATGGTGATCAGCACGTTCGCCGCCTTTGCGCTCTCGCGCATGCGCTTCTGGGGCAGCACGGCGCTCGCCACCGGAGTCTTCCTGACCTATCTCGTGCCCGAGACCCTGCTGTTCATTCCGCTGTTCCAGATCATCGGCGGCATGGGGCTCTACAACAACATCTTCGCGATGATCCTGATCTACCCGACGCTGACGGTGCCGTTCTGCACCTGGATCATGATCGGATATTTCAGCTCCATCCCGAAGGAGCTGGACGAGGCGGCCCTGATCGACGGGGCCAACCACTTCCAGATGCTATGGAAGATTTTCATCCCGGTCGCGCTGCCCGGAATCCTGGCAGCGACCATCTTCGCCTTCACCGTATCCTGGGCACAGTTCCTTTATCCGATGGCGTTTCTGGTCAGCTCGGACCAGATGGTGCTGACGGTCGGCATCGTGTCCGACCTGATCCGCGGCGACACGTTCCAGTGGGGCAAGATCATGGCCGGCGCGTTGATGGCGGCGGCGCCGCCGCTGCTCGTCTACGCCTTCCTGATGGACTACTACATTGCCGGCCTGACCGCCGGCGCAACCAAGGGCTGACGGGGGGCAGCGCGATGGCTCAGGTTTCGCTTCGCAAGGTCGTCAAGTCCTATGACGGCGACGTGCCGGCGGTGAAGGGCATCGACCTCGACATCGCGGACCATGAATTCGTGGTGCTCGTCGGCCCGTCGGGCTGCGGCAAGTCAACGACGCTGCGCATGGTTGCCGGGCTCGAGGACATTACGTCGGGCGAGATCTCGATCGGCGGCGCGGTCGTCAATGACGTCCCGCCGCGCGACCGCGACATCGCCATGGTCTTCCAGAATTACGCGCTCTATCCGCACATGACCGTTTTCGACAACATGGCTTTCGGGCTGACCTTGAGGCGCTTCCCGAAAGACGAGATCCGCAGACGCGTGGAGAACGCAGCCGCCATCCTCGACATCACGCCGCTGCTCGAACGCAAGCCCAAGGCGCTGTCCGGGGGACAGCGCCAGCGCGTTGCGATGGGCCGCGCCATCGTCCGCGATCCCAAAGTGTTTCTGTTCGACGAGCCGCTCTCGAACCTCGACGCCAAGCTGCGCGTCCAGATGCGCACCGAGATCAAGAAGGTCCATCAGACCGTCAAGACGACCACCATCTACGTTACCCACGACCAGGTCGAGGCCATGACGCTGGCGGATCGGGTCGTGGTGATGAACCACGGCGTCATCGAGCAGGTCGGCCGGCCGCAAGAGCTCTACCACCGGCCCAGGACCAAGTTCGTGGCCGGGTTCATCGGCAGCCCTGCCATGAATTTCATACCCGCGCGCCTCGAGAACGGAGCCGGCGCCTTGCGCCTGCAGTTGCCCGACGACGTCATCCTCCCCGTGCCGGGCGAGCGCACCCACCGTTATCAGGCTTATGCCGGGCGAGACCTTGTCTTCGGCATCCGGCCCGAGCACCTGACCGAGGTCAAGCCGACGGCCAAGCGCAATATCGCAACTTTCGGAGTCACGCCCCAGGTTATCGAGCCGATGGGCATGGAGACGCTGGTGCATTTCCGGCTGGGAGGGGGCGAGGTGACCGCGCGCGTCGACCCGGCCGTGGCCGCCGAGGTCGGGTGCCCCATGCCGCTTGCGGCCGATCTCGATCAGATGCACTTGATCGATCCGCAGACCGAACGCGTTCTGTGACGAGGCGGCTTGCCGCCGCACGGCGCGACAATCCGAGGGAAGAAGACCACATGAACAGCAAAACGCCGGCGCTCGTGGGCGCGACGGCGCTCGAGACCTTCGTGCGCAACATCTTCTCCGCGGCCGGCTGCGATGCGGCCGAGGCCGGACGCATCGCCACGCATCTCGTCGACGCCAATCTCGCCGGTCACGACAGCCATGGCGTGGCGCGGGTGCCGCGCTACGTCGAGGCGCTCGAGGCCGGCTACGTCGTCAAGGGGCAGACGGCCGAAGTCGTGACCGACGGCGGCAGCTTCGTCGTGCTCGACGGCAAATTCGGCTTTGGCCAGACGGTGGCGCCGCAAGCCGTGGCGCTTGGCATCGAGCGCGCATGCGCCAACGGGCTGTGCGTGACGGCCTTGCGCAATGCCGGCCATATCGGTCGTGTCGGCGCCTATACGGAACTGGCGCTTGCGGCCGGATTGATCTCGATCCACTTCGTCAATGTCGCGGGCAGCGTACTCGTCGCGCCGTTTGGAGGTGTCGAGCGGCGCTTCTCGACCGCCCCTTTCAGCATCGGCGTGCCGCTGCCCGGCCGCCCGCTGCTGCTCGATTTCGCCACGTCCCACGTCGCCGAAGGCAAGGTGCTGGTCGCATCCCGGGGCGGCAAGCCTCTGCCGCCGGATGCGCTCGTCGAGCCGGACGGGCGGCTGTCAGGCGATCCGCGCACGCTCTACGGCGCTTACACGCCGGTGGGCCCGCGCGATCTGACGAAAGGAACCGGCGCGATCCGCGCCTTCGGCGAGCACAAGGGCAGCGGTCTCGCGTTGATGTGCGAGATGCTGGGCGGCGCGCTCACGGCAGGAGGGACATCCGGTCCGGTCGACAGGCGGGAGCGCATCGCCAACGGCATGCTGTCGATCTTCCTGTCGCCAAGGCACTTCGGCACGCAGGCCGAATTCGAGCGGATCGGCCTCGCCTATGTCGAATGGGTCTCGGGCTGTCGCCCCATCGATCCGGCCGCGCCCGTGAAACTGCCCGGCGAGCCGGAAGCCGCCACCCGCGCCGCGCGCCTCGCGGATGGCGTGTCTCTGCCGCAGGATACCTGGGCCAGCATTCGCGCCGTCGCCGAGCGCCTGGGAGTGGCCATGGCAGTCTGACTCCTGTGCAGCTTTGTCGGCGACACAATCTCGCCGCTACGCGCCTGTGGTCAGTTCGCGGAACGTGTTGAGCAGGTGATGCACGTCGACCGGCTTCTGCAGGAAGATCGAATTGACTGCCGCCCGCGACCGGGAGTCGCGTTCGACGCCGGACATGTAGATGATCGGCCGAAGCGGATGCGTGAGGCTGAACTCGCTGCCCACGACCCAGCCGTCGACCGCGCCGCTCAGCCGGATGTCGGTGAGCAGCCAATCGATGTGCTCGGCAGGGTCGCGGAGCATGGCGAGCGCCTGCTCGCCGGAATGCGCGGACACGGCCGCGCAGCCTGATTTGCGCACGACCCTGACAATCAGATCATGCAGGGCTTCGTCATCCTCGACGACGAGAATGCGCGGGGTGCTTGATTGCGGGGCTGTCATCAGAGATCGTTTTTGCGCGCAAACAGGTGGCGTGGAGCGCCTTGCTCGGCGCATCTGCTACCGGCACTGTCGGTAAGCGGCAAAGGTAACGGACTCCTTTCTGCGTGCCTCGGCAACGGGTTATGGACAAATTACGCTCGTGCAGCGCAAACCCGGGCGCGCCCCAAAGAGGATGCCGGGCGATTTTCATTCAAGTGTCCTCTGTCCGCCGATGCAGTTCGGTAAATTAAGCCTCAGCAAGATCAGGCGAAGTGGATCCACTTCGCCGGATCTTGCTCTAACCGGGCCGCACGCCACCTTTGCCCTCGGGGCCCGGGAGGAACACCACACCGGCCTGTTCCAAGGTCTGGCGGATCATGTTCAGCTTCCGTGTATCGCGCGTCTCCGGCAGCCCATCGTCCTCTTCGATGCGCCTGATCGTGGAGCCGGATACACCCGACGCTTCCGCGAGATCGCGAACGGACCAGCCCACGATCGCGCGGGCCGCCCGCATTTGGCTGCCGGAAATGAGCTGCGGCTGGTCCTCGAAGCCGACCTGGGCCGGCATTTCACCACCATTGCCCTGCACGCCGCCTTTCAGCGGCTCGCACATGCCGATCCATTCCGCGACGGTGCGGTCCCGGCGCAGCACCGGCGCCGCGCGCGAGCGGAACCAGCGGTATTCCCCGCTGTGATGGCGAAGACGGTAATCGACGGTTTGGGGACCTTGGGTGTCGATTAGCTGCTGCATGACCTCGCGCACGCGCTCTCGATCGGCAGGATGGACGGCATTGAGCCATCCCCATCCCTGGACCTCCTTCGGCGATTGGCCCGTGAAGGCGCGCCAGCCCTCTACGTCGCCGCCGACCTGGCCTGTCGGATCGCTGGTCCAGACGAATCCGCCCCCCGCCGCCTGTCCGAGTGCGTGCAGCCGGGCAACCATGTCGTCCAGCTCTTCGCGTGCTCGCCGCTGGTCCAGATCGGCCTCCTTTTCAGTTGTGATGTCGAAGGTGACGCCGATCATCCGATCGGGCCGTTTATGGGCGGTCTGCAACACCTCGCCGCGCGCATGCAGCCAGCGCGTTCGGCCGGAACTGTCCAGGACGCGATATTCAACGTCGTAGCGTTCGCCCAGGTCCAGCGTGCGACGGAGGGCCTCGCGCACCCGAATGCTATCCTCAGGATGAACCCGGCTGAAGAAGTCGTCGACAGGTCCGGAACCGAAACCCAGAACCTGCGGCGCGTTCTGTGAGCGGGTGATGTGACCCGTGCACATATCGTAGTCCCACGTGATCGTGCGTGCAGCCTCAAGCGCCAGCCGCAGGCGATTTTCGTTCGCCCTGAGATTCTCCTCTGCCTTACGCGACGGGGTGATGTCCTCGTCGGAGCCGACCCATTCGCGAATCGAGCCATCCGGATGCTTGAGCGGCACCGCTTTGGTGCGCAGCCAGCGGTAATCGCCGGATCGGTGCCGGACGCGATACGTGAACTCGACGCCGCAGCCGAGCTTGAGCGCCTCGTGCCAGAGCGCGCTGATCGATGCCACGTCATCGGGGTGAACCGCGCTGAGCCATCCCTCGTCGGCGCATTCCTTGTCCGACTGACCGGTGAAGGCGGTCCAAAACTTCGCCTCGACGATCTTGCCGGAAGGGTCGCCTCGCCATTCGCCAAGGGAATTGACGGTAGCGAGCGCGCGGTAGCGCTCTTCACGGGCGCCGAGGTCGAGCTGCGCCTCCCGGATGTTGGTGATGTCGAAGAGGGCGCCAGACGCCCAGCTCAGCTTCCCCGCCGAGTCCGCGAATACCTCGCCCTTGTTGGCCAGCCAGCGCACCTCGCCGTCCGCTCGCAGGATGCGGAACTCGCTATCGATGATCCCTCCATTGCCCAGCGCGGCAATTCGCTCTGCTTCGCTGCCGAAGCGGTCGTCGGGATGGACCTTGCTCATGAACAGGTCGTATGTCGCGGGCACGGAGCCCGGCGCGAGGCCCAGCAGGCGGTAAACGCCGTCCGACCAGGTGAAGGCGCGCGTGGAGAAATCCCACTCCCAGGTCCCGACCTGCGGCAGCGTCTCTTTCGACCGTGTGACGTCGGAGCGGGGAGATGAATGCGGCGCGTACGCGAGTCCGGCGCGCCTGATGAAACGGCTCATTTTTCTAATCAGCGAGGCTCTCGCCTGTCCTTCGGCGCGAAAAATTCTTGCAATACGCCCGGAGTTCAAGTGGCTAGCCCGCGTGCTCGCGTCAAGCAACCGGGTGCGCGGCGCGGAGGTATGCGCCAGCTGCAAGCATCGACAAATTTGTTGTCGCCAGGCGCGGCCTGACCATGGCTGCGGCGAGATGAGGGCGACAGCGTGGCCTATCGTACCGGCGCCTCGACTCCCGCGGGCCGCTGGAACTTCGACGCGGCCAGCATCACGAGCGGCACCAGCGCAAGCAGCACGGCCGCGAGCCCGGCGGCGGAGAGGCCGTGCCAGTCGATCAGCGGACCGGTGACCAGCGCGGCGAACACGCTTGTCCCGCCGGCAAAGCTGTCGCTGAAGCCGATCGCACGCCCGCGTTCCGGCGTCTCGGCGTGGTCGGCGATCAGGGCCGTGGCCGCCACATTCGCGGCCGCCCAGCCGAGCCCGACGAGGAACGTGCCGAGCGTGACCGCCACATAGCCGTCGGCGAGGGCCACGAAGGCGGCGCCGACCAGGGTCGTCGCGACCCCGGGGAACATCACTTTGCCGCGCCCGAGCCGATCGGCGAGCCGCCCGAGCGGGATCGTGAACGCGAACATGCCAGCGGTGTGGAACACGTGCGACAGCGCGATCGCACCAAGGGAATGGCCGTGATGCGCGAGCACCAGCGAGGTCAGCACCATGATGATCGACATGTTGCCCTGCGCGGCGCAATTCGAGACGATAGCCATCCGCGTCGCGCGCATGCGCAGCAGCCGGCCCGCGCGGAACCCCCGCTCGTGCTCCGCCGCGAGGCGCGGCGGCGGCCTGTAGTCGGGATAATAACGCTCGAGATTCATCCCGATCTCCTTGGGATCGGGCCGCACGAAGGTGACGAGAACCATGCCCGGCACGATCAACGCGGGCAGCAGCAGCCACGGCAGGCCGAGCGGATCCTGGCCGAGACCGTGCGCGACCGATTCGGCGCCGCTCACCACCGGCGGGCTGATCACAAGGCCGGCGAGCGAGCCCAAAGCCACATAGCCGAGCGCCTGCGCGCGTAGGTGCGGCGGGAACATGTCGGTCGCTGCGACCCGCAATTGCTGCGCGGCGTTCATTCCCATGCCGAACAGCAGCATGCCACCGATCAGCACGGCGATGCTGTGGACGCTCATCGACAGGCCGACCACGATCGCGCCGATCAGCGCCAGGGTCAGCCCGAGCAGGATTCCGGGCTTGCGTCCGAATGCGTCGGTGATCCTGCCGATCGGGTAGGCGACGAGGAAGCGGCTGAGGCCGATCAGCGCCACCGACAGCCCCGCCAGACGGGGGGAGCCAGTCAGCGCCATCACCATCAGGGGGCCGAGGCCGTAGGCGAACTGCATCCCTGCGCCGGTGAACGATTGCGACAGCGCGAACAGGGCGGTGTTGCGCTTGATCAGGGGCGGAATTCGCATGCTATGGGGTCACTTGCGAGTGAGGGGGGGCCGCAGCCCAGGTTTCCGCGGCTATAGCTTGGTCCGCGCATAGGGCCAACCTTGCGGACGCCTTGTCTGATCGCGGCGGTTTGACGACTTCCGTGACGCGCATTAGCTAGAAGGACATGTGGCAGCGCGGGCGTGCGATCGCCCCCCGGATGGCATGAGAGGCTCGCATGGGCGTCACCGCCGACCAGCAGGCGCAGTTGCAGCGGCCGAGCCGCTCGGCCCCGCTCATCCTGGCGGGAGCCGGCCTGTGCCTCGTCATCGCCGGCCTCCTCTTGTGGTGGCGCCATGGCCCCGCCGTGTTCAACGATTTCGTCCTCGCCGCGCTCGCCTGGTGCTTCTAGAGGATGACCCGGCGAAAGCCTGCCCCAACTCAATCGCGGGTGGTCACCGCGTCGCCGCGTAACGTCATGCGGCTCGAAGGAGGTCGGGAGCGGGATCGTTCAGGATTGAGCAACCCCGCTCCGTCGTGAATGCCGTCGCGTGCCTGCTCGGCCTTGTGCTGCCAAGCTACCTCTATGTGAATGCGCGGCGCTGAGTCCCTAATTTGGGCGAGCCCCTCTGCCCCGCTCGGCACTCCCCTGCCGCGGGGAATTTTTTGTCGACTGGCCCGACCGGTCGCAAAAACCTGTGGCTTGCGCGGTGACCGGTCTGCCGCCCAACGTGCGCATACCCTATTGTGATCAGCGCGACGGACCTGAACATCGTAGGTGGAAAGCACGACCCAGCGGAGCCGGCCCGGATCTGATCCGGCGCCAGCCCGTTGCGGGCTTGATCCGGGATCAAGCAGCAAGCCGTATCAGAACGAAAGCTGCGCTCGTCAGCGTGTTCTCATCCGGCGCATGCGGGCCACGTCCAGACTTCACTGATCGAAATACAGGCGAGGCGCCCGGCTTGAGCGGACGGGAGCCGGCGTGCGCATGGCGGTTGCGGGGCGAGGCCGAATTGCGAAGTCGTCTCGATCCGCCCGCCCGATCTTTGGTGCACAACGGCCGCTGTGCTAATCTTTTCGAAAGCGAATCATCTGGCGACGAGCTAGCTTGATCGAAGAACAAGAGCCAAAGGGGGCCGCAATGACGATATCCATTGCGTGGCGCAAGGGCGCGGACCAGGTTGCCTCGCATGACGAGCTCCAATCCGAGATCCGCAAAGTTCTCAGGGCGCTGGCGGACATTGATGCGCGCTGCCGGAGCGACCGCGCCAATCTCGAAAAATGGATGGGGGAGGACGGAGCAAAGAAATTCTTTGCCCGCCTTGAAGCCCAGCGCCGAGGCGAACGGCAGGGGCTCGTGTTGCGCTTGGCCGATCTGCATGAGCGCATGGCCGAGACGCTGCTCCGCACGTGACGCCATCGGCGTCCGGTTTCGATTGTCGTCGGGTGCCGACGCCTGCGCGCGGATGCGGCCTTCCGCCCGCCCGAAACGGCAGGATTGGGTTAACCCTTCCTGCGGATGCTTCCCCCGGAGGCCTTGGAGCATGACTCGGCGAAGTGGATAACCGCTTCGCCGAAAAAGATCATGCGATTCAAGGAGAAGAAGAGCGGGATCGATTCAATCCGAAGCGATCCTGCTTTAGCCGCCCGGAAAGGGTGGGTGCGGGCACCTTGACGTTAAATCGCCAACGACGATAGCTCCGGGCGCCGACGCCGATGGATGTTGCCCGATCATGCAGTTGCGCCTTCTTGCTCTTGCCTGCCTGCTTCTCACGACCGCGATGGTACACCGCGCCGCGGCCGAGGGCGTCGCGATCCCCAACTTCTGGGACCCCCGAGCCCGGCTCGAGCGGCCCGATCTGACCGGCCTGCGCACGGTGAGGTTTCTGACCGACGACGAATTCCCGCCGCTGCATTTCGCCGGGCCCGACGGCAGCCCGACCGGGTTTTCGGTCGAGCTGGCGCGCGCGGCTTGCGAGCGCCTGGCCATCACCTGCACGGTCCAGGCACGCCGCTTCGACACGCTGCTGGACTCGTTGGCCGAGGGACGCGGCGACGTGGTCGCGGCGGCGGTTCCCATCCGCGCCGAGCTGCGGCGACGCTTCACGATCTCGCTGCCATATTTTCGTACACCCGCGCGCTTTGCCGCTCTGAAGGACCGCGTGCTCGGCCCCGGAGCCCAGGCGGTCGACGGGCGCGCCGTCGGCGTGGTGACGGGCACCGCGCACGAGGCCTATTTCACGACATTCTTCCCGCGGGCCGCGGCGAAGACCTTCGCAACGCTCGCGGCCGCCACGGCTGCACTGCGCCGTGGCGAGGTCGATTACGTGTTTGGCGACGGCCTGGGCCTTGCGCTGTGGATCGGCGGCACCGAGGCGGCAGGCTGCTGCGACCTGACCGGGGGGGCGTATCTCGAGAGTCGCTTCTTCGGCGAGGGCATCGGCTTCGTGCTGCGCAAGGAGGATGAGAACCTGCGCCGCGCCCTCGACTTCGCGCTGCAGCGCCTCTGGGAGGAGGGGCGCTATGCCGAGCTCTATCTGCGCTTTTTTCCCGTCAGCCCGTTTTGATCCGCGGTCCCTGAAGGGTCCTTGCGCAGGTCATCCCTCCCCTTTAGGGGAGGGCAGGGGCGCTCATGGCGCGCAGCGTCATACTGGAGCTGGTATAGCCCTGCCTCGCGGCGCCGCCGCACCGTCGTTCCTCGCCTGAAGGCGGGGGATGAACCACACCTGATTTTCAAACCTTGTGACGCCATGACTCGCCCCCTCACTGTCGATCCAGCGCTCGCCGAAGCCGCCCGCACGGCGACCGCGTGGCCCTTTGAGGAAGCGCGCAAGCTGGTCCAGCGGCTCGAACGCACCGGCAAGACCGAGGCGTTGTTCGAGACCGGCTACGGCCCCTCCGGCCTGCCGCATATCGGAACGTTCGGCGAGGTGGCGCGCACGAGCATGGTTCGCCATGCCTTCCGGGTGCTGACCGAGGACCGGATTCCGACCCGTCTGTTCGCCTTCTCCGACGACCTCGACGGGTTGCGCAAGGTTCCCGACAACATCCCCAACAAGGAGATGGTTGCCCGTTATCTCAACAAGCCCTTGACCGAGGTGCCCGATCCCTTCGGCACGCACGAGAGCTTCGGCCACCACAACAACGCGCGCCTGCGCGCCTTTCTCGATGCTTTCGGCTTCGCCTACGAGTTCCTGTCGGCAACGGAGTGCTACCGCTCGGGCCGGTTCGACGCGACGCTGCTGAAGGTGCTCGAGCGCTACGATGCCGTGATGGCCATTATGCTTCCCTCTTTGCGGGAAGAGCGCCAGCAGACTTATTCGCCGTTCCTGCCGATCCACCCGAGGACGCGCGACGTGATGCAGGTGCCGATCGATGAGGTGAAGCGCGATGCGGGCACCATCGTGTGGCGCGATCCGGACAGCGGCGAGCGCTTTGAAACGCCGGTTACCGGGGGGCATGCCAAGCTGCAGTGGAAGCCCGACTGGGCCATGCGGTGGGTCGCGCTCGGCGTCGACTATGAGATGGCCGGCAAGGACCTGATCGACTCCGTCAAGCTGTCGGGCGAGATCGCGCGGGCGCTCGACGGCCTGCCGCCCGAAGGCTTCAACTACGAACTCTTCCTCGACGAGAAGGGCCAGAAAATCTCGAAGTCGAAAGGCAATGGTCTCACCATAGACGAGTGGCTCGCCTACGGCACGCCGGAGAGCCTGGCGCTGTTCATGTACAACAAGCCGCGCGAGGCGAAGCGGCTGTATTTCGACGTGATCCCGCGGCACGTCGACGACTACCTGACCTTCCTCGAAAAATTTCCGCAGCAGGACGGCAAGGCGCAGCTCGCGAGCCCGGTCTGGCACATCCATGCCGGCGCCCCGCCGGCGCCGGAGCTGGTCTCGCCGAGCGCGGCGCGGCCTGGCACGACGATCTCGTTCGCCATGCTGCTCAACCTCGTGGCCGTGGCAAATTCGGAAGAGCCGGCGGTGCTGTGGGGCTTCATCCGCCGCTATGCGCCGGAAGTCTCGCCGCAGACGCATCCACGTCTCGATCGGCTCGTCGGCCATGCGGTGCGCTATTTCCGCGATTTCGTGCGTCCCGCCAAGACCTATCGTCTACCCAACGAGGCGGAGCGGCAGGCCCTGTCGGAGCTGGCCGAGGCCTTGGGCCCGCTGGAAGGCTCGACCGACGCGGAAGCCTTGCAGGCCGTCGTCTACGAGATCGGCCGATCGCATTTTCCCGACACATCAGGGAAGACGAAGAGCCCGGATGGGCGGCCAGGCGTATCGCAGACGTGGTTCGCGGCTCTATACCAGATCCTGCTCGGGCAGGAGCGCGGGCCGCGCTTCGGCTCCTTCGTCGCGCTCTACGGCGTCGCCGAGACGCGCGCTCTCATCGCCAAGGCCCTGTCGGGCGATCTCGTGCGCGAGCACCAGGCTTTCCTTGAGGCACGCGGCTCGGGCCAGCTCGAGCCCGCTTAGAGCGATCCGACGAAGTCGACCCGCTTCGCCGAATAAGGCTTGTCCCGGACTTGCTCCGGGATCATGCGCCTCAAAGAACATTGGAGCGGGAGCGAGGCGACCTGAAGCGGTCCGCTTCGGAGCTACTGCCGTGCCCACATCACACGCACCATCCAGGCGATCTCGTTCGTCGGGATGACGCGGTCGGGATGCTCCGAATTCAGCGAGCGAAGCTCGATGCTCTTGGCGGTGCGCCGCTTCAGTTCCTTCGCGGTCACCTCGCCGCCTTTGGTCCTCACAACAACGCGGTCGCCTTTGCGCACATTCGCCGTCGGCGAGACGACCAGCACGTCGCCGTCACGGTAAAGGGGCTGCATGGAGTCGCCTTGCACCTCGAGCGCGAACACCTTCTCGTTGGAGAGATCCGGGAATTCGACCTCTTCCCAGCCGGCGCCACCGGCCGGCATGCCCTCGTCGGTGAAGAAGCGGCCGGCGCCTGCCTGCGTCAGTCCGATCAGCGGGATCATGGTCCGTGCCTGGCCGACGCCGGGATCGACGAGCCGCATGAACTCGTCGAGGCTGGCGCCGGTAGCGTTGAGGATCTTCGAGATCGACTCGGTCGAAGGCCAGCGGTCGCGCCCGTCGGGGCTCGTGCGCTTGGAGCGGTTGAAGCTCGTCGCGTCCAGGCCGGCCCTCCGGGCAAGTCCCGATGCCGAGAGGCCGTACCGTTCGGCGAGCCGGTCTATGGCGGTCCAGATGCGCGCGTGCGAGAGCATGGGTCACCCTGATGGCGAGGGTTGCAGCGTCTCCGGCGAATTGGCAGCCGCTTCGCCGGTCAAGCCCTGTCCCGGTTGGTCCGGGCGCATTTGGCCACAAGGGAGGAGGGCAGGATCGTTCCGCCGCACGCGACCCAGCCCCAGGCGCTTGTGGGAAGTCGAGCCTGCCAGTAGGAAATTAAGCTGGCAAGTCCGGAGGGTGGCGTCGGCTGCGCTTTTTTTCTTTGCGTGCCTTGCTTGCCGCCGGCTCGCGCGCTCCGATCAACTCGGCCAATGGGCGCAGGATGACGCTGATTTACAAGATCTGTCCCGAGCCGCTGTGGCGGCGAGCGGAACGCGCCGGCGTCTTTTCAGGCGCCCCGGTCGATGTGCAGGACGGCTTCATCCACTTCTCGACCGCGGCGCAGGTCGGCGAGACCGCCGCGAAACATTTCGCGGGCCAGACCGACCTGTTGCTGGTCGCCGTCGATGCCGAGGCGCTCGGCCCTGTCCTGCTTTACGAGCCCTCGCGCGGCGGTGATCTCTTTCCGCATCTCTACGGGCCGCTGCCGCTTGCTGCGGTGAGCTGGGTGAAGCCGCTGCCGCTCGGCGCCGGCGGACGGCATATCCTGCCTGCCCTGTGACCTTTGCAGACGCTCCGTCACCTGGGTCAGCTGCGCGACCTGAACAGCCGCGAGATCAGCCAGATCGGCACGACGATAACGGCGCCATAGACGATCCAGCGCCCGACATCGCGAATCGTCTCGAAGCCCAGGCCGAAGACGGAGCGCACGAGGAAGGCGATGCGGTCGAACAGCTCGAGCGGCGTCACGTCGAGAAAGGCGAGCAGCGCGCCGACCAGCAGCGACAGGAAGACCAGCTTGACCAGCACGGACCAAAGCGGCCCGCCGAGAAAATCCTGCACCTTGCCCTCCACGCTGGCTTTGCGGGGATGCCTAATCCAAAAGCGGCCAATTCGTCCAATTTGAGCCGGCTGGCGTCCGTTGCGCTTCTTGTCTTCAGTGCCTTGCGACGGAACGATCGGTGACGCGCCATCTACGTGCGCCGCGGGGCTGGCGCACGATCCCGGCGATTACTCCAGGACGGTCATCGGCGGCTTCAGGACAGCGCCGATCTTCGACGCGGCGATCACCGCCTGGGTGCGGCTGTCGACCCGCAGTTTCTGTAGGATGGCGGAGACGTGCGCCTTCACGGTCGCTTCCGAGACGCCGAGCTCGTAGGCGATCTGCTTGTTGAGCAGCCCCTCCGACAGCATCATCAGCACGCGCACCTGCTGCGGCGTCAGCAGGGCGAGGCCGCGCAGGAGTTCTGCCAACTCCTGATCATCGGGCGCGCTCAGGTCGACGTCCGGGGGCGTCCAGGTTCCACCCGACAGGATGGTGGTCAAGGCCGACCCGATCTGATCGATGGTGAGGGATTTGGGAATGAAACCCGAAGCCCCGAACTCCAGGGAACGTCGGATCACGGCCACGTCCTCGTGCGCCGACACGATGACAACCGGCACCTGGGGAAACTGCGCACGCAGGTAGAGCAGCCCGGAAAACCCCTGCACGCCCGGCATCGTCAGGTCGAGCAGCACGAGATCGACGTCCTTGTCCCGCTCCAGGGTCGCCGTCAGCTCGTCGAGGCCGCCCGTTTCAATGACCTTGGCGGCCGGCAGGATGGAGCCGACCGCTTGGCGCAGAGCGCCGCGGAACAACGGGTGGTCATCGGCGATGACGATCAAGATTTCGCCGGTCACTTGTCCTCCTTGGCTCGGGGCGCCTTGCCGGCCGGTCGTTCAGCCAATCTAATTGACCGCGCGACCAGCGAAAAGCCTGCCTCGCGGACGCGCTGCAGAGGCCAGGTTGCGGCGCGTCGAACCTCCACTCCGCGCTCACGGCTGAGGCGCCGCCAGCATGTGAGCCACCGCGGCGCCATGCACGCGGGTGGAGAATTCCTCGTGCATATTGATCAGCGTCACCCTCAGGTAATTGTGTATGGTCGGGAACTCGCTGGCGCGCAGCCTCTTGTCGATCGGCATCAGGGAAAAATACGCTTCGGCGAACGATGCGGGGATGTCCTTGGCGTGCTTGACGGCGTGAATGCCGACAACGCCGAGACGGCGCTCGAGCTCGCTGCGTGCCTCGCGCCACTCGGCCTCCTCCAGCACGGCGGGCACGGCATAGCGATCGTAGATCGACAGCACGAGGGCCGTGAGCGCATGCAAGGCCTGCCGCCGGTCCCCGGCATGAGGACGAAGCACGCCCTCGACAAGCTCCGCGACCATCGCCAGGCCGAGCGGATAGGCGCGCCAGCGTGACCGCTCGATCGCCTGCTGAAATCCTTTTTCGGCGAACAGGACCTTGGCATAGTGCCCGGCCCGGGCGCGCGAATATTCGTACATTCCCTTCTGCACCAGGAAGGCTGCGTTCCGGTCGATGAAGTCGGCGAGCTCCGCGACATCGCGGATAGGCGGGGGGCGGCGGAAGATATCGAACAGACCCATCCTCTTCCCGTATCCCTGCGCGGCTCCGCTCGACAAGGGCAGGCAGCCGTCAGTGGTGGCGACTCCCGCAAGACATCGGCGGCAGTCGGGCCTGGTCCCTGTGAGCCATTGGATGAGCCAAGCCCCAAGAACTCGCGTTCCCGTCCGTGGCCGAAGGCGAGGGTCCCATCCGCGGGCCGGCCTCCCAAAGTCTTACGACGAACGTCTAGTGAGCCATTGTGACGCAAACTGTTAGCCTGTCTCGGAAGACCCGCGGCTGCGTGTGAATCGGCCGTCCGCTTGGCTGACAGCCACCGTGATTCTTGCTGGGGAAGAATGCAACCTTTGCGCGTGATGGGTGCGTAAGGAGCTCAGTCTGGGGAGATCACAAATGCAAAGCGAAAACGATAGGGAACATTGGAGAAGAACGACCAGGCTGATGCTGACGCATCTCGGGCTCTGGTTCTTCTTCGGCTACATCGTCCACATGTTCGTGGTGCCGCTCAACAAGATCGTCATCCCGGTGCTCGGCTTCCCGCTCGGCTTCTACATGGCCGCGCAGGGTTCGTTGATCGCGTTCGTGGTCATGCTGTTCGTGTTCGCCAAGCAGCAGGACCGCATCGACCGCGAGCACGGCGTCGCCGAAGACGATTGAGGGAGGCCAATATGTCGACTCACGCTTCCGCCGCCAGCTCGGATTTCATCAAGAATCTCGGGCGGATGTACGGCACCTATACCGGTGGCTTCATCGCCTTCATCATCCTGATCGCGGTCCTCGAACAGGTCGGCGTTCCGAACTGGCTCCTGGGCTACATGTTCGTCGGTTTCACGATCATTGTATACGCGGTGATCGGGATCATGACGCGCACCGCGCAAATCTCGGAATATTATGTCGCCGGGCGACGCGTTCCGGCCTTCTACAACGGCATGGCGACCGGCGCCGACTGGATGTCGGCCGCGTCCTTCGTCGGCATGGCCGGCACGCTATTCCTGCTCGGCTATGACGGGCTCGCCTGGGTGCTCGGCTGGACCGGCGGCTACGTGCTGGTGTCGATCCTGGTCGGACCGTATCTGCGCAAGTTCGGCGCCTACACGGTGCCCGACTTCTTCGCGTTCCGCTTCGGCGGCAACTTCGCGCGTATGCTCGCGGTCATCGTGCTGGTGTGCTGCTCGTTCACCTACGTCACGGCGCAGGTTTACGGCACCGGCATCATCGCCTCGCGCTTTCTCGGCATGCCTTTCGAGTGGGCGGTCTTTGCCGGGCTGGCCGGCATCCTGCTCTGCTCGATGCTGGGCGGCATGCGGGCAGTGACCTGGACGCAGATCGCGCAATATATCGTGCTGATCATCGCCTACCTGACGCCGATCGTGATCCTGTCGACACGCAAATACGGCATCCCCGTCCCTGAGCTTACTTACGGCCACGCGCTGCAGGAGATCACCGCGCGCGAAGCCCAGATGGTGCAGCAGAACCTTGCCGTGATGTGCACCGCCGCGACTTGTCCGGCAGGGTCGCTCAAGGCGCACCTCGAGCCGTTCATCAACTACTCGCCGCTGAACTATTTCGGCATCATCTTCTGCATGATGGTCGGCACGGCGTCGCTGCCGCACATCCTGATGCGCTACTTCACGACCCCGAGCGTGCGTGAGGCGCGCCAGTCGGTTGCCTGGTCGCTGTTCTTCATCTTCCTGCTTTACTTCTCGGCACCGGCCTACGCAGCTTTCTCGAAACTGGAGGTCTACACCAACATCATCGGCAGAGACCTGGAGAACATCCGTCCCTGGATGTTTACATGGGGCGAGCTCGGATTGATCCAGGTTTGCGGCAAGAACGCAGGCAGCGTGCAGGCAGTGATCGAGGCCTGCAAGGCGATCGCCGGGCATCCGGGCGTTGTTCGCCTGCAGGATTTCGCCATCAATACCGATGTGATCGTGCTCTCCACGCCGGAGATCGCCGGCCTGCCGTACGTGATCTCGGGTCTGGTGGCCGCCGGCGGCCTCGCCGCCGCGCTGTCCACCGCCGACGGGCTTCTGCTCGCCATCGCCAACGCGCTCAGCCACGACGTCTACTACAAGATGCTCGACCCGAACGCGCCGACGATCCGGCGCCTCTCTGTGGCTCGCGCGCTCCTGCTCGTCGTCGCGGTCGGGGCCGCATACACCGCTTCGACCAAGCCGTCGGACATCCTGGCGATGGTCGGCTGGGCCTTCTCGCTCGCCATGGCCGGCAACTTCCCCGGTCTCGTGATGGGCATCTGGTGGAAGCGCACGACCACGGCCGGGGCTATAGCCGGCATCATTGCGGGCTTCGGGTTGTGCCTGTTCTACCTCGTGACGACGCGCTACTTCCCGGGCGTCGGCGTGAAGTATTTCGGCATGACGTCGCTCCTCAACCCGGTGACCGGCCTGCCGATCGTGGACATCGCCAAGGCCATGACCTTGCCGAACGCCATGGAGAGCTTCCCGACGCTGGCGCACCCGCTCGCCAACAAGGTTGGGTGGTTCAACCTCAACAACATCAACTGCGGCCTGCTCGGGATGCCGCTTGGCTTCCTGACCATCATCGTCGTGAGCCTGCTCGGCAAGGAGCCGTCGAAGGAGATGCAGGCCTATGTCGACGAGATCCGCAAGCCGCGCGGCCGCACGGTTCTCGAAGAGAAGACAACCTGATTAACCTTCGTCACAGCTCTGCAGCGGGGCCCTTTGGGGCCCCGTTTCTTTTCGCAGGCGGCGCGTTCATGAGCGCGGCGCCGCGGCAGCGGCGCCCAACACGGCGATGAGAGCATGCCCACAGGCGCTTCGTATCCAATCCTGTCCCTCTGGTATTTCCACCTGCCCAACTTCATCCTGGCGGCCCTGATGTACACGCTGCTCGGACGCGCATTGCTCGGTCTGATCGTCGGTCCGGATTCCCGGAACTACATCTGGCGCTTTTTCTGCCTCCTCACCGACCCGGTGGTGACGGCTGTGGCGGCAGTGACCCCGAAGGTGGCGGCTCCGGTGATCGTGTGGCTGTTCGCCGTCGTCTGGCTGTTCTGGCTGCGCGTGCTGCTGCTGAACGTGTTCCTCTGGGCGGGCGCCGTCCCGCGCACCGGCTGAGCGCTGCCAATGGATCGGACCTTTTATTTCGTCGGCATCGCCTTCTTCGGCATGGTCAACGGCCTGTTCAACCAGCTCTGGCTGCTGTTCGCACTCATCCATATGCAGATCCTGGCGCCGGCCTTGCTGTTCGGCAGCGTGCCGCTCACGCTGATGTTCGCCTCGCTGATGGTGTCGACCGCCACGATCATTCTCGGCGGCATCCCGGCTGCGATCTATGAGCGGATCGTCGGGACGAAGGACAATTCCCCGGATGCTTCGCTGTGGATCTGGCTCGCCAGCACGGCTTTGCTGACACTTCCCGCCATGGGCAATTTCTTCGCCATCGGCCTCTGATCACGAGGTCGTCAGCTTTTCTTCCCTTTGCGGAAACCGGCCTTATGCTGCCCGAGTTGAGGAGGACCGGGCGGCGGGGCGCGAAGGCGAGGGCGAAATGGATTACATGCGTCGCATCGCGTTCGAGACGGTGCTGCGCGCCTGCAGCTTCGGTTCGCTCGCCATCTTCTGCGTGATGGTCGGCCTGTCCTTCGAGCCGCGGTCAGCGTTTCAGGCCGGCGCCATCCTGAGCCTTCTCATGACGGCCGTCCTGATGCTGAAGGCCTACGAGGCTCCGCGCAAGAACCACCGTAGGACGGAGATGTGGCTGTATCTGCCGAAGGAGCATCGGCCTCCCGAAGGTTGCGCGCAGCGCGTCTGTGCCGCCGTGCTGCAGGAAACCTATCTCGTCTTTGCGAGCTGGACGGCAACGGTCGCCGTCGTCCTGGGCGTCCTGGCCCTGCTCTTTTCGCTGGCCGGCAAGTAGTCCGGTGGCGGCCCATGCGCTGGGTTATGCGTCTAGCCCGGCTCGCGTCATGAAAGCTGGTCACGCACGAGATCGTCGAGGCTCGCGACCAGCCGCAAATCCTTCTTCAGCGCGCCTGTCCCGCCGCGCTGCTGCTCGATGACGGCCAGCGGCACGCGATTGGAGGCCGGCGTGCCGGTGGCAAGGTCGGCAAGCTGCGCGCGCAGAATGAGTTCCAGGATTCGCTCGTGGATGGCGTCGGCAGCCGTGAGGTCGCTGGAGCCGCCGACGCCCAAGGCCTTCACGCCCTCGAGTCGCTCCGCGGTGGCATGCGCGGCCACCCCGTGCCGAAGCGCGAGCAGGCGCGCGTTGGCGACAATCGGCCTGAGGCCGTGACGCTTGAGGTCGATGCGCCCCTCGTGCACCGCAAGGCGCCGGAACAGCCCGAACGGCGTGTCGTCGATGGCATTGGCTTCAGCCAACAGCTTGAGGAAGGGGGATGCGCTCCGCGCTGCCTTCCAGGCGCCCTCCCACAGGGTGGAGGCCAGGCCGGCATCGCCGTGCACGGGACGCATGTCGTAGAAGATGTCAACGTTGAGCAGATCCTCGGGGCGCGCACGCCCGACCCACTGCGAGATTCGTTGCCGCCAGGTTTGCAGTGAGCCGCGGAACGGAGCCTTCGAAGCCATGACGCCGCCCGGACAATAGGGCAAGCCGACCTCGTGCAGCGTGTCGCTGACGTCGCTTCCGAACTCCGCGAACCAGCGATCCTCCGGGCCATCGGGGTCGCCATGCTCGAACACGAGGGCGTGGTCCTGATCGAGGGCGAGGAGACTCTCGCCCCGCCCTGCCGAGCCGAGGACCAGGAGCGCATAGGCGCACGGCGGCCCGCCCTTGCCTTTTCGGGCCATACGGACCTCGGCGAGTTCGCCGGCGCGGCGGGCCAGGGCGCGCAGCTCGCTGGCGATCACGCCGGCGACATCGCGCGCGCTCACGCCCTCTTCGACGAGACTGGCGGCGACTGCCGGCACCTTGGCCCAGGCGCGCGCCAGCCCTGCAACGTCGTCTGCCGCATCGAGGTCGTCGCCGAGCACGATCGCCGCATCGGCGCGCTGGCGCAGCAGATCGCGGGCCGAAAGTGCGCCGACCACGTAACCCCGTTGCGACACGGCGGCGAGGTGACGGATGTTGCAGCGGCGCATGCGGCCGATCGCCCGATAGGCGAAGGCGTCCTGTGACACCGTGATCAAGGGGCGGCTTGCGAGCGCCCCGACCGGCGCCTCGAGGGCCGCGAGACCGCGTTGGCGAATCACCCGCAGGAGATCGCGCTCGGTCACGATCCCTGTCGCGGATGCCGGGGTCTCGGGCGAGCCTACGAACAGCGAGCTGATGCGCCCGTCGATCAGACGCGCCAGCGCCTCGCGCGCCGGGTCCGTGTCCGCAATGAAAGTTGGGGGTCGGGTCATCACGTCGCGGACCCGGTGCCGATAGGGAAAGCTGTCGAGGCGTCGCTCGACCTCGTGACGGTCCGCCTCGATGAGATCGGCGCTCGGCTCCACCCAGCCCGCCCGGTGATGATGATCGAGCACACGCGTCAGGCGGCTGCAGGCGCGCGCCGCCTCGCCGAAGGTCCTGATGCCGGAGCTTCTGAGTTTCGGCGCGAGGGCCAGAAAGATGTCGCCTGCGATGCGCGCATCGCCGACGGCCCGGTGCCGGTCGGAGACCGGCAGGCCGAGCCACGCCGCCAGCCCCTCGAGCGAGAAGCTCGCCAGGGTCGGATCGGCGATCTCGGCCAGAAAACGCACGTCGAGCGTCGGCCACGCGGTAAAGGCCACGCCGGCGCGTTCGCATTCCTTCTTGAGCACGGCCATGTCGAAGCCGAGCGTGTGGCCGACGACGACGCGCGGGCCGATGAAATCCTTGAGCTCCTCATAGACCGCCGCGAAGGGGCGGGCCTCGGAGAGATCCTGGTCCGTGATGCCGTGCACGGCGGTCGCCATCGCCGGAACGCGTTCGCGTATGGCAACGAAGCTCTGAAGCCTCCGCTCCTCCAGAACCCGCCCGCTGCTTACGAATACCGCGCCGATCTCGATGATCCGTGCCGTGCTCGGGTCGAGACCGGTGGTCTCGGTGTCGAACGCGACCGCATCAAGAGCGAAGAGGGGCGTATGGCGAGTAACCGTGCGCATGACCGTAGCAGGGCGGCAAGTCTCCGGAGCGATCTTCTGCCATGTTGCCCGAGGCGTAACGTCCGCGGTAGCGCCCGTAGCGAGAAAAGTAAGCTGTGGCGCAGTTTAGACTAAAGGCCAACGACGAATGTGGGAGGGACAAACGCGAAATTGGTAGGTAGTTGAGCAATCCTCCACGCAATCCCGCACCGCGCAGCGCGCCGAAGAAACCCGCAGTCGCGGACAGCCAGGAGGACGCCTTATGCCACCAACCGCAAGCCTTGCCGCTGAAACCAGAGCCCGCCCGATGACGCGTGAGGAGAAGAAGGTCATTCTCGCCTCCTCGCTCGGCACGGTCTTC